>NZ_JAELVH010000297.1 GCF_019399235.1 Streptomyces poriferorum | reverse complement strand
CGGCCTCGGACTCCGCGGGCGTCCGCACCTCCCTGTGCAGGATGCGGTCCCGCAGACCGGGCACGGCCGCGCTCGCCGTGTCGATCAGGGTGTCCGCGAACCGTGCCCGCAACGCCTCGTCCGTCCAGTCCACCTGGCCGTGCGGGGCGACGGTCGCCGTCAGCGTCACGGCCTCGTGGGCCTCGTCGGGGCGGGTCGAGGGATCGTCGGGGCGCAGCACCGTCACCGTGGGGTGCGCGGCGAGCCGGCCGCCGGACAACGCCTCGTGCTCCGCCGCCCCGTCCGCCGGATGCACCAGCGTCCGGTGCACGGCGTCCGCGGACCGCGCTCCGCGCAGCGACAGCAGAACCATGAACCGGCCCGTCGGCGCGGAGCCCTCCGGCCGGGGCTGCACCGTCACGTCGCCGTCCTGCCATAGCTCCTGAGTGGGCATCAGGCCCGGGTGCGGCCGGGCCCCCAGCACCACGTGAGCCGCCTCCGCGACCGTGCCGTCCGTCAGTTCCACGCCTGCCGCCCGGCCGTCCTTCTCCAGGACCCGGGCCACCTCCGCGCCGAAGACGAACTCCACCTTCCGGGCCAGGCACCGTTCGTACACGGCCTGCGCGAGTGCCCGCATGCCGCCGGAGACGTACCAGCTGCCGAAGGTCTCCTCCATGTACGGCAGCAGGGCCGTGCTCGCCGGGGCGTGCTGCGGATCGAGCCCGTACGACAGCGCGTACCCGTCCAGCAGGGCGGCCAGCCGGGGATCCGCCAGCTCCCAGGACCCGATCTCCGTCACCGTGCCGGCCCGGAGGGAGGGGCGGAGCAGCCGCCGCCGCACGGGCGCCGGATACGGATCGCGGGTCAGGACCTGCCAGTCGGGGCGCAGGGGCTCCTCCAGCAAGGGGCGACGGGACCGGTCCCAGGCGTCCCCTGCCCGGTCGAGGAACGCCCCCCAGCTGCCGCCCGCGCCCTCGCCGAGCGCGGCGTCCAGGGCCGCGACGACGCCGGCCCGCGAGGCGTTCGGCAGGGACACGTCCGTGCCGTCCGCGAAGACATGACGGCTCGCCGGATCGACCTGGGACAGGGTGACGCACCGCTCCAGCGGTTCCTTGCCGGTCTTCACGAACAGGTCGCGGTAGACGGCCGGAAGATGGAGCAGGCCGGGGCCCGTGTCGAACGCGAAGCCGTGCAGGGCATGGCGGCCGACCGATCCGCCGAATGTCTCCGACCGCTCGTACACCGTCACCCGGTGGCCTGCCACTGCCAGCCGGGCCGCCGCCGACATCGCGCCCAAGCCGGCGCCGATCACCGCAATACGTGCCATGCCGGCGACTCTAACGGCCGCTGCCGACAGCTCAGCCGTCAGGCCGGTGGGAGACGGTCTCCGCCAGGCGTCTCTCTTCGCGCCGCTGTGCTCTGCGGCGCAGGAACCGGCGGATCCGGGAGGCCAGGAAGACCAGTATCACCAGGCCGAGCACCAGCAGCGTCGCGGCGATGGAGGCCGCGATCCACGGATGGAATATGGCGAAGGTGACGACTCCGGCGACCCCGAGGTCCTCGGCGATGCTCACCGCGATATTGCTGAAGGGCTCGGGGGAGGTGTTGACCGCCATCCTGGTGCCCGCCTTCACCAGATGGCTCATCAGAGCGGTGGACCCGCCGATGGCCCCCGCGGCGAGTTCCGGCAGCGAACCGCTCTCGCCCGCCAGCAGCGCCGCCACGACCGCCCCGGCGAGCGGCCTGATGACGGTGTGCGCCGTGTCCCAGACCGAGTCCACGTACGGGATCTTGTCCGCCACCACCTCGCACAGGAAGAGCACACCGGCCACGACGAGGACATCGGTGCGCTGCAGCGAGGCGGGCACCTCGTCGGTGACACCGGTCGCGCCGAAGATGCCGAGGAGGAGGACCACCGCGTAGGCGTTGATCCCGCTCGCCCAGCCACTCGTGAACACCAGGGGGAGTACGGACACGGGGGTGATCGTAACCAGGTGGTGTACGGGTGCGGGAGGGTGCAGGTGCGCAGGGCTGAGTACCCGTACCTAGGACGTGAGATGAGTAGGGGAGCGGATGGGGTGCGACCTGCGTGGACGGCAGAGTGGGGACCACGGAAGGGGCGCTGCGCCGGTACCGCCGGCACGGGGCGGCGGAGCGGGCGCGGCACTCCTTTCCGGACGGGGGTGCACGGCGGAGGACTCGGGACCACGGGGGAACGCGGGGTCACGGGGGAAGGTTCTCCGGCAGCACGGAAGACGCCGGTCGGGCGGGGCTCGGGGGGATCGAGCTCCGCCGGACCGGCGCCTTCGTGCGTTCAGGACCCTCGCGGGGCCGGGGTCAGCGCCCGCTGACCCGCCCGTGCAGCAGCAGGGACAGCGCGGAGTGCACGTCGTCGATCGACCGCTCCGGCTGGAACGCCTGCCAGTCCAGTGCCGCCACCAGCACCATGCCGACCAGGGCGGCCGCTGTCAGCGGGATGTCGATCTCCTCGCTGAGCTCGCCGCCGGCGACGCCTTCCCTGAGGACGCCCTCGACCACCGCGACGGCCTCCTGACGCACCACCAGCAGGGTGGCCTGCCAGGCGCGGTTGGTGCGCCACAGCTCGGCCACGTACAGCTGGGTGAAGGCCGGGTAGCGGTCGATGAAGACCAGACCGGCCCGGATCATGGCGTCCAGCGCCTCGACCCGGCTGCCACCGCGCTCGTCGGTCTCCTCCGCCGCCGATCGCAGCGAGGAGGTGAGCAGCCCGACACCGTGGCGCAACAGCTCCTCGAAGAGCTCGGTCTTGCTCTTGAAGTTGTAGTACACCGTGCCCTTGGCGACCCCGGCACGCTCGGCGATCTCGTCAACCGTGGTCGCCGAGAACCCCTTCTCGGCGATCAGGGTCACAGCCGCTTCGTAGAGCTTCTGCCGGGTGGCCTGGCGGCGTGTGGCGCTACTGCTTTCCATGCTCCTGATTCTCACAGGTCCCGGAGCGCTCACAGACTCAGCTCCGGATGCAGCCGGTCCAGGGTCCACACCTGTTTGCGGCGCGCGGACAGGGCCGTCAGCGCGAGCGCTCCGGCGGTGAAGGCCAGCAGCACCGCGCAGCCCTGCCATACCGGGCCGAGCCCGCCGCCCGTGATCAGCCGGCGCAGGCCCTCGACGATGTAACTCATCGGCAGGTACGGATGGATCGCGTTGAAGAAGCCCGGGCTCGTCTGTACGGGGTACGTGCCGCCGGCCGAGGTCAGCTGGAGCATCAGCACCGCGAGGACGAGAATGCGGCCGGCCGCCCCGAACCTGGCGTTCAGCCACTGCACGATCGCCCCGAAGCAGCAGGTGACCAGGGCCAGGAAGCCGATGGTCCCGGCGGCGTGTGCCATCTGCAGGCCGAGCCCCCAGTGCAGTACGGACATCAGCGCGGCCACCTGGAGAAGACCGATCGCGGCCACCGGCAGCCAGCCCGCGAAGGCGATCCGCCAGGCGGGTGCCCCGGCGGCCAGGGCCCGCCGGTTCAGCGGCTGGATGAGCATGTACGCCACCATCGCGCCGACCCACAGGGAGAGCGGGATGAAGTAGGGGGCGAAGCCGGTGCCGTAGTTCGGAGCCGCGTGCAGCGACTGGGATGCCAGCCGCACCGGGTCGGCCATGACCTCGGTACGGGCGTCGCGGTCATTCTTGTCGTAGTCCGGGATCCTCCCGGCCCCGTCGTCGAGCCCCTTGGCCAGCGTGGCCGAACCGTCGCCGAGGCGGATCAGGCCGCTGTCGAGACTCGTCGCGCCCTTCTTGAGGTCTCCGACTCCGGTGTTCAGCTCGGCGGAGCCCGTCCTGGCCGTGGCCAGCCCGGTGTGCAGCTGGTCCGCGCCCTTGGCGACCTTGTGGGCGCCGGTGTTGAGCGCGTTGATCTTCTTGACCGCGCTCTCCAGGTCCTCGTCCAGACGCGGCGAGCGCTCGGCGAGGGCGTCCGCCTGCTTCTGCAGGGTGGTCAGCTGCCCGCGGAGCGCCTTGAGGTCCCCGTTCTGGTTCTTGACCAGGACGTTGACGTCGTCGGCCACGGCGGCGACATCGGCGGCCGCCGTCACGGCCCGCTTCAGCGGCGCGCAGACGGCTGTATCGGGGAGCGGCTGCTCCTCGCACCGGGTGCGGTGGACCTCGGCGAGGTCGTCGGAGGCCGTGTGGGCGGCCGTGGCGGCGGCGGGCGCCGTCTTCACCAGCAGGTCGAGGTTGTCCCGTACGGTCTGCGAGGAGTCGGCGACGAGGCGGGCCGTGTCGCCGATCGCCTTGCCGTTGTCCTTCAGGAACGGGCGGACGTCGGCGGCCACCCCGTTGACCTTGTCGGCGAGCAGCTGGGTGCCGTCCGCGACCTGGCGCGAGCCGGTCTCCAGATCGCCCGCGCCCTTGTCCAGCCGCACGATGCCGGTGGCCAGCCGGCCGCTGCCCGCCTTCGCGTCCTTCAGCCCGTCCGCGAGGTCCTTCGAGCCCTTCTTCGCCTTGCCGATCCCGGTCTCGAGGTCGGCGGCTCCCTTGGCCGCCTTCGCCGTCGCGTCGTGGAGATCGGAGAAGTTGATGAAGATCCGGTCGAGGAACCCCCGGGAGGCGTTGGCCGACGCGGCGGTACGGACCTCGGAGAACACCGTCCGGGAGATCTGGCCGACGATGTAGTTGTTCGCGTCGTTGGTGCGCACCTGGAGCGCGCCCGTCTCGGGGGAGTCGCCGGCGCTGGAGGCGATGCGCCTGCTGAAGTCCGAGGGCATGCTCAGCGAGAGGTAGTACGTGCCGTCCTCGACGCCCTGGCCGGCCTCGGCGGCGCTCACCTCGTGCCACTCGAAGACCTTGGAGTCGAGGAGCTTGCCGGTGATCTCGTCCCCGGCCTCGATGCGCTTGCCCGCGGCGGTGGCGCCCTTGTCGTCGTTGACCAGTGCAACCGGGATGCGGTCCAGGCGGCCGTAGGGGTCCCAGAAGGACCACAGGTACAGGGCGCCGTAGAGCAGGGGCAGCAGCAGGAGCGCGGCGAGTGCGGCGCGCGGCAGCTTTCCCCTGCCGAAGCGCCGGAGCTCAAGCGCGGCCAGTCTCGGCGAACGCATCGGCCGTCCCTTCGTCGAGTGCGGAGGCCGCCGGCTGCGCGGGCTCCCCGGTGGTGGCGGCGGGGTCAGTGGTTCCGGTGGTGCTGGTGTCGTCCGCGGGGGCTGTCGTTTCCGTGGTGCTGGTGTCGTCCGCGGGGGCTGTCGTTTCCGTGGTGCTGGTGTCGTCCGCGGGGGCCGTCGTTTCCGCGGTGTCGGTGTTGTCCGTGGTTCCGGTCGTGCCGGTGCGTACGGTGACGGCGTCATCGGGGGCCTGACTGCACACGGCCAGCACGGTCGTGCCGTCGGCGGCGAGGTGACGCAGCAGCTCCCAGGCCTCGGCGCGTTCCGCGTCGGACAGCTTGAGGTCGGTGTCGTCCACCGCGAGCAGGCGCGGCCGGCCGATCAGCGCGAGGGCGATGGAGAGCCGCAGCGCTTCCAGCCGTTCCAGATCCCTTACGGAGGTCCGCCCGGCCTTGGGCAGGGTGGCGGTGTCGAGTCCGGCCGCCTTCAGGGCGCGGTCGACGCGGGCCCCGGCCGCGGCGACGCGCTCGCGGCGAGGCCGCAGCAGGGCGCGCAGCGAGCCGTCGAAGCGGCGCTGCAACAGGGCGCGTTCACGCAGGTGCTCGGCGACCGTGAACGCCGGATCGAGCTCGCTGACCCCGGGCACCGAGCCCAGGGCCGCGACACGGCGTACGGCGGCGGCCCGGCGCGGCAGGCGCAGGCCGCCGGTGGAGGCCTCGCCCTCGGTGGGGCGCATCCGGCCGGTGAGGGCGAGCAGCAGGCAGGTGCGGCCCGAGCCGGACGGGCCCTCGATCGCGATCAGGGCCCCGGGGGCGGCGCTGAACGTCACGCCCCGGAAAGCCCATCCGCGCGGCCCCTTGAGGCCGAGGCCCTCGGCGGTGACAGCTGCCCCGTGCGGGCTGTTCACAGACCCTCCCCTGTCCTTCTTTTGAACTGACCAGTCAGTACAAAAAGGTAGCCGGAACTTGCGGTCGAAGCAAAAGGCCAGGTCAGGGGCAGGTTCGGATCGATTGTCAGTGGGGGCCGTCACGATGGATACAGACGGCCACGAAGCCGTTACGAGACAGGAGGTTCTGTCATGGCCCACTCGTCCGCAGCAGCCGCACCGCGACGCCGCACAGACGGCCCTGCCCCCTCACCGACCGGCCCGGCGCACGACGTCCACCCCGTACTCCGGCGCGCCACAGCGCCGCCCGCCGCCCTCGATCTCCTCGCCCAGGCCCACGCCGGCCTCGAAGAGGCAGCTGTTCTCGATGTGCCGAACGAGCGCTACGCCACCGCCCATCTCGCCGCGCTGCGCACCGCGGCCGCGGTGCTCGCCGTCCGCGGGCGCCCCGAGACCTCCCCGCGGCGGCGGGAGCGGATCCGCAGTGCCTGGGAGGTCCTGCCGGAGATCGCCCCCGAGCTCACCGAATGGAGCGCGCTCTTCGCCTCCGGTGCCGGCCGCCGGGCCCGGGCGGAAGCGGGCATACCCGGGGCGGCCGGCCGGCGCGACGCGGACGACCTGCTCCGTGACGCGGCGATGTTCCTTCGCCTGGTGGAGCGGCTGCTGGTGCTCCAGCCGGTCCTTCCGCAACCCCGCGCGGAGCGGTCCGATGCGGGATGACGGTGACGGCGGCGCGAGGCAATAGGGTGGACGGGACCTATCACCTGCGCTGTTCACGCTCCGCCCTCAGCGGCGGCACCGTGCCGAGGAGTCAACTGCCGTGTCGGACCAGCTGCGCCCCCGTGCCTCCCTCCGTACCGCTGTGGTCTGGGAGGTCCTCAAAGACGCTCTCGACGGCCAGGTCAAGGCGACCGGCAGGGACGCCCTGGACGTACTGGACACGGGTGGCGGTACGGGCAACTTCGCCGTTCCCGTCGCACGCCTGGGCCACCGGGTCACCGTCGTCGACCCGAGCCCCAACGCGTTGTTCGCGCTGGAGCGCCGTGCCGCCGAGGCCGGGGTCGCCGACCGGGTCAACGGAGTCCAGGGAGACATCCTCGGCCTGTTCGACGTGGTCGGGCGCGGTGGGTACGACGCCGTGCTCTGCCACGGAGTCCTTGAGTACGTGGACGACCCCGCCGAGGGCGTGCGGCACGCGGTGGAGGCGCTCCGCCCGTCCGGAGCACTCAGCCTGCTGGCCGCCGGACTCGGTGGCGCGGTCCTGGCCCGGGCGCTCGCCGGCCACTTCACCGAGGCGCGCCACGCGCTCAGCGACCCGGACGGCCGATGGGGCGAGGGCGACCCGGTGCCCCGGCGGTACACGGCGGAGCAGCTCACCGAGCTCGTCGAGGGCGCGGACGTCGAGGTCGGCGCGGTCCACGGGGTGCGCGTCTTCGCCGACCTGGTGCCGGGGGTCCTGGTGGACACCGAGCCCGGCGCGATGGAGGCCCTGCTCAAGCTGGAGGCGGCGGCCGCCGAGCTGTCCGCGTTCCACTCGGTGGCCACCCAGCTGCACGTCCTGGGCACCAAGCGGGCCTGAGGGGCCCTCCCGCCACCGGCCGGATCGCGACGGCAGTGTGGCTGATCAGCAACGCAGCTGCAGACGGAGTACGCCCCAGCAGCCCCGATCAGGCCCTTGGCCCCGTATGATCGGGGGACACCATCCGGCATGACGGATCGGAGGTTGGGGAATCAACGCCTCAGCAGCTGAGCCGTCGTGGCGGCCCGGACTGGCTGATTGGCAATGAGGGCGGGTTTCACGGGGGCGATTCCCTGCCTATCCTGGAAGGGCCGCATACCGGCCGCCCCCCGCGGCCGACGACGAGGAGGACTCCGTGCCGCTCTCGGAGCACGAGCAGCGAATGCTCGAGCAAATGGAGCGAGCGCTGTACGCCGAAGATCCCAAGTTCGCGACAGCGCTCGAGGGAAGTGGGCTGCGTACATACACCCGGCGACGGGTCTACCAGGCAGTTGCTGGCTTCCTGGTGGGAATCGCGCTCCTCATGGCCGGAATGGTCGCCCAGCAGATCTGGATCAGCGTGGTGGGGTTCCTCGTCATGCTGGGCTGCGCGGTGCTCGCGGTGACGGGTTGGCGCAAGGCGCCGAAACCGGGCGAGCAACAGGCAGTCCGCGCGGGTGGTGCGGAGCCGCGCCGACAGCCCAAACAGCGCAGGTCCGTGATGAACCGGATCGAACAGCGGTGGCAGCGTCGCCGTGATGAGCAGGGCCAGTAAGCGCTCAGAACACTTATGGGTGAGGGGCGGCCGCATTTCTGCGGCCGCCCCTCACCCGTGTACCCGTACGGAGGCCCGCAGAGCAGACGCCCGGGCCTGATGCCTTCGGTATCGACGCGGTTCGACGCGGTTCGACGCCCCGGGCAACCCCGCAGGACGGCGCTGATGCTCAAGGCCTGATGCCCCGGGTCGGCCCCGGGCGAGAGGCCTGATGTGCCGGGTCCCGGAGTCTGGGCTACCCCGCGCGGCAGGCCTGATGCTCCGGGCCTCGGAACCCGGTCGGCCCCGCGTGAGAGGCCTGATGTGCCGGGTCCCGGAGTCTGGGCTACCCCGCGCGGCAGGCCTGATGTCCCGGGCCTCGGAACCGAACCCGGGCAGACCCGCAGAACGGGCCTGTCCGGCGTCGCTAGTGTCAGCCCTGCTGGCGGGACGGGCGACGGAGCCACGCAGGCCGCTGCGGTGCCCGCCATCGGGCTGCCAGAGCAGCCCGGCGCTCCGAGACCGCCCACACCACCCGTACGGCGGAGCGCGGCGCCACTACCGCGCGGAACCGGGCGAACCGGCCGACGGAGCCCCGCAGGCCCGCCCGTACCGTCTGCGTATCCTCCGCGAGCCCCGACACCGGCCGCGGCTCCGGCGCGTAGAGCACCTGCTCCACCGCGCCCGCCACCCGGTGCACCGCCTCGGCCACCTCCGCGCCCAGCTCTCCCGCCCGTACCACCCGGGCCGCGGCCTTCCGTGGGGTCAGCGACTCGTCCGGCTCGATGCCGTGGTCCCAGGCCGTGTCGGTGATCTCCTGCCAGGCCGCCAGCGTTCGCGCGGTCGCGTCCGCCGGTGTGCGTCCGGTGGAGGATCCCAGGCGCCGGGCCCGTACCCGCATGCGCCAGAACATGGGCAGCAGCGGGAGCAGCAGTACGAGGACGGCCACCAGGGCCACTCCGAGCACGGCGCCCGCCGACGTCCCCGTGTCCGTGGGCGCGGTGGCACCCGGAAGGGCCGAGCTGCCGCACGCGCCCTGTCCGCCCGTCTGCGCCGGGCAGCTGTCCGAGGCGGACGGTGCGACCGGCACCGCTGCCGACTCCTCCGTCTCCGGCCGGGCCGGATCGGCGGAGTCACCGGAAGGGGTGTCCGGCAGCGTGTACGACGGCAGCGAACCGCGCGTCGGCGTGGGCTCGAAGCGGGTCCACCCGATGCCCTCGAAGTACAGCTCAGGCCAGGCATGCGCATCGCGCAGGCCGACCGACATCGAACCGTCCGACTGCGCCGTTCCGGGGGTGAAGCCGACGGCGACCCGGGCCGGGATGCCCAGCGTCCGGGCCATCGCCGCCATGGTGAACGAGAAGTGGACGCAAAAGCCCCGCCGGTCCTTCAGGAAGCGGCCGATCGCCGCGCTGCCGGTACCCGAGTTCACCGAGGTGTCGTACGTGAAGCCGCCCTCGGAGGCGAAGTAGTTCTGGAGCTTCACCGCCTGCTCGTAGGAGTTGGCGGAGCCCTTCGTCACCTCGTCGGCCGTCTCCCGGACCACCTTGGGCAGTGAGCCGGGTACTTGGGTGTACTCGCGCAGCAGGGCTGCCGGAACCTCGCCCGCGTCCGCGAGCTGTCCGGCCGTCGGCTGCACGATCAGGCTGGAGACCCCGTACTGCGCACCGCCGGTCGTCTCCCCGTCGTCCCCGACCAGGGTGCGGCCCTCGGGCTCGAACCGCCAGCGCCCGTCGACCCTCACCTCGGTCGCAGGGTAGGGGAGCGGCAGATAGGTCTGCTTGTACGAAGGCGACGCGGAGATGTTCGTACTGATCTCCGTCACCGCGACGTCCGGCGACAGACCGGGCGGGTTCGGGAGCCGTTTCGGTACGTCCTTCAGCCGGCGGGTCGAGGCCCGCCACTCGCTCCCGTTGAACTGGTCCAGGGCCAGGATGCGGAGGTAGAAGTCCTGCGCATCGGTCGAGTTGGTGCGGTACGACATCACCTCCCGGTTCTCCGGCTGATTGAGGTCGTTCTGCAGGGAGACCAGCGGGTTGACGGCGGAGATGGTGCCGCCACCGCTTCCCTTGCCGTTGCCGCCTCCCGTGCCGGCCAGCAGCCCGCTGTCGAGCGCGGGCAGGGCCGCGGGCACGACCAGCGCGATGCCCAGGGCGAACGCGCCGATGCGCCGCCCGGTGCGTACCGGGGCGAGAGCCCCGCCGCCTGAGGCGCCGATACCGGAGGAATGACCTCGGCCCCGGGCCGCGGCCGCCCCGGCGAAGACCCGCCCCCACTGGGAGAGCCGGTCACGTCCCTCGGCCAGGAGGAGGAGCAGATAGCCGCAGGCGGCCAGCAGGAACCACAGCCAGTCCGCGCCGCCGTCGGAGAGACCGGCGGCGACGGAGTAGAGGGCCAGCAGGGGCAGCCCGGCCGGCGCGGCGCTGCGGAACGTGACCGCCAGGGCGTCCACCGCGAGCCCGATCAGCAGCACGCCGCCCACCAGCATCAGCCGGATGCCCGCCGTGTCCGGTGCCGGAATCGCATACTGCCCGACGTCGTCCGCACCCACGGTCAGCAGGTCGGCGAGCCGCTGTACCGACTGCGGTCCGGGCAGGAAGCCCGCCAGTGCCTCCTGACGGGCGAACGCCACGGTCAGCAGCACCACCAGGACCAGCGCCTGGGCGGCGACGGTGGCCGCCCGCGGCAGCGGCACCCGCCGGCCGAGCGCGCCCACGCCGCACTGGATGGCCAGCAGGAACGCGGCCTGCACGATCCAGGCGTAGGGGTCGACCAGTGGCAGCATCGAACAAGCCGCCATCAGCGTCGCCGCATAGGCGCACAGCGCCAGCCGACCACGACCGCTCATGACCGTCCTCTCATGACCAACCACCGGTGAATCCCGTCGTGCCGCCGGTCGTGCCGCCCATCGCGGCGGACCCGGTCAGCGAGCCCTGATGGCTCGCCTGCTGCCACAGCAGGGCCAGATCCGCGCCCGGCCCGACCGGCACCGCTGTCCATCCCGACTCGCGCAGCAGCCGGAGCCGCTGCTCGCGGGCCGCGTCGGAGGCGGGCGACGCGCCGTGCACCCAGGCGGCGCTGTCCAGGACGAAGGCGACGGCCCCGCCACCGCGCTGTCGCATGCGGGCCGCTACCGCGGTCTGTTCGTCGTCCAGATCGCCGAGGAAGGCGATCAGCAGGCCCTCGTCGCCGCCGCGGAGCACGTCGTACGCCCGGGCGAGACCGTCGCCGTCGGAGTGGTCGACGACAGCGAGGGTGTCCATCAGCAGTCCGGCCGAGTCGGCCGAGTCCTGGGTGGAGCCGGAGAAGCCGCTCCCGCCCGGTGCCTCCGTGCCGTCGTCCGTCACCAGCCGGACCTCGAAGCCCCGTTCCAGCATGTGCACCAGCGCGGACGCCGCGCCGGAGACGGCCCACTCGAACGCCGAGTCGGGCCCCGTGCCCTGGAAGGCGATCCGGCGCGTGTCCAGCAGCACCGTGCATCTGGCCCGCTGCGGCTGCTCCTCGCGGCGCACCATCAGCTCGCCGTAGCGCGCGGTGGAACGCCAGTGGACACGGCGGAGATCGTCGCCGTGCCGGTAGCCGCGCGGGATGACGTCGTCCTCACCCGCCAGGGCCAGTGAGCGCTGCCGTCCCTCGCCGTAACCGGAGGCCTCGCCCGCCAGCCGCACCGGGGGCAGTGGTTCGGTCCGCGGGATGACGACGAGCGTGTCGTACGCGCTGAAGGAGCGCGTCAGCTCGCACATCCCGAACGGATCGCTCAGCCGCAGTTGCAGGGGACCGAGCGGGTAGCGCCCGCGCAGATCCGACCGCACCCGGTACGACACCTCGCGCCGGCCGCCCGCCTCCACCCGGTCCAGGACGAACCGGGGCCGCGGCCCGAGCACGTACGGCACCCGGTCCTGGAGCATGAGCAGACCTGTGGGCAGCCGCGAGACGTTGTCCATCCGCAGATGGACCCGCGCCTCGGCGCCCGCGGGCACCCGGGACGGGGAGAGCCGGCGGGTGCCGGCGACCTGGTAGCGGGTCCGGAACAGCACCGTCACACAGACCAGCGGCAGCACGGCAAGCAGCAGGCCGACCCGCAGCAGATCCCCCTGGCCCAGCACGTAGGCGCAGACGGCGGCGGCCACACCGGCCGCGAGGAAGGACCGGCCGCGCGTGGTCAGGCCGCCCAGGGCGGCCCGCAGACCGCCCTTGTCGTCGCTGTCGTCCACCGCGGGCGGCCCCCCGGCGGCCATCAGAGCCGCCGTGCGCCGGGCTGCTGCCGGCCGCCATACACCGCGCCCGGCTGGTGCTGGGGCGCCGGGACGGCCGCCCCGCCCGACGCGGTCGGCACGGGGGTCTGCTGAAGGATCTCCAGGACCACCTGTTCGGCGGTGCGGCGGTTCAGCTGGGCCTGTGCGGTGGGCAGCAGCCGGTGGGCGAGCACGGCGACGACGAGGGCCTGCACATCGTCCGGCAGGCAGTAGTCCCGCCCGCTCAGTGCCGCGGAGGCCTTGGCGGCGCGCAGCAGGTGCAGGGTGGCCCGCGGCGATGCGCCGAGCCTGAGGTCGGGGTGGTTCCGGGTGGCCCCGACGAGCTGCACCGCATACCGCCGGACGGCTTCGGCGACGTGGACCGCGCGCACCGCCTCGATCAGCTTGACGATGTCGTGGGCGTGCGCCACCGGCTGGAGGTCGTCGAGCGGTGAGACACCCCCGTGCACGTCGAGCATCTGCAGTTCGGCCTCGGCGCTGGGATAACCGATCGACACCCTGGCCATGAACCGGTCGCGCTGGGCCTCGGGCAGCGGATACGTGCCCTCCATCTCCACCGGGTTCTGGGTGGCCACGACCATGAAGGGGTCGGGCAGCTCGTAGGTGTGCCCGTCGATGGTGACCTGGCGCTCCTCCATCGACTCCAGCAGCGCGGACTGGGTCTTGGGCGAGGCGCGGTTGATCTCGTCGCCGATCACGATCTGGGCGAAGATCGCGCCCGGTTTGAACTCGAAGTCGCGGCGCTGCTGATCGAAGATCGACACACCGGTGATGTCCGAGGGCAGCAGGTCCGGTGTGAACTGGATGCGTCGCACGGAGCAGTCGATGGAACGTGCCAGCGCCTTGGCCAGCATGGTCTTGCCCACACCGGGGACGTCCTCGATCAGAAGATGGCCCTCCGCCAGCAGCACGGTCAGCGAAAGGCGTACGACCTCGGGCTTGCCCTCGATCACACCTTCCACCGACCTGCGTACCCGCTCCGCTGTGGTGGTCAGATCTGTGAGGCTCGCTCGATCGTCATAGGTCGTCACCCGGCCCTCCTCGGCCCTGCCCCACGCTCACCAGGAGCACAGGATTCCCCAGTCACGGGCCGGTGCCCTTGTGCGGCCCGGCCCACCCCGAATCACGGACACCGCGCCGGACAGCGTCCGGCGGGGTGTCACACCCGCATTCTTGTTGCCGTTACCGCTTCGTGTCACTCGCCTGTGGATAACCGGGGCCGAAATGTCGGGTCGATGGGGATTTTCGCCGCCGGAACGTGCCCGTCCGGCTCCTTCGGGCCGGGAAAGTCAGGAAGCCGGAAGGATCTCGCGCAGCAGACCGGTGGTCACGTCGAAGACGAATCCGCGCACGTCGTCGGTGTGCAGCAGGAACGGGGAGGTGCGGACCCGCTGCATCGACTGCCGCACGTCCTGGTCGGCATCGGTGTAGGCCTCGACCGCCCAGGCCGGCCGCTGGCCGACCTCCATCTCCAGCTCCCGGCGGAACTCCTCGGTGATCGACTCCATGCCGCAGTTGGTGTGATGGATCAGCACCACGCTGCGCGTGCCGAGGGCCCGCTGGCTGATCGACAGCGAGCGGATGACGTCGTCGGTGACCACGCCGCCCGCGTTGCGGACGGTGTGACAGTCACCGAGGGCCAGGCCGAGCGCCTTGTGCAGGTCGAGCCGTGCGTCCATGCAGGCGACGACGGCGACGCGCAGCACGGGCTTCGCGTCCATGCCGGGATCGCTGAACTCGGAGGCGTACTGGACGTTCGACTCGATCAGACGGTCGGTGACGGTGCCGTCGGTGCGGGCCTGGTCCGTGGCAGGGGAGTGCGCAGAAGTCGACATGGACTAGACGTTAGCTCTCGCCAGTGCCGTCGGCGTGGTGTCGAAGCGGACAAAGAACGTCAACGACGCTTGTTGTGAGGTAACCCACAAGCCTCACACTCGGTCACCCGGGCGGGTGAACAAAGCGAGGGCCGACGCGCTGTCGGGTTGATTGATCGGGAATCGATCGAATGGCAGGGTGGACTAAAGTGACGGGAAGTTACCGACACCCTGCACATTCCGATGTCTTCCCCGTGTGCGCGGCGTACGTACGGCCCGGCCCTCTCCCGCTCGCCGGTCGGCTGACGCCCCTTCCCCGGCGCCGGCGGACCTCCCCTTCGCGAGCGGGCGGGGACCAGGCCGTACGTGCAGCGCCCCGGGACCTGAGCCTGAGAGGGCGCATGAGCCAGACCCGACACGTCCCGGTGATGCTCCAGCGGTGCCTGGACCTGTTGGCCCCGGCTCTGGAGGCACCCGGCCCGCAGCCGCCCGTGGTCGTCGACTGCACCCTGGGCCTCGGCGGACACAGCGAGGCGCTGCTCTCCGCCTTCCCCACCGCCCGGCTGATCGCGCTCGACCGGGACAAGGAGGCGCTGCGGCTCTCCGGCGAGCGGCTCGCCCCGTACGGCGACCGCGCCACGCTGGTGCACGCCGTCTACGACGAACTGCCCGAGGTGCTGGACCGGCTCGGCGTACCCAAGGTCCAGGGCATCCTGTTCGACCTCGGCGTCTCCTCCATGCAACTGGACGAGGCCGACCGCGGATTCGCGTACGCCCAGGACGCCCCGCTCGACATGCGGATGGACCAGACGACCGGCATCGGCGCGGCCGAGGTGCTCAACACCTACCCGCCGGGCGAGCTGGTCAGGATCCTGCGCGCGTACGGCGAGGAGAAGCAGGCCAAGCGGATCGTCTCCGCCGTCGTGCGCGAACGCGAGAAGGAGCCGTTCAGCAACAGCGCACGGCTCGTCGAGCTGATCCGTGACTCGCTGCCGCAGGCCGCCAAGCGCACCGGCGGCAACCCGGCCAAGCGCACCTTCCAGGCGCTGCGCATCGAGGTCAACGGCGAGCTCACCGTGCTGGAGCGGGCGATTCCGGCCGCGGTGCGGAGCCTCGCCGTCGGTGGACGCATCGCCGTCCTCTCGTACCACTCGCTCGAGGACCGCCTGGTCAAGCAGGTGTTCCGCGGCGCCGAACTGCCCACCGAGGAGGAGGTCGCCGAGAACCGGCGCGCCGCCCCCGCCCGGCTCCGCGGCGCCCAGCGCATCCGCGAGGAGGAACGATGAGCAGCCGGCGCCCTGAGTCCTCGCGGACCCGGCCCGGGGACGGAGCGGCGCGGTGAGCAACGCGGCCGGCGGGCTGAAAGGACGCGCCGCGCGGCTCAGCCGGCTGATGCCGGCCGGGCCCAGCAACGCGGCCCGGACCCCCTTCGTCCTCTTGGTCGTCCTGCTCCTGGGCGGCGGCCTGATCACCCTGCTGCTGCTGAACTCCGCGCTCAACGAAGGATCGTTCCGGCTGAGCGAGCTGAAGAAGCGGACCACGGACCTCACCGACGAC
>NZ_JAELVH010000296.1 GCF_019399235.1 Streptomyces poriferorum | reverse complement strand
GGGACACCCTCCGCATCCCGCTCCCCGCCAGTGGCACCGCTCTGCTCGTCCCCGTCCACCACTGGTCCGCCACCGGCTGGCACCGCTTCGGCCCGCCCCTCCTGGAACAGGCCCCCGAAGGCGCGCCCACCGCCGACGCCGTCACCGTCGCCGTGCTCCTGGGCAGGGAGGCGGACCACAACGAGGGCGCCGACATGGTGGCCAGGGTGGCCGACTCGGTACGGCGGACCGCCGGATTCATCGACGTACAACGGCGCCACCCCACCGCACCCGCCGAAGCGGACCTCTTCCTCACCGCGGAGCAGTCCCTCCTCCTCGGCCACCCGCTCCACCCCTCGCCCAAGAGCCGCGAAGGCCTCTCCGACTCCGAGTCCCGCCTCTACTCGCCCGAGGCGCACGGCTCCTTCGCGCTCCACTGGATGGCCGTCGACCGGTCCGTCCTGGCCACCGACTCGGCCTGGACCGACCACGGCCGCCCGGTCCCGGCCGCGGAACTCGTGGCCCGCCACGCCCAGGGCCTTCGCGTCCCCGCACACACCACGCCGATCCCGCTCCACCCCTGGCAGGCACGCGAACTGGCGATGCGGCCCGAAGTCGCCGCCCTCGCCGACTCCGGCCTGCTGCACGACCTCGGCCCGTACGGCGAGCGCTGGCACCCCACCTCCTCGGTGCGCACCGTCGGGCGGCCCGGCGTCGACCTCATGCTGAAGCTCTCCCTCGGCGTACGCATCACCAACTCCCGCCGGGAGAACCTCCGCAAGGAACTCCACCGCGGCGTGGAGGTCCACCGGCTGCTGCGCACCGGACTCGCCCGGCAGTGGCACGCCCTCCACCCCGGCTTCGACATCGTCCGGGACCCCGCCTGGCTGGCGGTCGACACCCCCGGGGGCGAACCCGTTCCCGGCCTCGACGTCATGCTGCGCCACAACCCGTTCGACCGGTACGACGACGCCGTCTGCATCGCCGGGCTGACCGCCCCGCGCCCCTGGCCGGACCGGCCGGAGATGCGCTCCCGCCTCGCCGACATCGTCCGCCGCCTCGCCGCCGCCACCGGCCGGACCACGACCGCCGTCGCCGCCGAGTGGTTCCTGCGCTACCTGGACCGCGTGGTGCAGCCGGTCCTCTGGCTCGACGGCAACGCCGGAGTCGCCCTCGAAGCACACCAGCAGAACACCCTGGTCCTCCTCGACGCCGAGGGCTGGCCGGTCGGCGGCCGTTACCGCGACAATCAGGGCTATTACTTCCGTGAGTCCCACCGCGCCGTGCTCGACCGCAGGCTCCCCGGCATCGGAGCGGTCAGTGACACCTTCGTCGCCGACGCCGTCACCGACGAACGCTTCGCGTACTACCTCGGCATCAACAACGTGTTCGGACTGATCGGGGCGTTCGGCGCCCAGCAGCTCGCCGACGAGCAGGTGCTCCTCGCCGCCTTCCGCCGGTTCCTGGGAACGGCCACCGCACTGGGATCCCCGCTGCCCGCACAGCTGCTGGAAGCCCCCCGCCTGCGCTGCAAGGCCAATATGCTCACGCGCCTGAGGGGCCTCGACGAACTCGTCGGACCCGTGGACACCCAGTCCGTCTACGTCACCATCGCCAACCCCCTGTGCGGCTGAGGGAACCACCCCGTCCCGCCGGGACGCCGACCATCGAGAGACGGACGCCACCCGTCGAGAGAGGAGAGCGTCACCGTGCCTCCCGCCGATGCGCTCACCGACCCCCAGGCCGGCCCGGGCGCCGAGGACACGCTGGACCTGCGGCTCACCGGCGAACTGCTCGCGTTCCTGGGCGAGGAGGTCCCCGCGGACGGATACGGACCGCAGGACTCCGGTCTGCTCGACCGGCCGGCGCGATGGAAGCCCGTGATGACTTCGGCCGGCGTGTTCCAGCTCGTCCCCGTGCGACTGGAACGGGACCTCGCGGTGATCAGCCGCTGGATGAACGACCCCGCCGTCGCGGCCTTCTGGGAACTCGCGGGAGCCGAGACCGTCACCGCCGGGCACCTGATGCCCCAACTCGACGGCGACGGACGCAGCGTGCCCTGTCTGGGGGTGCTCGCGGGCGTCCCCATGAGCTACTGGGAGATTTACCGGGCCGACCTCGACCCCCTGGCCCGGTACTGCCCGGTCCGGCCGCACGACACCGGGATCCACCTCCTCATCGGTGAGGTGGACCGGCGGGGCCACGGGACCGGGAGCACCCTGCTGCGGGCCGTCGCCGACCTCGTACTCGACAACCGCCCACGGTGCACACGCGTCGTCGCCGAGCCCGACGTCCGCAACACCCCGTCCGTCTCCGCCTTCCTGAGTGCCGGATTCCGCTACTCCGCCGAGGTCGAACTCCCGGAGAAGCGGGCTGCGCTGATGGTCCGAGACCGAGCCCACCGCGACCGGCTGTGAACGATCCGCTGCTCTGTCCCCGCCGCCCGAACCCCGTCGGTTCCCACCCGAGGAGTCCCCGTGCAGAAATATCCCGCGAGCCGTGAGGCAGCCCCTTCGCCCGCGCTGCTCAGCACCCCGGAACTGAACAGCGCGGTCTGGGACCGGGCCGCCGCCCGGCTGCTCGCCAAGATGCTCGGCGAATTCGCCTACGAGGAGGTGGTCCGGCCCGTTCCACGCTCCGCCGGCGGCGATACGTACACCCTCGTGCTCGACGACGGCGGCAGCCTGAGCTTCACCGCCCGGCGGGGGGTCTACGGCAGCTGGCGCGTCGCCCCCGACTCGATCCGGGAGGCGAGCAGCGAGGCGACGGAGGCCGACGCCGCCGCAGGGACGGGCGACGAGGCAGGAACCGGGGCGCCGGGCCGGGACCAGGTCGCGGACAGTGTGCCCTTCAGCGATCCGCTGCTGTTCCTCGCCCGTGCCCGCCGTCTCCTCGATCTGGACGGTGCCACCCTCGGCCATCTGGTGCGCGAGCTCACCACCACGCTCACCGCCGACGCCCGCCTCGACCACGGCGCACTCAGCGCCGCCGAGCTGGCCGACCTCGGCTACGCCGAGCTCGAAGGTCACCAGACGGGCCACCCCTGGATCGTCGCCAACAAGGGGCGGCTCGGCTTCTCCGCCACCGACGCGGCCCGCTACACCCCCGAGGCCCGCACACCGGTCACCCTGCCCTGGATCGCCGTCTCCTCCCGGATCGCCGCCTACCGGGGCGTGAGCGAGCTCGCCGACCCCGGCCGCCTCTACGCCCAGGAGCTGGACCCCGCAGTCCGCGAGTCCTTCTCCGCCGTCCTGCGCGGCCGCGGTCTCGACCCGGACGGCTACTACTGCCTGCCCGTTCACCCCTGGCAGTGGGACGAGTGGATCGTGCCCCTGTTCGCCCCCGCCATCGCCGCCGGCGACATCGTTCCGCTGCACGCCGACCCGGACCTGCGGCTGCCGCAGCAGTCCATCCGCACCTTCGCGAACCTGGACCGGCCCGACCGGCACACGGTCAAGCTCCCGCTGTCCATCCTCAACACGCTGGTCTGGCGCGGCCTGCCGACCGAACGCACCCTCGCCGCGCCCGCCGTCACCGGCTGGGTGCAGGGGCTGCGCGACAACGATCCGTTCCTGCGCGACACCTGCGGTGTCATCCTCCTCGGCGAGGTCGCCTCGGTCACGGTCGAGCACCCGCTCTACGACCACCTCCCCGAGACGCCGTACCAGTTCAAGGAGATCCTCGGTGCGATCTGGCGCGAGCCGCTCCTGCCGCGCCTCGCACCCGGTGAGCGGGCCCGCACTCTCGCTTCGCTGCTGCACACCGACCCCCGGGGCCGCGCCTTCACCGCCGAGCTGGTCGCCCGCTCCGGTCTGACACCCACCGTCTGGCTCACCCGGCTCTTCGCCGCGCTGCTCCCGCCGCTGCTGCACTTCCTGTACCGCTACGGCACGGTGTTCTCCCCGCACGGCGAGAACGCCATCGTCGTCTTCGACGACCACGACGTCCCGGTACGCCTGGCGATCAAGGACTTCGTCGACGACGTGAACGTCAGCGCCCGGCCGCTGCCCGAGCACGACACGATGCCGGCCGACGTGCGCAGCGTGCTGCTCACCGAGGAACCCGCCTTCCTCACCCAGTTCATCCACTCCGGCCTCTTCACCGGAGTCTTCCGCTTCCTGTCCCCGCTCTGCGAGGAACAGCTCGGGATCCCGGAGAGCGTGTTCTGGTCACTCGTCCGGGCGGAGATCCTGCGCCACCAGGCGCGCTTCCCGGAGCTGAAGGGGAGGTTCGAGATGTTCGACATGCTGACTCCACGCATCGAGCGTCTCTGTCTGAACCGCAACCGCCTGCACCTGGACGGCTACCGCGACCGGCCCGAGCGCCCGCACGCGGCTGTCCACGGCACGGTGCCCAACCCGCTCCACCCCTCCACGTGAGTCCGGGAGTGACCGTCGTTGTCAGCGGCGCCCCGTAGGCTGGCCGGGCTATGACGAAGCCATCTCTCCCCGAGCTCCTGCACGCCGCCGTGACCGCCGTCGGCGGTACGGAGCGACCCGGCCAGGCCGCCATGGCCGATGCCGTCGCCGAGGCAGTGGACGACCAATCCCACCTGCTCGTCCAGGCGGGCACCGGCACGGGCAAATCGCTCGGCTATCTGGTGCCCGCCCTGGCGCACGGCGAGCGCGTCGTGGTGGCCACGGCGACGCTGGCCCTGCAGCGCCAGCTCGTGGAGCGCGATCTTCCGCGTACGGTCGACGCCCTGCATCCGCTGCTGCGCCGCCGCCCGCAGTTCGCCATGCTCAAGGGCCGGTCGAACTACCTCTGTCTGCACCGTCTCCACGAGGGCGTGCCGCAGGAGGAGGAAGAGGGGCTCTTCGACCAGTTCGAGGCGGCGGCCCCGTCGAGCAAGCTCGGCCAGGACCTGCTGCGCATGCGGGACTGGGCGGACGAGACGGAGACGGGCGACCGGGACGACCTCACCCCCGGTGTCTCGGACCGGGCCTGGGCGCAGATCTCCGTCTCCTCCCGGGAGTGCCTGGGCGCCACCAAGTGCGCGTACGGGGCCGAGTGCTTCGCCGAGCAGGCCCGCGAGCGCGCCAAGCTCGCCGACGTGGTGGTGACGAACCACGCGCTGCTGGCCATCGACGCCATCGAGGGTGCCCCGGTGCTCCCGAGCCACGAGGTACTGATCGTCGACGAGGCCCATGAGCTGGTCTCCCGGGTCACCGGAGTGGCCACCGGCGAACTCACCCCCGGCCAGGTCAGCCGGGCGGTGCGCCGGGCGGCGAAGCTGGTCAACGAGAAGGCCGCCGACGCGCTGCAGACGGCTTCGGAGGGCTTCGAGCGGGTCATGGAGCTGGCCCTGCCCGGCCGGCTGGAGGAAGTGCCCGAGGATCTCGGATACGCGCTGATGGCGCTGCGGGACGCCGCTCGTACGGTGATCACCGCGCTCGGCTCCACCCGTGACAAGTCCGTCGGGGACGAGGACGCGGTCCGCAAGCAGGCGCTCGCCTCGGTCGAGACCATCCACGGCGTGGCCGAGCGGATCACGCAGGGCTCTGAGTACGACGTCGTCTGGTTCGAGCGTCACGACCGTTTCGGCGCCTCCGTGCGGGTCGCTCCGCTCTCCGTCTCCGGGCTGCTGCGCGAGAAGCTCTTCAACGAGCGCTCCGTGGTCCTCACCTCGGCCACTCTCAAGCTGGGCGGGGACTTCAACGGGGTGGGCGCGTCCCTCGGGCTCTCCCCGGAGGGCACCGCGGGCGATGACATCCCGCAGTGGAAGGGCCTCGACGTCGGCTCGCCCTTCGACTACCCGAAGCAGGGGATCCTGTACGTCGCCCGGCATCTGGCGACCCCCGGCCGGGAGGGATCCCGTACCGACATGCTGGACGAGCTCGCCGAGCTGGTGGAAGCCGCGGGCGGGCGCACGCTCGGACTGTTCTCCTCGATGCGGGCGGCCCAGGCTGCCGCCGAGGAGTTGCGGGGCCGGCTGGAGAAGCCGATCCTGCTCCAGGGTGAGGAGACCCTGGGGGAGTTGATCAAGAACTTCGCGGCCGACCCCGAGACCTGTCTCTTCGGCACGCTCTCGCTCTGGCAGGGCGTCGACGTCCCGGGCGCGAGCTGTCAGCTGGTGGTCATGGACCGGATTCCGTTCCCTCGGCCCGATGATCCACTGATGAGCGCGCGCCAGAAGGCCGTCGAGGAGGCTGGGGGCAACGGCTTCATGGCCGTGGCCGCCACGCACGCGGCGTTGCTGATGGCCCAGGGTGCCGGCCGTCTGGTCAGGGCCACCGGGGACAAGGGCGTCGTCGCCGTGCTCGACCCGCGCCTGGCCAATGCCAGGTACGGCAGCTATCTGCGCGCCTCGCTCCCCGACTTCTGGTACACGACCGACCCGAACCAGGCGCGCCGCTCGCTCGCCGCGATCGACGCGGCGGCCAAGGCCGACGCGAAGTAGCCCGCGCGGGCCGTGGAGACATGGCCAGGGCCCCCGGATCCATACAGCGGATCCAGGGGCCCTCGCGGGTGGCGACGGGGCTTCACACCCGCCGCAGCACCGCCACGACCTTGCCGAGGATCGTCGCCTCATCGCCGGGAATCGGCTGGTACGCGGAGTTGTGCGGGAGCAGCCACACATGGCCGTCCTCGCGCTTGAAGCGCTTGACCGTGGCCTCGCCGTCCAGCATGGCGGCCACGATGTCGCCGTTCTCCGCCACGGGCTGGCGTCGTACGGTGACCCAGTCCCCGTCGCAGATCGCCGCTTCGATCATCGAGTCACCGACGACCTTCAGCACGAACAGCTCTCCGTCCCCGACCAGCTGGCGGGGGAGGGGGAACACGTCCTCCACCGATTCCTCGGCGAGGATCGGCCCACCGGCCGCGATCCGGCCGACCAGCGGCACGTACGACGCCGCGGGCTTCCCGGTGGTGTCCGTGGGCTGTGTGCTGGGCTGGTCGGAGCCGCGCACCTCGTACGCCCGCGGGCGGTGGGGGTCGCGGCGCAGGAAGCCCTTGCGCTCCAGGGCCATCAGCTGATGTGCGACGGAGGACGTGCTGGAAAGGCCCACCGCCTGACCGATCTCCCGCATCGACGGGGGGTAACCCCGCCGTTGTACGGAGTCCCGGATGACTTCGATCACTCGCCGCTGCCGGTCCGTGAGCCCCGAGCTGTCCGCCCGGATTCCAGGAGGTCGTCCGGGAAGCGAGCGCGCTGGGCGCGCGGGCTCCGGCCCCTCCGTGTTCGTGACTGAGTCATTCATGGCATGCACCGGCTCGAGTCGGCTCTGGGAGCGGTCCTGGGCAGTGATGATGGCACTGTCTGCGGTGGTGGTCACGTCGGCCCCTCTCGAATGGTCTCCCTAGCTGGACAACGGTAGTAGCTTTCGAAAGGTTGCGCCAAACACACGTTCGAGTGAAAAACGAATAAAAGTGTGCCGAGTGTTCGGTGCCAGGTGTATGAGCGAAGCCGGGAGAGCCGTTGCGCTGTCGGGCCGGACGGTTTTCCGCGCGTGCGGACGTTCCGGCAATTCGGACCATTACGCTACCGTCCGTGCCCGCGGCGTGAGCGCGCGGGGTCGCGGTCCGGGTCGTCCGGGGCGGGCGCGGGGGTGGGCCGGAGCGGTGCTCGCGCGGCCCCGGGGGCGTCGCCCCGCACTCGGTCGCGCCGCGCGCTTCC
>NZ_JAELVH010000295.1 GCF_019399235.1 Streptomyces poriferorum | reverse complement strand
ACTACGCCGCCGCCAAGGCCGGCATCGCCGCGATGGTCCGCACCTGGGCGATGGAGCTGGCCCGTGCCGGGATCACCGCGAACGCCGTGATCCCGGTCGCCGCGACCGCGATGACGAAGACCATTCCCGCCTTCGCCCCGCACATCGAGGCCCTGGAGGAGCACGGCACACCGTTCCCGGACGCCCTGCGCAAGGGCGAGGGATTCGGCACCGCAGAAGACGTGGCCGGTCTCGTGACCTTCCTCGCCTCGGACGCATCGGCCGGGGTCAACGGCCAGTGCATCGGCATCGGCGGAGACAGGCTCGCCCTCTGGTCGCATCCCCAGGAGATCTCGGTCGCGTACGCCGAGGGGGGCTGGAGCGCCGACGCCATCGCGGACGCCTGGCCCGTCTCCGTCGGCCGCGTCCCGGAGACCTTCGGCATCCCCGCCCCCAGGCTGTGAGGAACGCGACCGTGCTGAACCTCGACGAACTCGTCGCCATCGACTTCCACACGCACGCCGAGGTCTCCGCCAAGGGCGGCGCCTCCCTCTCGGCCGAGCTGGACAGTGCCGCCGGCGCCTACTTCAAGGCGGAGCACCGGCATCCCACCCTGCCCGAGATCGCCGCGCACTACCGGGAACGGAAGATGGCCTGCGTCGTCTTCACCGTGGACGCGGAGTCGGCCACGGGCACCCCGCCGGTCCCCAACGAGGAGATCGCCGAAGCCGCTCTGGAGAACCCGGACGTCATCATCCCGTTCGCCGGGGTCGATCCGTACAAGGGCAAGGCGGCAGTCCGTCAGATCGACCGCCTGGTCAAGGAGTTCGGCGTCAAGGGCTTCAAGTTCCACCCGAGCATCCAGGCGTTCCATCCGAACGACCGGATGGCCTACCCGCTGTACGAGGCCATCGAGGAAGCCGGAGCCATCGCACTGTTCCACACCGGACAGACCGGCATCGGCGCGGGCACGCCCGGCGGTGGCGGCATCCGTCTGAAGTACTCCAACCCGATGGATGTGGACGACGTGGCCGCGGACTTCCCCGGCATGCCGATCGTGCTCGCCCACCCGTCCTTCCCCTGGCAGGACGAGGCACTGGCGGTGGCCACCCACAAGCCGCAGGTCTACATCGACCTCTCGGGCTGGTCGCCGAAGTACTTCCCGCCGCAGCTGGTCAAGTACGCCAACAGCCTGCTCCAGGACAAGGTCCTGTTCGGCTCCGACTATCCGATGCTCTCGCCGGACCGCTGGCTGGCCGACTTCGCCGGGCTCCCGATCAAGGACTCGGTACGGCCGAAGATCCTCAAGGAGAACGCAGCGGCACTGCTCGGTCTGACCCACCGCTGAGGGATGGCTTCCATGCGCAATCAGGGCATCGGCGCCTGGGCCGGGCGACGCAACCGCAGAACTCCCCGGCGCACCGCTCTCGTTCACGAGGGCCGCGCCTTCACCTATGCCGAGCTGTACGAGCGCTCCACCCGGCTCGCGCACGCGCTGCGGACGTCGGGCGTACGCCGCGGTGACCGGGTGGCCTTCCTCGGACCGAACCATCCGGCCTATCTGGAGACGCTGTTCGCCTCGGGGCTGCTCGGGGCCGTCTTCGTCCCGCTCAACACCCGTCTCGCCCTGCCGGAGTTGCTCCACCAGACGACGGACTCCGGTTGCCGGGTCCTGGTGCACGCCCGGCAGCCCGGGGAGCGGGTGGAGGCGCTGGCCGAGGGTTCCGGGATCGGCACTGTGATCGCCGTCGAGCAGGGCCCGGGGCAATCGTACGAGGAACTGCTCGCCGGGGCCGGCACGGAGCCGCTGGACGAGGAGGTCGGCCATGAGGACGCCTGTCTCATCATGTACACCTCGGGAACCACCGGGCGTTCCAAGGGGGCGGTCCTCACTCACGGGAACATCGTGTGGAACAGCCTCAACGTCCTGGTCGACACCGATCTCGCGAGTGACGAAGTCGCCCTCGTCGGGGCACCGCTGTTCCACACCGCGGCCCTCAACATGAGCTGTCTGCCGACGCTCCTCAAGGGCGGCACGGTGGTCCTGGAGTCCTCGTTCGATGCGGCCCGCAGCCTGGAGCTGATCGAACAGCACGGCGTCACCTGCATGTTCGGCGTCCCTACGATGTACGACTCGATGGTGTCGGCGCCCGGCTGGGCGACGGCCGACCTGTCCAGCCTGCGCAATCTGCTCTGCGGCGGGGCCCCGGTCCCGTCGCGTACCGCACAGGCCTGTCTGGACCGGGGGCTCACCTTCGTCCAGGGCTACGGCATGACGGAGACCTCCCCGGGGGCCCTCGTCCTCGGGCGGGCGGACTCGCTCGGCCACGCCGGATCGGCCGGAGTGCCGCACTTCTTCACGGACGTCGAGATCCTGCTGCCCTCGGGCGAGCGAGCGGCGGCCGGCGAGAAGGGTGAGGTCGTCGTCTCGGGCCCCAATGTCACGCCCGGCTACTGGAATCTGCCCGAGGCGACCGCCGCTGCCTTCCCCGACGGGGCCCGGTTCCGCTCCGGCGATGTGGCGACCGTCGACGCGGACGGGTTCGTCACCCTCGTCGACCGCCTCAAGGACATGATCATCTCCGGCGGCGAGAACATCTATCCGGCCGAGGTCGAGGACGTCCTGCTCGGCCATCCGGCGGTCGCCGAGGCCGCGGTCATCGGCGTCCCGGACCCGAAGTGGGGCGAGGTCGGACGTGCCGTCGTGGTGCTCCGCGACGACGCGGCCGTCACGGTGGACGAGCTCATCACCCATATGCGGGACCGGCTCGCCCGCTACAAGGTCCCCCGGTCCGTGGTCCTCGCCACCGGACTCCCCCGCAATGCCACCGGAAAACTCCTCAAGGCGCCGATCCGGGCGCGCTACGGCTCCGGCTGACCCACCCGTTGTCCCTCACCCATACCAAGGAGTACCCATGTCACTCACCGTGAACGGCATCGACGAGATCAAGGCTCTGAACGGCGCCGACCTCGGCCACAGTTCCTGGCTGGAGATCGCCCAGGAACGGGTCGGCACCTTCGCCGACGCGACCGACGACCACCAGTGGATCCATGTCGACGTGGAGCGTGCGAAGGAGGGTCCGTTCGGCGGGACCATCGCCCACGGCTATCTGACCCTCGCGCTCCTCATCCCGATGTGGAGCGAACTGCTCCAGGTCGAGGGCGTGTCGATGGCCGTCAACTACGGCTTGAACAAGGTCCGTTTCCCTTCCCCGGTGCGGGTCGGCTCGAAGATCCGCACGCATGGCCGCATCACCTCGGTCGGGGATGTCAGGGGCGGAGTCGAGGTGGCCGTCGACCTCACCGTGGAGATCGACGGCTCGGACAAGCCGGCATGTGTCGCGCAGGCCCTGTACCGCTTCTACGCCTGATCACCGGCAACCCTCGACGCCCGAGCGCGGGCCGTCGGCCGTTCGCGGGTTCCCCGCCCCTCAGGCCTGCGCCGCCAGCGCCTCCTCGAACTCCACGTACGCGTGCGCGTCGAACAGCACGAACCGCACCTCCTCGACGGGCGCGGCGGCCTCCGCCAGCACGGTGCGCACGGCAATGCGGGCGCCGTCGTCCATCGGCCAGCCGTAGATTCCGGTGGAGATCGCCGGGAAGGCGATGGTGCGGGCCCCCAACTCCGCCGCCACCCGCAGGGCTTCGCGGTAGCAGGACTCCAGCAGGGCCGAGCGGTCCTCGGCGCTGCTCCAGACCGGGCCCACCGTGTGCACGACCCAGCGGGCGTCCAGCTTGCCGGCGGTGGTGGCGACGGCCTGGCCGGTCCGCAGTCCCTTGCCGTACTTCGACGCGCGCAATTCCCGGCAGGCGGCCAGGATTTCGGGGCCGCCCCGGCGGTGGATCGCGCCGTCGACCCCACCGCCGCCGAGCAGGGAGGAGTTCGCGGCGTTGACGACGGCGTCGACGGACTGCCGGGTGATGTCGCCCCGTACGAGGGTGACGGTGACGGCGGAAGATGTGCGCATGCCGCCATCATGCCGTCACGCGCGGGTCCATGGGTGGCCCACGGCCCGCGCGGCGCGCGTCAACGGCGCCCGGACGGCCCCGATTCCCGCAGCCGCCGCCATACGGCCTTCGCCGCATGGTGACCGGACATGCCGTGCACGCCGGGGCCGGGCGGGGTCGCCGACGAGCAGATGTAGACGGACGGGTGCGCGGTCGCGTACGGAACCCGGGCGAGCCGGGGGCGGATCACGGTCTGCAGCCCGGAGAAGGCACCGCAGGCGATGTCCCCGTCGACGTAGTTCGCGTTGCGAACCGCGAGTTGGGGCGGGCCCGTCACCGCTCGGGCGAGGACGACGTCGCGAAAGCCCGGGGCGAACCGCTCCAGCTGGCATTCGATGACGTCGGTGGCATCGCCCTCCCAGCCCGCCGGAACGTGTCCGTAGACCCAGAAGACCTGCTTGCCCTCGGGGGCGCGGGACGGGTCGGTGAGGCTGGGCTGCGCGGTGATGAGGAAGGGCACGCTCGGGTCCCGTCCGGTCACCGCGGCGCGCAGCGCGGTGTCGATCTCGCCGGCCGTGGGGCCGATGTGGACCGTGCCGGCCCGGCGGGCCTCCTCGGCGGTCCAGGGGACGGGGCCCGACAGCGCGTAGTCGATCTTGAAGCAGGAGGCTCCGTAGCGGTAGTCCCGGTAGGCGTTGCCGAGTCCGGCGATCCTGGCCAGCGCGGTCGGTGAGGTGTCGAAGATGTAGGCGCGGGCCGGCGGCAGCTCGTCCAGCCGTCTGACCTCCGTGCCCGTACGGATGATGCCGCCCTGCTCCCGCAGGTACGAGGCGAGGGCGTCGGAGATGGCCTGCGAGCCGCCGCGCGGCACCGGCCAGCCGTTCTCGTGTGCGGCGAGTGCGAAGAGCAGGGCGATGCCGCCCGTGGCGAGACCGCTGGTGGGGGCTATGGCGTGGGCGGCGAGTCCGGCGAAGATGCCCTTGGCCTTCTCGCCGCGGAAACGGCGGGACAGGAGCGTGGCGGGCTGGATCGCGTCGAACCCGAAGCGCGCCCAGCGGTACGGGTCCCGGGGCAGTCCGTCCCACGGGGTGCGCAGGAAGTCCTGGGCGAGCGTGTCCCAGTGGCCGATGAAGGGCGCGAGGAGTCTGCGATAGGCACCCGCGTCCTGCGGTCCGAGCGACATGGCCGTCTCCCCCACGGACCTGGTTAGCACGGCTGCGGAACCGTCCGGGAACGGGTGGGCCAGGGCCAGCGGCGGCTGCAGCCACTCCAGGCCGTGCTTCGCCAGGGGCATCGCGCCGAAGGCGGGTGAGCCGATGCCCAGCGGGTGGACCGCCGAGCAGGGGTCGTGCCGGAAGCCCGGCAGCGTGAGTTCTTCGGTACGGGCTCCGCCGCCGACGGTCTCCCCGGCCTCGAAGACCTCCACGGCGAAGCCACGGCGGGCCAGTTCGGCTGCGGCGGTCAGTCCGTTGGGGCCCGCCCCCACGACGACGGCATCGAGCATCGATGGCACCTTCGGACTCCTTTGTCAGCCGACGGTCTGAGAGCCCAGGATATTCGCAGGCGCCGACAGTTCGATGGCGGGTACGGTGCCCGTCCGATGAATACTCCGAACCCCGCCCGTCCGGCGCACCCGAACCAGCCTCCCGCCACCTCTCCGGGGGCGGAGGAATCCGCACTGCGACGGAACATCGACGAGATGGCGGAGCGGCTGACCGCGGTGCCGGGCGTCCGCGCCGTCGTACTCGGCGGCAGCCGGGCCCGCGGCACCCACCGGCCCGACTCGGACTGGGATCTGGGCCTCTACTACCGGGGCGCTCCGGACCTCGCCGCACTCACCGCGCTGGCGTCCGGGTTCCAGGGCTCCCCGGTCGAGGTGGCCGGGCCGGGCGGCTGGGGGCCATGGGTGAACGGCGGCGCGTGGCTGCGGGTGGACGGTGTTCCGGTCGACTGGATCCTGCGCGATCTGGACCGGGTCGAGGCGGTCTGGTCGGATTGCCGCCGGGGCCGTTACGAAGTGGGGGTCCAGCCCGGGCATCCGCTGGGCTTCTGGTCCCCCGCCTATCCGGGCGAGGTCGCCCTCGGGCGTGTACTCGCCGACCCGCACGGCGAGTTGACGGCGCTTCAGATGCAGACGTCCGACTACCCGGAGCCGCTGCGCGAGGCGTTTGCCGAGGCGGCCTGGGAGGCGGATTTCTCGGTCGGGGCGGCCCGTAAGTCGGCAGCGAGCGGTGACCGGCTCCATGTCTCGCTCTGTCTGTCCCGGGCGTTCGGCATCCTCGCCCAGTCGCTGCACGCCCACCACCGCACCTGGTGCCTGAACGAGAAGGGCGCGCTGGCCGCAGCCGCGGCCCTGCCGGACACGCCCGCGGACTTCGCGGCGCGGGTCGGCGAGGCGCTGACGGGGCTGGACCCCTCGGCCGTGGAGACGGCCGCGACCGTCGTACGGGACGTACGCGAGGTGCTGCGCGGCACAGTCGCCGGACGGACGGGGCCTTTGTCCCGCTGACTCGCAGGCGCGCTCAGGCCCCGGTGCGCAGCGCGGCCAGGATCCGGTCGGCCGTCGCACGGTCCCGGGCCGCAGTGAAGGGCAGGTCGTTGCCGCCGGCGATGCGGAACGGCACACCGGACAGTGTGGCCTGGGTGCCGCCCGCCTCGGTGACGAGGAGCAGCCCCGCCGCGTGGTCCCAGGCGTACTCCCAGTTGAAGGCGAGCGCGTCCAGGTCACCGCGGGCGACCGCGAGGTACTCGAGCCCGGCCGAGCCGCAGGGGCGGGCGTCGATGTCTTCGGTGCGCAGGCCCAGCAGGGCCCGCTTCTGTGCGTCGGTGGTGTAGTCGGGGTGCGACATCGCCACCCGCAGTACGGCGTCGGGCTCGGGCGAGCCGGAGCGTATCGCCGTGCCGTTGAGCGTGGCACCCCGGCCCCGGACGGCGACGGCCATCTCGTCCAGGGCGGCCGCGTACGTCCAGGAGGCCAGCAGCTCGCCGCGGTGGGCCAGGGCGACCAGGGTGCAGAACCCCGGCTCGCCGCGGACGAACTGGCGCGTGCCGTCGACCGGGTCGACGATCCACACGGGGGCATCGCCGCCCAGCGCCTCGTACACCTTCGGGTCGGCGTGGACCGCCTCCTCGCCGACGACGACGGAACCGGGCAGGAGCCGGCTCAGGGCGGCGGTGAGGTGTTCCTCGGCGAGCCGGTCCGCGGTGGTCACGAGGTCGTGCGGACCGTTCTTCTCGATGATCTCGTGTGCGGCGAGCTGCCGGTAGCGCGGCATGATCTCGGCGGCGGCCGCTGCGCGGACCGCCGCCTCGATCTCGGTCAGGTCCCCTGCAAGGAAGTCATCGATCATGCCCCCAGCTAAGCACGGGCTGTCCGGACGCCGGCGACCTGGTCATGACGTGGACGTGGCCGGCCGGTGGCCGGTCAGCGCCCGACCGCGTACCCCTGCATGCCCCGCGGGTTCGCCGCCGCGGACAGCACCCCGGTCTCCGGGTCGCGGGCGACCGCGCACATCCGGCCCTCGGACCACGGGTCGCCGACCGTGACGTCATGGCCGCGCCGGCGCAGTTCCGCGACGACGTCCGGGTCCATGCCCTCCTCGACGGTGACGCTGCCCGGGCGCATCCCGCGCGGGAAGAAGGAGCCGGGGAAGCTGTCGTTGTGCCAGTTCGGGGCATCGATGGCGCCCTGGAGGTCGAGGCCGCCGCGG
>NZ_JAELVH010000294.1 GCF_019399235.1 Streptomyces poriferorum | reverse complement strand
GAACTATGGTGCCCCACCACATACGCCCCTGACCTGCCCCTTCCTACGGTGTGGCGACACGTCCCCGTCCCCGCCAACCGTCCGGAAGTGGTACCCATGGCCGAACCGGCATCCGCTCCCCCACCTGCCTCCAACCTCCGCCGCATCGTCGCCGCCAGCCTCATCGGCACGACCATCGAGTGGTACGACTTCTTCCTGTACGGATCAGCGGCCGCCCTGGTCTTCAACAAGCTGTTCTTCCCGGACTCCGAGCCGCTCGTCGGAACCCTGCTGTCCTTCCTCACGTACGCGGTCGGCTTCGCCGCCCGGCCGATCGGCGCACTGGTCTTCGGGCACTACGGCGACCGGCTCGGGCGCAAGAAGCTGCTGGTGCTCAGCCTGCTGATGATGGGCGGGGCCACCTTCGCGATCGGGCTTCTGCCGACGCACGCCACCGTCGGGGTCGCCGCTCCGGTCCTGCTCACCGTCCTGCGGCTGGTGCAGGGCTTCGCCCTCGGCGGTGAGTGGGGCGGAGCCGTTCTGCTGGTGTCGGAGCACGGCGACGCGAAGCGCCGCGGGTTCTGGGCCTCGTGGCCGCAGACCGGCGCGCCGGCCGGGCAGTTGCTCGCCACCGGAGTGCTCTCCGCGCTCACCGCGCTCATGTCGGACTCGGCCTTCGAGGCCTGGGGCTGGCGCATCCCGTTCCTGCTCTCCGGGGTGCTGGTGATCATCGGTCTGTGGATTCGTCTGTCCGTCGATGAATCGCCGTTGTTCAAGGCCGCGCTGGTCCGGGCCGAGGAGCGCAGGGCCACCTCCGGAGCGGCGGAGAAGATGCCGGTCGTGGCCGTGCTGCGCCACCACTGGCGCGACGTGCTGATCGCGATGGGCGCCAGGATGGCGGAGAACATCAGCTACTACGTCATCACGGCGTTCATCCTCGTCTACGCGACGACATCAGCTGATCTGAGCAAGCAGACGGCGCTCAACGCCGTGCTCATCGCGTCGGCGATCCACTTCGCCGTCATTCCGCTGTGGGGCGCCCTGTCGGACCGGGTGGGACGCAGGCCGGTCTACCTGGTCGGCGCGGTCGGGGTGGGGCTCTGGATGTTCCCGTTCTTCGCACTGATCGACAGCCGCAGCTTCGGGAGCCTGCTCCTCGCCGTCACCGTCGGGCTGTTCTTCCACGGAGCGATGTACGCACCGCAGGCGGCCTTCTTCTCCGAGCTGTTCGCGACCCGGATGCGGTACTCGGGTGCGTCGATCGGTGCCCAGTTCTCGTCCGTCGCGGCCGGTGCCCCGGCGCCGCTCATCGCCACCGCGCTGCTCGCCGACTACGGCAGTTCGACACCGATCGCGCTGTACGTGATCGCCGCCGCGCTCATCACCGTGCTGGCCGTCGTCTGCGCCAAGGAGACCCGGCACCGGGACCTGGCGGCCATGGACGCCGGCCCCGCGCGGGACAAGTCCGCGGAGCAGCGCGCGGATGCGGCACGCAGCGGTGCGTAGCGCCTGATCCGCGAGGTCCGGGGGCCGGTGGCGTGCACCGCCACCCGGCCCCCGGACTCACGTCTGCGGGGTGGAGGCCTCGAACCAGGTGGGACCGTCGGTCATCGACTGCTTGATCCGGAAGAGCGCGAACTCCTGCAGCGGGGGCAGCGCGTCGACGTGGAACCAGGCCACCTCCAGCGACTCGTCGTCGTTGACGCGGGCCGTGCCTCCGGTGGCCCGGCAGCGGAAGGTGACGTCCAGGTACTGGCAGCGGTCGCCGTTCTCGTACTGCACTGGAGGCAGTGCCTGGGTGAGCACCACCCGCTCCGCCACACAGTGCACGGCCGTCTCCTCGTACACCTCGCGCTCCGCCGTCGTCGCGGGCTGCTCCCCCGGCTCGCAGATGCCTCCGATCACCGACCACTTGCCGGTGTCGGCGCGGCGCCCGAGCAGGACTCTGCCCTCGTCGTCGAAGACGACTGCGGTGACACCGGGCAGCAGGAGCAACTGTTGACCCGCGGTGGCGCGGATCTCACGGATGAAGTCGGGGATGGCCATGCCCCGACCCTACGTGGCGTCCGTACGTGCTCAGCGAGCACGCCGGGCGCGCACCGCCCGCGTCCCCACCCAGCCGAGGCCGATCACCGCGAGCAGGGCCAGCAGGCCCTCGGGGAGCGGGCCCATCCGGGTCGCCGGGGTCAGTGAGGAACGCAGCGGCACCTCGTCCACCAGGGCGTCCGGCGTGAACATCTTCGTCTTCCGGACGATGGTGCCGTCCGGGCGGATCACCGCGCTGACACCGCTGGTGACCGGGACGACCACGGAGCGGCTGTGCTCGACCGCGCGCACCCGGGACATGGCGAGCTGCTGGTAGGTCATCTCGCTGCGGCCGAAGGTGGCGTTGTTGCTGGGGACGGCGATCATCTGGGCGCCGTGCTCGACCGTGTCGCGCACGGCGTCGTCGAACGCGGCCTCGTAGCAGGTGACCAGCCCGACGGAGGTGCCCGCCAGGTCGAAGACGCCGACCTTCTTGCCGGGGCCGAAGTCGCGCTGCACCCGGTCGACGTCCGAGCTGAAGACGCGTACGAAGGACCGCATCGGCATGTACTCGCCGAACGGCTGGATGTGGCGCTTGTCGTACGTGGCCACGGGCCCCTTGTCCGGGTCCCACTGGATGAGGGTGTTGCGCAGGTTGCCGGTGTCCGGCTCGACGACCGCGCCGACGACGGTCGGCACACCGATCGCCTTCACCGCGTCGTCGATGACGATCCTCGCGTCGGCGTTGCGGTAGGGGTCCAGGTCGGAGGAGTTCTCCGGCCACAGGACGAAGTCGGGCTGCGGGACCTTGCCCGCCTTAACGTCCCGGGCGAGCTGCTCGGTGCGGTTGGCGTGGTTGTCCAGGACGGCTCGGCGCTGGGAGTTGAAGTCGAGGCCGAGCCTCGGCACGTTGCCCTGGATCGCGGCGACGGTCGCGGTGCCGTCCTCCGCCGAGTCGTCCACCAGCGGCAGCGACGCAAGGGCCGCGGCGACGGGAACGAGGACGGCGGCGGCGGTAGCGGCGGCGGCGATCCGGGGCAGCCGGCCCGTCGTGCGGTGGATGCGGAAGCGGCGGACCGCCTCGAAGAGACCGAAGCCGCACAGCACCACGGCGAAGGACAGGAGCGGGGTGCCGCCCAGCGCCGCGAGCGGCAGGAACACGCTGTCGGCCTGCCCGAACGCGATCTTGCCCCAGGGGAAGCCGCCGAACGGCACCCGGGCGCGGAGCGCCTCGTCGAGCGTCCAGACCGCGGCCGCCCAGAGCGGCCAGCCGGCGAGCCGGGACACGGCGGAGATGCCGATGCAGCCCACGGCGATGAACAGCGCCTCGGCCGCGGCGAGGGCCAGCCACGGCACCGGACCGACCTCTTCGCCCGTCCAGTGCAGCAGCGGCAGCATGAAGCCGAGTCCGGCGAGCAGGCCGAGGCCGAACGCGGCGCGGAACCTGCGCTCGAACAGCACCCAGCCGAGCAGGGCGAAGCCGGGCAGGACCAGCCACCACAGTGGCCGGGGCGGGAAGCTCGCGTAGAGCAGCACCCCGGAGAGCACGGCGGCGGCGGGCCGCGCGAGGCGCGGCAGCAGGCGGCGGGCCCGGGGGGTGGAGTCAGGCATCTGCGGGTCGCCGACCTGGGCGATGGTGGTGCTCACCCGGCGGAGTCTACGGTGGCGGGCCGGGGACCGGGGAGCCCCGTCCCGGGGACGGAACATGCGCTGCCGGATCGTTTCTTCGCATCTCCTGCACATATGACCGCCATGGCCGTTAATCTGTGCGCCAGTCCCCCGCCGACCGGGCCGGATCCGGCCCTCGCGGACGGGACGGTCACAGGCCGGGGGACGGACGTGATGGCTGCACCTGCAGAGCGGGGGCCCCAGGGCGGCAATGCGTCGGATGCCGCCGGGGCGCTGATCCTCGCGTTCTGTGCGATCTGGTCGCTCATCAGCGCGGCCGGACGGGAGACCCGGCCCGAAGGGGTGCTGCTCGCGCTGCTCGCCGTCGCGGCGGGCTTCGCCTGCGGGCGTATCTGCGGCACGTTGCTGCCGGTGGCCGCGGCGAGCATCGCCGCCCTGGCCGCTCTCGTCATGGCACTCGTCTGGCGCCATGGCATGCCCGGCGCGACGGCCGCCGTGGAGACCGCGCCCGGACACACCGGCGCGTCCGCCGCCCTGCTGGTCCTGGCGGCCGGAGCGGCCTGCTGCGCGGCGGCCGCGGCCCGGCGGGACTCGCTGCGGTTCACTCTTCGCCTGCTGGCTCTGGGCGCGGCCTGTGCCTCGCTGGGACTCGGCTCCGTCGCCGGGTTCGCGGCAGCGGTCGGCGTTCTGCTCTGTTCCCTGGCGGCGGCCAGGATGCGCAGCCGGCTGCTCGGTCTCGTGGGTCTTGCGCTGGCTGCCGGTCTGGCGGCCGGGGCGGCGTGGGCGGTGGCCGAGGACGTTCTGCCCGACGGCCTCACCGTCTCCCTGGAGGGCCCGCTGACCACCAACCGGGTACAGCTGTGGGCGGACGCCGCACGACTGGCGGAGGAGCACCCGGTTCTCGGCATCGGCCCCGACCGGTTCGCCGAGCTGAGCCCCACCGCGCAGCAGACCCTCGGCTCGGACGGCAAGCCGCACTCGGCCGCGCTGCAGCAGGCGGCCGAGCAGGGGGTGGTCGGGGTGGTGCTGCTGGGAGCCGCGTTCGGCTGGCTGCTGTACGTGCTGTGGCGCTCGCCGCGCAGCACGGCGGTCGCTCTGACCGCCGGGGCCGCGCTCACGGCACTGGCGGTGCTGGCGAGTGTCGGCAACGCGCTGAGCTTCACCCCGGTGACGGCGGGGGCGGGGCTGCTGGCGGGACTGGCGTCGGCCAGGCGGCCGATCGAGGCGGGCGGCCACGGCGGCGCACGGTCTCCGCACGGCGGCGACGATGTGCCCGCACATGAACCGCGGGCCGACCCGGCCGGACTGGCTGTGAGGGCCCGCGGGCGGGTCAGGCCCCGGCCGTAGCGCCCGTGGACGGCAGGTGGAGGCGGTCGCGGATGAACCGGACGCCCGCCTCGGCGTCGTCGACCGTGACCGTGAAGGTCCTGCCGTCACCGAGCCTGAGCACCAGCCCCTCGCCCCGGCGCACGACCACGGCCGTGCCCTGCTCGGGGCGCCAGCGGTAGCCCCAGCCTCCCCACTGGCGGGGGGTGACCTGGGGGGCGAACTCCGCGCCCACCACATGGGTGAGCAGGATCCGGCGGCGCGGCAGGCCCATGTGGCCGCAGCGCACTTCGAGGGCGTCGCCGTCGACACGGACCGCCACGTTCACGAAGGCGAGGGTGCCGAACAGCATGAGCAGCCCGGCCGCCATGCAGCCGATCACCGACATCAGCAGCGGGGCGATGCCGGAGGTCCAGGTGGAGCTGACGGCGAGCTGGATACCGAGCGCCAGGCAGGCGGCGCCGGCCGCCGCGAGCACCCACTGGGTCCGGTTGGTGGCCCGGCCGATCCAGACGGCGGTGTGGGTGTCAGCACCGGTTCGCGGCGGTTTCCGGGGGTGGTCCTCCATGCCAAGCAGCGTACTGAAGAATCCGCGCGCGGGGATGGGTCGGCCGGCTCCCGCCGGGTCGCCGGACGGTCAGCGGGCGGGGCTGACGGCGGCGAGCCCGCGCCCTTCCGCGTAGGCCAGAGCGGCTTCCGGCAGCTCGGACGGGTGCCCGCCGAGCAGGACGACGAGCCCGCCGGAGGGTTCGGCCGACGGAGCGGGCTCGGCCCCGATCCGGCGCAGGGCCTGGGCGGCGACGGCGCCCGCGGAGCCGTGCAGGACGACGGCCGGCCGGCCGGGCCGCTGGACCGCCCCGCGGATGCGTTCGGCGACCAGCTCGTAGTGGGTGCAGCCCAGCACGACGGTCTGGACATCGGGCGGGGTGAGCGCGGCGGCCTCGGCCAGGGCCTTGTCGATACCGGCCTCGTCCGCGTACTCCACGGCGTCGGCCAGTCCGGGGCACGGCACCTCGGTGACGTCCGCGGACCCGGCGAAGTCGCGGATCAGTCCGCGCTGGTAGGGGCTGCCTGTGGTGAGCGGGGTGGCCCAGATCGCGACCCGGCCACCGGCCGCGGCGGCCGGCTTGATCGCCGGCACGGTGCCGATGACCGGCAGGGCGGGCTCCAGCTCCGCACGGAGGGTGGCCAGCGCGTGGACGGAGGCCGTGTTGCAGGCCACGATCAGCGCCTCGGGCCGGTGCTCCGCGGCGGCCCGGGCGACGGCGAGGGCGCGTGCCGTGACGTCTTCGGGCGTCCGGGGCCCCCAGGGCATGCTCCCGGGGTCGGAGGAGAGCACCAGATCGGCGTCCGGCCTCAGCCGGCGTACTGCGGCGGCGGCGGCGAGCAGGCCGATTCCGGAGTCCATGAGCGCGATCTTCACCCGGTCACCATAGTCGACCGCCCTTGCGGTCCCTGCTCAGTGGGGCAGACTTCGGCCAATGAGCGCCGTTGCCTGGATCGCCGTGGGTTCGCTTGTCGCGTGGGTGTGGCTGTTGCTGGGCCAGGGGTTCTTCTGGCGGACCGACCAGCGGCTGCCGAGCCGCGCGGCCCCGGCGCAGTGGCCCTCGGTCGCCATCGTCGTGCCCGCGCGTGACGAGGCCGACATGCTCCCGGTGAGCCTGCCGTCGCTGCTCGCGCAGGACTACCCGGGGCACGCCGAGATCATCCTGGTGGACGACTGCAGCAAGGACGGCACCGGCGCGCTCGCCCGCGAGCTGTCCGTGCGGTGCGGGGGGCTGCCGGTCACCGTCGTGTCTCCCGGGGAGCCCGGACCCGGCTGGACCGGCAAGCTCTGGGCCCTCCGGCACGGGATCGCGCTGGCCCGCTCCCGGGAGCCCGAGTACCTGCTGCTCACGGACGCCGACATCGCGCACGAGCCGGACAGTCTGCGGGAACTGGTGGCGGCCGCCGGGTCGGGCGGCTTCGACCTGGTCTCGCAGATGGCGCGGCTGCGGGTGGAGAGCGTCTGGGAGCGGCTGGTCGTGCCGGCCTTCGTCTACTTCTTCTCCCAGCTCTATCCGTTCCGGTGGGTGAACCGGGCGGGGGCGCGGACGGCGGCAGCGGCGGGCGGCTGTGTGCTGCTGCGGACCGAGGCCGCGGTCCGGGCGCGGGTGCCGGAGTCGATCCGGCAGGCGGTGATCGACGACGTGTCCCTGGCCCGGGCGGTGCAGGGACACGGGGGCCGGATCTGGCTGGGGCTGGCGGAGCGGGTGGACAGCGTGCGGCCGTATCCGCGCCTGGGCGACCTGTGGCGCATGGTCTCGCGGAGCGCGTACGCCCAACTGCGGCACAATCCGCTGGTGCTGCTCGGTACGGTGCTCGGCCTCGCGGTCATCTACCTGGCGCCGCCCGTGACGCTCGTGGCGGGGCTGCTGGCCGGTGATCCCCCGGCCGCGTGGGCCGGGGGCGTGGCCTGGGCCGTGATGGCCGGGACGTACATGCCGGTGCTGGGGTACTACCGGCAGTCGCTGTGGCTCGCCCCGCTGCTGCCGTTCACCGCGCTGCTGTATCTGCTGATGACGGTCGATTCCGCGGTGCAGCACTACCGGGGCCGGGGTGCGGCCTGGAAGGGGCGTACGTACGCCCGTCCCGAGGCCGCACCGGACCAGTGACCTCCGCCGGCCGGCCCTACTTGCGGCCGGGAGTCCAGTTCATGCCCCAGCCGTATGCCTGGTCGATGGTGCGCTGCGGGCTCACTCCGCGCTGTGGCACGAGATAGCGGGCCTCGCGCTGCACGGTGAGGTCGCTCCCGGTGTTCGTGATGAGTGCGAGCGCGCAGACCGTCGAGGGAACGGTGCACTCGTCGAGCGAGAAGTCGATCGCGGCGCCGCCCTGCGGCTGGAGGGTGACGGTGGCGTGCAGATCCGCGAAACTCCGGGCGCCTTCGTAGATGGTGACGAAGATCAGGAGGCGGCGGATCCTGGCCTTCTGGTCGAGGTTGATCGTCAGGTTCTCACCGGAGGCGACGGCGCCCGTCCGGTCGTCGCCGTCGAGCTGGACGTACGGCGGCTGGTGGAGCGCGCCGAAGGCGTTTCCGAGTGCCTGCACCACGCCCTTGCGGCCGTCGGTCAGTTCGTAGAGGGCGCAGAGGTCGAGGTCGAGATCCGCGTGGTTCGCGACGGCCCTGCCCAGTTTGCTGCCCCACCCCTTGAACTGCTTGCGTACTTCCCAGTTGAGATTGACGCGCATGGCTCCCGAGGTCCCGCCCTGCTTCGCGAGCGAGACGGAGGGCGCCTCCTTGGTGAGCGTCACCTTGGTGAGGCGGACCGGCTGGGCGACGGGCGGCGCCGGGGGCGCGGGAGGCACCGGCGGGGCCATCGGGGCGGCCGGCGTCGGCTGGGGGT
>NZ_JAELVH010000293.1 GCF_019399235.1 Streptomyces poriferorum | reverse complement strand
GCGACTACGGGCCGGACGCCGGCGCGGCCGATCCCAAGCGCGGACCGGCCGGGCAGGTCGAGTTCGCCCGGGTGACCAAGGCCGGCAACTTCGGCTGGCCGTACTGCACGGGCAACAACGACCCCTTCATCGACTACGACTTCGCCACCAAGACCTCCGGCGCGGCCTTCGACTGCGCCGCCCCCAAGAACACCTCGCCGCACAACACCGGCCTCGTCGACCTGCCCCCGGCCCAGGCCGCCTGGATCCCGTACGACGGTGCGTCCGTCCCGGAGTTCGGCACCGGCTCCGAGTCCCCGATGGGCGGGCCCGTCTACCACTACGACGCGGACCTCGACTCGCCCGTGAAGTTCCCCGAGGCGTACGACGGAGACTTCTTCGCCGGTGAGTTCGGCCGCCAGTGGATCAAACGGATCGAGCAGGACGCCGACGGCAAGGTCGAGTCCATCAACGACGTCCCGTGGTCCGGCACCCAGATCATGGACATGGCCTTCGGACCCGACGGGGCGCTGTACGTCCTGGACTACGGCCTCTCCTGGTTCGGCGGCGACGAGAACTCCGCGCTCTACCGCATCGAGAACGCCACCGGCGGACGCTCCCCGATCGCCGAGGCCGCGGCCAACAGGACGTCGGGCACCGCACCCCTCAAGGTGCAGTTCTCCTCCGCCGGCACCACCGACGGCGACGGCGACGCCCTCACCTACGCGTGGGACTTCGGCGACGGGGGCACCTCGACCGCCGCCAACCCCGCGTACACGTACAAGAAGAACGGCACCTACACCGCGACCGTCACCGCCGAGGACCCCTCCGGGCGCACCGGATCGGCCAGCGTGCATGTGACCGTCGGCAACACCGCACCCACGGTGAAGCTGGAACTCCCCGGCGACGGGCAGCTGTTCACCTTCGGTGACGCCATTCCGTTCAAGGTGACCGTCACCGATCCCGAGGACGGCACGATCGACTGCTCCAAGATCGAGGTCCGCTTCGTCCTCGGCCACGACAGCCACGGCCACCCCATCACCTCGGAGCACGGCTGCACCGGCACCATCAAGACCGAGATGGACGGCGGGCACGACCCCAACGCCAACATCTTCGGCGTCATCGACGCCTCGTACACCGACGGCGGAGGCGGCGGTCAGGCCGCACTGACCGGCCACGACCAGTCGCAGCTCCAGCCGCGCCACCGCCAGGCCGAGCACTTCAACAACTCGTCCGGCATCAACACCTTCGACAAGGCGAACGCCGAAGGCGGCAAGACCGTCGGCGACATCAACAACGACGACTGGATCTCCTTCAAGCCGTACATCCTCGGCGACTCCACCAAGCTCACCGCCCGGATCTCCTCCGGCGGCGCGGGCGGCTTCCTCGAGGTACGCGCCGGCTCGGCGACCGGGACGATCCTCGGCTCCGCACCGGTGCCGGTGACCGGTGGCTGGGAGACCTTCCAGGACATCGACGTCCCGCTGCGCGGCGCTCCGAAGAAGGCCACCGAGCTGTTCCTCGTCTTCAAGGGAGGTGAAGGAGCGCTGTACGACATCGACGACTTCGAGCTCTCCAACACCCCGCCCGACAAGACCGCCAAGCGCGTCCTGGTCTTCTCCAAGACCGCCGGCTTCCGCCACGACGCGATCCCCGAGGGCATCGCCGCACTGAAGGAACTCGGCAAGGACAGCAACATCACGGTCGACGCCACCGAGGAGGCGGGCCAGTTCACCACGGCGAACCTCGCCCGCTACGACGCCGTCGTCTTCATGTCGACGACCGGTGACGTACTCAACGCCGACCAGCAGAAGGCCTTCGAGAACTACATCGCCACCGGTGGCGGCTACATGGGTATCCACGCCGCCGCCGACACCGAGTACGACTGGTCCTTCTACGGCGGACTCGTCGGCGCGTACTTCTCCGGCCACCCCGCCATCCAGCCCGTCACGGTCCGCGTCGAGGACCACAAGCACCCGGCCACCGCCCACCTGGGCGACGCCTGGGAGCGGACCGACGAGCTGTACAACTACCGCACCAACCCCCGCGACAAGGTGAAGGTCCTCGCCACACTCGACGAGACCACCTATACCGGCGGGACCATGAAGGGCGATCACCCGATCACCTGGTGCCAGTCCTACGAGGGCGGCCGTTCGTTCTACACCGGACTCGGCCACACCAAGGAGTCGTACGCCGACGCGGACTTCCGGGGGCTCCTGCTCGGCGGGGTGCGGTACGCCGCCGGCCAGGTCAAGGGCGACTGCAAGCCCGACACCGGCTACCGGTCGATCTTCAACGGCAAGACACTCGAAGGCTGGAAGCAGGCAGGGCCCGGGAAGTTCGACGTGGTCGACGGCGAGCTGCGCTCCGAAGGCGGCATGGGCCTGCTGACGTACCAGGCCAAGGAGCTGAAGTCGTACTCCCTGAAGCTCGACTGGAAGATGGCGGGCGACGACAACTCCGGCGTCTTCGTCGGCTTCCCGGAGTCCGACGACCCCTGGTCCGCGGTGAACAACGGCTACGAGGTCCAGATCGACGCCTCCGACGCCGTCGACCGCACCACCGGCTCCGTCTACACCTTCAAGGCGGCCAACACCAAGGCCCGCGACCAGGTGCTGAGGCCGCCGGGCCAGTGGAACAGCTACGAGATCAAGGTGCAGGGTGAACGGCTCCAGATCTTCCTCAACGGAGTGAAGATCAACGACTTCACCAACACCGACCCGGTCCGCAGCCTCAAGGACGGCTACATCGGCCTCCAGAACCACGGGGCGGACGACCAGGTGTCCTTCCGCAACATCCAGCTGAGGGAACTCCCCTCGGCGTAGGGCACTCACCCGGCCGGCGGCGGGCGGGGCGAACACACCCCGCCCGCCGCCCGCTGCCCCTCATGTACCGCACACCCCGTCGGCCGCCTGCGGCCCCTCGTGTACGGCACACCCCGTCGGCCGCCCGCGGCCCTCACGTACAGCGCCACCAGCTCTGCCCAGCCAGGACCCCCAGCCAGGGAGGCAGCCCGTGTCAGCACACGCCGTTCGTACCGGAGTCTGGTTCATCGGAGCACGCGGCTCCGTCGCCACCACCGCCACGGCGGGATGCGCAGCGGTCGCGGCGGGACTCCACCCGGCCGCCGGCATGGTCACCGAGACCGCCCCGTTCGCCGACAGTGGCCTGCCACCCGTGGCCTCCCTCGTCTTCGGCGGCCACGACACCCTGGACTGCCCCCTCCCCAAACGGGCCGAGGCACTGGCAGCCGGGGGAGTGCTGCCGCACGGACTCCCATCGGCCGTTCGGTCCGAACTCGCCGCCGCCGACGCGGAGATCCGCCTGGGCGGGCCCCTCCCCGGCGACACCCGCGGCGATGAGGAACTCATCGCCGCGTTCGCCGCCGACCTCACGGACTTCGGCAGCCGCAACCACCTGGCCAGGACCGTCGTCGTCAACGTCTCCTCCACCGAACCGGCACCCGACCCCGACGCCACGCGGCTGCCCGCGAGCTCGCTCTACGCTGCCGCCGCGCTCCGGGCCGGCTGTCCGTACGTCAACTTCACCCCCTCCACCGGGCTGCGCGCGCCCGCCCTCCAGGGCGCCGTCGCGGCCTCGGGCCTACCCCACGCGGGCCGCGACGGCAAGACGGGCCAGACGCTGCTGCGCTCCGTGCTCGCCCCGATGTTCGTCCAGCGCGCCCTGCCCGTACGCGCCTGGTCCGGCACCAATCTGCTGGGCGGCGGTGACGGGGCGGCGCTCGCCGACCCGGCCGCCGCGGCCGCGAAGAACGCCGGCAAGGAACGCGTCCTCGCCGACACCCTCGGCGCCGCCCCCGAGGGCGAGGTCCACATCGACGACGTTCCGGCGCTCGGCGACTGGAAGACCGCCTGGGACCACATCGCGTTCGACGGGTTCCTCGGAGCCCGCATGGTGCTCCAGACCACCTGGCAGGGCTGCGACTCCGCCCTCGCCGCGCCCCTGGTGCTCGACCTGGCCCGGCTGCTGGCCCGGGCCCACGAGGCGGGCCTGAGCGGCCCGCGGCCCGAACTCGGCTTCTACTTCAAGGACCCGGACGGCGGACCCGCCGCGCTCTCCGAGCAGTACCTGGCGCTCCTCGCCTTCGCCGAACAGCTGCGAGGCGAGCGGTGACCGTACGCGCCTGGGCGGAACTGCTCAGGATCTCCGCCCTGTTCACCGTCCCGGGCGACGCCCTCGCCGGCGCGGCGTCCGTGGGCCGGCGGCCCAACAGTTCCACCGCCCTGGCCGTCGGTGCCTCGCTGTGCCTGTACGAGGCGGGCATGGCGCTCAACGACTGGGCCGACCGCGACGAGGACGCCGTCGACCGCCCGCACCGGCCGATTCCCTCGGGCCGGATCTCGCCCCGCGCCGCGCTCACGGCGGCCGGCGCCCTGACCGGGGCGGGCCTGGCGCTCGCCGCCCGCGCGGGCCGCCCGGCCCTCGCCGTGGCCACCGGCCTCGCGGCCACCGTCTGGGCGTACGACCTGCGCCTGAAGCACACCCCGGCGGGCCCGGCGGCGATGGCGGCGGCGCGCGGCCTGGACCTGCTGCTGGGCGCGACGGCCACGGGGGCAGCCCCGGCGCCCCGAACGGCCCGCGCCGCACTGACCGCCGCCGCCCTGCTGAGCACCCACACCTACGCGGTCACCGCCGTCTCGCGCCACGAGACGCAGGGCGGCTCCACCACCGCGCCGCTCGCCGCACTCGCGGCCGTGGCCGGAATCGGCGGCGCCGTGGCGCATGAGGGGAGAGCCCCCGCGCGGCTCCTCCCGACCGCGCTCACCGGCGCCTACCTCCACACCGCCGCACGCCCACTCGCGCACGCCGCGCTCAACCCGTCGCCGCCCCTCACCCAGCGCGCCGTCGGCAGCGGCATCCGGGCGATGATCCCGCTCCAGGCCGCGCTCGCCGCCCGCGCCGGAGCAGCCGGTTCCGCGCTCGCCGTCATGGGCCTCGTCCCGCTCGCCCGCGCCCTCTCCCGGAAGGTGAGCCCCACATGACCCTCCGCCTCGGCTACGGAACCAACGGGCTCACCGACCTCCGCCTGGACGACGCCCTCGGGCTCCTCGCCGACCTCGGCTACGACGGCGTCGGCCTGACCCTCGACCACATGCACCTCGACCCGATGGCCCCGGACCTCGCCAACCGCACCCGCCGCGTCGCGGCCCGGCTCCAGGAACTGGGGCTCGGCGTCACCGTGGAGACCGGGGCCCGCTACGTCCTCGACCCGCGCCGCAAGCACGGCCCCTCGCTCCTGGACCCGGACCCCGACGCCCGGGCAGCCCGCACCGCGCTGCTCGTCCGGGCCGTCGACGTGGCCGCCGGGCTCGGCGCGCACGCCGTGCACTGCTTCAGCGGGGTCAGGCCGCCGGACACCGCACCCGACACCGCGTGGAACCGGCTGACCGGCGCCCTCGCCCCGGTCCTCGACGCGGCGGACCGGGCGGGCGTGCCCCTCGCGATCGAGCCGGAGCCCGGACACCTCCTGGCCAACCTCGCCGACTTCCACCACCTGCGGGTACTGAGCGGCGACCCGGAACCGCTCGGGCTCACCCTCGACATCGGCCACTGCCAGTGCCTGGAGCCCGCCCTGCCCGTCGACTGCGTACGCGACGCCGCCCCCTGGCTGCGCCACGTCCAGATCGAGGACATGCGCCGCGGAGTCCACGAGCACCTCCCCTTCGGAGACGGCGAGATCGACTTCCCGCCCGTCCTCGCCGCCCTCGACGCCCTCGGCGACAGCGGATACACGGGGCTCACCGTCGTCGAGCTGCCCCGCCACTCCCACGCGGGCCCCGAACTCGCCCGCACCTCACTCGACTTCCTGAACAAGCACCGCCCGTCGAACGGAACGGACACCGCCCGTCGACCCACTGAGCCGGCCGAACGGAACACACACCGCCCGTCAGCCCACTGAGCCCGCCGAAGGGAGCACGCCATGACGCACACCCCGCCTTCCCCGCTCCTGTCCCGCAAGGAACTGGACACCCTGCTCGGCGGAGCCGCACGCGCCTGGCTCGACGAGGCCCTCGCCGAGGCCGCCCACGCCGCGGCCCACGACGACACCACGCCCGCGGAGAGCTACTCCGTACCGCCGTGGGAGCTGCGGTACGCGGCCGCCGGCCGGCACTGCGGACTCGAACACGCCGACTCCGTACGCGCCCTGCTGCTCACCGAGGCCCACGCCGGGCTGCCCGCCCTGACCCGCCTCTACGAACAGGGCACCGCCGCCGAGCGCCGCGCCGTCCTGCTCACCCTGTCCGCACTGGACCTCGGCGCGACCGCCCTGCCGCTCGTCGAGGACGCCCTGCGCACCAACGACACCACCCTGGTCGCCGCGGCCGTCGGCCCCTACGCCGCCGCCCACCTGGAGCCGCACAACTGGCGCCACGCCGTCCTCAAGTGCCTGTTCACCGGCGTCCCCGTCGAGGCTGTCGCCGAGCTGGCCCGGAGATCGCGCGGCGACGCCGAACTCGCCCGGATGCTGGGCGACTTCGCGTCCGAACGCATCGCGGCCGGCCGCCCCGTACCTGCCGGTCTGCATCACGTGCTCGCCCTCACGGCCCCCGGCCCCGCCGCACCCACGGTCCCCACGGCCTCGACGCAGGAGTCCTGATGCGCATCTTCGACCCCCACATCCACATGACCTCCCGCACCACGGACGACTATCAGGCGATGTACGACGCCGGGGTCCGCGCGCTCGTCGAACCCTCCTTCTGGCTCGGCCAGCCCCGCACCTCGCCGGCCAGCTTCTTCGACTACTTCGACGCTTTGCTCGGCTGGGAGCCCTTCCGCGCCGCCCAGTACGGCATCGCTCACCACTGCACGCTCGCCCTCAACCCCAAAGAGGCGAACGACCCCCGCTGCACCCCCGTCCTCGACGCGCTGCCCCGCTATCTCGTCAAGGACTCCGTCGTCGCCGTCGGCGAGATCGGCTACGACTCGATGACCCCGGCCGAGGACCACGCACTGGCCGCCCAGCTCCAGCTCGCCGCCGAGCACGGGCTGCCCGCGCTCGTCCACACCCCGCACCGCGACAAGCTCGCGGGCCTGCGCCGCACCATCGACGTCGTACGCGAATCCGGCCTGGCGCCCGAACGGGTGCTGCTCGACCACCTCAACGAGACGACCGTGAAGGACGCGCGCGACAGCGGCTGCTGGGCCGGGTTCTCGATCTACCCCGACACCAAGATGGACGAGGACCGCATGGTCGCCGTCCTCCAGCTCCACGGAACCGAGAAGGTCCTCGTCAACTCCGCCGCGGACTGGGGCAGAAGCGATCCGCTGAAGACCCGCCGGGTCGGTGACGCCATGCTCGCCGCCGGCTTCACCGAGGACGACGTCGACCAGGTCCTGTGGCGCAACCCCGTCGCCTTCTACGGTCAGAGCGGCCGCCTCCACCTCGACACCGCCGCCCCCGAACCGCTCCACGAGGGCAACTCCATCCTCCGCGGCGGGGAGTGAGGCCATGCGCTTCCGCCACCCCGACGGCTCCGTCGTCCACCTCGCGTACTGCACCAACGTGCACCCCGCCGAGACCCTCGACGGCGTCCGCACCCAACTGCGCGACCACTGCGAACCCGTACGCAAACGGCTCGGCCGCGACCGCCTCGGCATCGGCCTCTGGCTCGCCCGGGACGCCGCCCGCACCCTGATCAACGACCCCTCCCAGCTGCGGTCCCTGCGCGCCGAACTGGACCGCCGCGGCCTCGAAGTCGTCACACTCAACGGCTTCCCGTACGAGGGATTCGGCGCCGAGGAGGTCAAGTACCGCGTCTACAAGCCCGACTGGACCGACCCCGAGCGTCTGGCCCACACCACCGATCTCGCCCGGCTCCTCGCCACGCTCCTGCCGGACGACGTCACCGAGGGCACCATCTCCACCCTCCCGCTCGCCTGGCGCACCCCGTACACGGGCGACCCCGAAGCGGCCCGCACCGCCCTCGCCGCGCTCACCACCCTCGGTGAACGCCTCGACGCACTCGCCGAACTCACGGGCAAGTCCATCCGGATCGGCCTCGAACCCGAACCCGGATGCACGGTCGAGACCACCGCCGACGCCATCGCCCCCCTCACCGCCGTAGGCCACCCACGCATCGGCGTCTGCATCGACACCTGCCACCTCGCCACCTCGTTCGAGGACCCGGACACCGCACTCGACGCGCTCACCGCGGCCGGCATCCCCGCCGTCAAGGCACAGCTCTCCGCGGCCCTGCACGCCGAACACCCCCACCTCCCCGAAGTACGCACCGCCCTGGCCGCCTTCGCCGAACCCCGCTTCCTGCACCAGACCCGCATCGCCACCGCCGCCGGACTGCGCGGCACCGACGACCTCGACGAAGCCGTGACCGGCGAAGCCCTGCCCGACAGCGCCCCGTGGCGCGCCCACTTCCACGTGCCCCTGCACGCACCGCCCGCACCCCCGCTCACCTCAACCCTCCCCGTCCTCCGGGCCACGCTGAGCCGGCTCGTCGGCGGTGCGCGCCCACTCACCCGGCACCTGGAGGTCGAGACGTACACCTGGCAGGCACTCCCGGCGGAACTGCGTCCCCGCACCCGCGCCCAGCTCGCCGACGGCATCGCCGCCGAACTGACCCTCGCCCGCGACCTCCTGGTCGACCTCGGCCTCAAGGAGCTGCCATGACCACCGCCGGGACGACGCCCAGCCCCACACCCCTCCTCGTCCTCGACGTCGTCGGGCTCACCCCGCGCCTCCTCGACCACATGCCCCACCTCAAGGCCCTGGGACAGTCCGGCACCCACGCCCCGCTCGGCACCGTGCTGCCCGCCGTCACCTGCGCCGCCCAGTCCACCTTCCTCACCGGCACCACCCCCGCCGAACACGGCATCGTCGCCAACGGCTGGTACTTCCGCGAACTGGGCGACGTCCTCCTGTGGCGCCAGCACAACGGACTCGTCGCCGGCGACAAGCTCTGGGACGCGGCCCGCCGGACCCACCCCGGCTACACCGTCGCCAACATCTGCTGGTGGTACGCCATGGGCGCCGACACCGACTACACCGTCACCCCGCGCCCCGTCTACTACGCCGACGGCCGCAAGGAACCCGACTGCTACACCG
>NZ_JAELVH010000292.1 GCF_019399235.1 Streptomyces poriferorum | reverse complement strand
CCGGCCGGCAGCCCCGGCACCGGACGGCGGCTACGGATTCCCGCAGCCCCAGCCACCCCAGCCCCAGCCGCCGCAGCACCAGCAGGACCGGCCGGTCCTGCTGCGGGAAGGGGGAAGCCTGCGGGGGCTGCGGGCTCGGGACGGCCTGGGCGGCCGGGGTCTGCGGGAAGCCGTAGCCGCCCTGCCCGGCGTCCGGAGGCGTCGGGGGCCAGTGGGAAGCCGGCCGGGGCGCCTCGGGCTGCGGTGCGGCGGGCTGGAACGACGGCGGCAGCGGCGGCAGTCCACCCGGCGCCGGTGCGGGACTCCAGGGTGCGGGCGCCGCGTCCTGGGGCGCGCCGGCCGGCGGTACGTCGAGGGGGGACGCGTCCGTGGGCGCCGGCGGGGGAACGGCGTCCGAGGGTGCCGAGTCCGTGGGTGCGGCGTCGGCGGACTCGTCGGCGTACGGGTCGGCGTCGGAGTCGTCGCCGGAGCCGTCGTGGCTCGCGGCGCCGTCTGCCGGAGGGGCGTCGAAGGGTGCGTCGGCGTCTGCCTCGCGGGGGGCGTCCTCCGAGGCGGAGTGCGGCGGGGTGTCGGAGGGCGACGCGGATGACGAGGAGTCCGGATCCGTGTCGGTCTCCCCGGAACCGTCCGCCACCTCGTCCGCCACCTCGTCCGCCACCTCGGCACCGTCACCGGCGACGGCATCGTTCTCGGCGTGCGCGGCACCGGCTGCCGGGCCGCCGTCCTCCGGCTCGGCAACGTCCTCGGCGGCGCTCTCGGCATCGGCTCCCGCCGCGGCCTCGCGCTCGGCGATCTCCCGCTTCAGCGCGGCGGACGAGAACCTCATCGTCGCGCCGCTCTCCACGTCGCCGGCCCCGAAGGGATCCGGCGCACCGCCCGCACCCGGTACCGGATGCTCGGCCGCGGCACCTTGGGCCGCGGCCGGCGGCTCCGGAGTCCAGTCGGATTCGAAACCGCCCCCGGCCGGCAGCCCGGGCACGGACACCGGGGCGCCGCTCGGCGGCGGGGGCGGTGCCAGGTGCGTTCCGGCGCCGCCCGACGAGTCGCCCGGCGCGTTCTGTGTGTACCAGGCGGGCGGGGTGTAGTCGATGGTGAACTCACCCGTCATCTCAGCGGGCTCCGCGTCGGTCGACTCGTCGACGGGCTTGTTCCAGCCCCCGCGCATCTCGTCCCGATCGCCGTTCACTTTGCCTCCTGGTGTGGTCGAGCACCCTTGTGCCGTGGTGGGTGGGGGCGACCGTTCCCTCAGGTCCTGACCTCGGGTCTTTCGTTTGGATCAGGCTGGGCCCGCGGTGTCCGGCACCGCACCTCGCCGCGTTGTCCGGTCGCCATGGCTCCGCCATGACTCCCTCCACCGCCTTGCGGCGCACGGCACCGAATGCTGCTCCCCGATCCAGCCTGATCCAAACGAAAGACCCTGGTGCGAACCGCCAGGCTCTCCCCCTGGGACGCGCATCGCCTGCCCGCAGGTTCTGCTGCCGCGCCCGGACCCACCCTAATCGTCATCGGGCTCGCCACGGCAGGCCGTACGGCACCGCGGCTGCTGTCCCGTACGTCACGTACTGCCCCCAAGTGGACCGAGTGCGGCCGGAAGTGAGGCGTAAAGCGGTCAAACATGCACATCTGCGCGGGGAAATCTGAACAATTCGCACACGTCCTGGTGGGCCGTCAGTCCATTCTGCGGGCGTCGCCCAGTAGTCCCGATTCGGCATCGGTCGCCCGGATCATCACGAACTGCCGGTCCCGCCGGGTGCACCAGAGGGTGACGCCGTCCGTCAGGGTGGACAGGGCCCGGGTGTCGTCGGGCCCCAGACACATGAGACGCCCGATGTGTTCTGCTTCATCGGGAGAGACCCGCTGAATGCCCACCAGGGACGACTTCTCCATCAGTCCGGCCGCCACCGGACTGAGATACGGCAGCAGCGTCACCACCGACTGCCACGGACCGGACGCCACCCGCCCGCGCGGTGGCCTTATGCCGCAGTCCCGCACCACGAGGACCGGCGATCCGGCCGACGGACCCTGCGGCGGCACCCGCCCCACCTCGTGCAGGGCGATGCCGGCCCTGTCACCGCCCGCGGCCCGCACCAGACCCTCCCAGGCCGGGGCCCGCCCCGTCTCGACCACGATCCGGGCGCCGGTCGCCACCGCCCGCAGCGCCAGCACCTGCGCCGTCCAGAGCCCGCCGATCAGCGTGACGTCGTACGGAGTGGGCCGGACGATGCCCAGCACGGCGGGGCGCCCCTCGCCGTCCACGCCGACCACCACGCCGTCGTCGCCGACCGGCAGGGCGAGTGACGCCAACTGCTCGGGCCGGACCGTGTGCCGGGGGCGGCGAGGGCCCGCCGCACCGAACCCCAGCCGCCCGCGGCCGCGTGCGGGTACGGACATCAGCGGGTCCCTCCGAGGGGCAGGGTGGCGAGCACACCGGGCAGCTGTTCCCGGTCGAGCCGCACCAGCGAGGTCTTCACGCCGCGGGCGGTGCGCTCCAACTCATGCCGTGCGGCGAGGAGTTCCCGGTCGTCGCGGCCGGTGACGCGGACGTGGCCGGTCACGGTGACCTCCTGCCGGTCGCCGTGCCCCAGCGTGAGGCTGAACGTGGTGGCCAGGGCCGGGACCGAGGTGAGCAGCGCGACGAGTTGCGGCATCGGCGCGCCGCCCCCGCCCAGCTCCGGCCAGCGGCGCACCCAGTACGTCGTGTGCGGCCGGTCGTCGCACCACCAGGTGCGCGAGGTCTCCCGGGTGCGGCGGGCAGGCGCCCCGTCCCGGCCCGCCCGCGCCGTGACCGACGGGCTCGCGCCGGCGGACGTGGCGATCGCCGCACCGAGTTCCTGTTCCGTGAGCACCGTCGCGGTCAGCCCCGCCCCGGCCAGCCTGCCCGCCAACTGGTCGGCCGCGCGCACCAGGCACTTCTGCGCCCCGGTCAGGCCGCCGCCCCGCGCCCGTACGGCCTCCGGACAGAGCTCCGGGGCCAGTTTCAGAGCGACCCAGGTGATCCGGACCGCCGGTGAACCCGTCCTGGCCTGCAGGGGTGCGTAGTTGCGGGCGGCGACCGACTGCTCGGGCAGATGCGAGGCGGGAGCCGGCTGGGTGTGCTGCACGATCTGTGCCGACTCCAGCCGGATGCCGTCGACGTCGAGCGCGTCCCGTACGAGTGCCAGGGGAAGCGGCCTTGCGGACCGGTCCCGGCGCAGCGCCGTGCCGTCCGCGTCGATCCTGAGGACGGCCGTCAGATACGTACCGTCGCCGATCATGCCGACCGGGCGCCGGTCACGCCCCCCGAACGAGTGGGTACGCAGCGCCGGTTCGCACTCCGTCACGGGCGCGATGCCCGGTTCGGTGTCCGCGGCCGGTCCGGCCGACGCGGCCCTGCGCTGACGGGCGCGCAGTGCGAGGACCGCGTGCACCAGCGCGGGAAGGGAGCGGCGCCGCCGGCGCGCGACGGCGAACATCACCAGCACGGCCGCCGCCACCGAGGCCGGGGCCAGCAACAACGGATCCACGACCCAGGCGCACAGCAGCAGCGCCCCCGCGATCTCGAACAGGACGAGTTGGTGGAGCCGCAACGGTCCGGTCCGGCCGCCCCAACGCGCGATGCCCTGCCCGCCGCCGTCGGCCGGCGGGCCCGGCGTCGCCGTCCGAGGGCCTCCGGGAGACCGTGTGGCAGCGGCCGGAGCCGTCCGCGTCGCGGAAGCCGTCATCGCGGCACCCCCCCGTTCATCCGGCCCGGCGCCTTCCGGACCGGCCCGTGCCAGGCTCGTCCCACCGTGGTCCCCGGCGGGGTGAATCACCCTACCCGGCCCACAACACCGTTGGATCTACAGGCATAGTAGGGAGCCGGTCCGGCATCGGGGGTCCGGTACGGGACGCCGGCCGCGGCCGTTCCCGGTGCCGTGCGGTCGGACACGGGAGACGGACGGGCTCATGGCATCGCGGCGCGACGACCTCAACGCGTACACCTTCGCGAAGCGGCGCATGGTGGCCGCATTCCTTCAGCCCTCGCCCACCGGATCCGACGAGGGCGCCCCGCGCCCGCTGCGCGCAGTACTTCCGGGCCTCGTCGCCGGCGCCCTGATCCTCGCCGGGTTCGGCGCCTACGGCATGTTCAGGCCGGCCGCCCCCAAGGACTGGGACAGCCCCGGCACCAAGGTCATCGTCGGCAAGTCGTCGACCACCCGCTACGTGGTGCTCACCACCGGCAGGGGCGCGGACCGGGAGACGCTGCTGCACCCCGTGCTGAACCTCGCCTCGGCCCGGCTGCTGCTGACCCCGCAGAACTACGGCGTCATCCAGGTCGACGACGACATCCTCGACGCGGGCAAGCCCCCGCGCGGGCCCGTCCTCGGCATCCCGTACGCCCCCGACCGGCTGCCCGAGACGAAGGACGCGGGCACCGCCAAGCGCTGGGCCGTCTGTGTGCAGCCCGGCAGCAGGGGCACCAGCGTGCAGAAGGCCGCCTTCGTCCTCGCCGCACGCGACGACGCGCTGACGGAGGGAGCCGGCAGGCTCACCGGCGGCCAGGTCCTCTACGTCAGGGGACAGGACCGCACCCGCTACCTCGTCGACGCCCGCGGCACGAAGTACCGCATCGACGAGAGGGCCGCCGACCTCGGCCATCTCACCGGCGCCCTGGTCGGCAGCGCGCAGCCGCAGCCCGTCACCGACGACTGGCTGGCCACCCTGCACGACGGCAGCCCCGTCGCCTTCCCGCGGATCCCCGGCACCGTAGGCGCCCCCGCGCACATCGAGGGGCACCTGTCCGCGCGGGAGAACCGCGTGGGCACGGTGCTGCGCACCAGGAACGGAGAGGGGACCGCCTACTACGTCGTCCTGGACGGCGAGGTCCGGGAGGTCACCGAGTTCACGGCCTGGCTGTTGATCAACTCCCCGCAGACCGCAGCCCTCGACCTGGCCGGCGAGGCGCGCCCGGCCGGTCTCCAGGACTTCGTCGCCGGATCGCGGCCCTTCGCGGGCCAGGCCGCGCACTGGCCCGCGCGCAGAGCCGTCCGCGTCAACGCCACCGACGCGGGTGCCGCCGGCCGCGACACCGTCTGCAACGTGCTGCGCCGCACGGACGGCACGGGCCGCACGACGCTGAGTACCTGGGCCGGCACCGCGTTTCCCGCCTCCGTCGGCGCCGGGGGCACGAGCACGTACGTCACCCCGGGCAGCGGCCTCCTCTACACCCAGGTCCGGGAAGGCCAGAGCAGCCCGGACGGATCACTCTTCCTGGTGACCGACACCGGGCTGCGGTACGCGGTTCAGGCGAACGGGGACAGCGACGCCGAACGGTCCGGCATCGGCACCGGCGGAGTGCGGGACGGCCACGACGAGCGCCCCGAACCCAGCCAGGCACAGATCAGGCTCGGATACGAGAAGGTGACACCCGTCCTCGTCCCGATCGCCTGGTCGGAGTTCCTCGCCAGGGGCCCCCGGCTCGACACCAACAGCGCCCGCAGGCCCCAGGGTTCCTGAGGAACCCGGCAAAGCGGCGGAACACCAGTGGACAGACGCGGGGGAGAGCACGCGATGCCGTACCGGAAATGGGTCCCGCTGGCGGCGGCCGCCGCCGCACTGGGCGCACTCGCGGCGCCGCAGGCCGCGTACACCGTCCCCCGCCCGGACGGTCTGCGCCTCGACGGCGTCGGTGCGTGCGACTTCCCGATGAAGGAGCAGTTCGAGGGGCGCCCGTGGCCGCTCCAGCGGGTGCTTCTCGACGAGTTGTGGCAGGACACGCGGGGCAAGGGCATCCGTGTCGCCGTCATCGACACCGGAGTCGACGACACCAACCCGCAGCTCAGGGACGCCGTGGACACCTCTGCCGGCATCGACTACACGGGAGGCGGCGGGAGCGACGGGACCGTGGACGAGGTCGGTCACGGCACCAAGGTCGCCGGCATCATCGCCGCCCGCCCCCGCACGGGCACCGGCTTCGTCGGTCTGGCACCCGAGGCCACCGTCATCCCGATCCGTCAGAACGACGGGCGGCGCAATGGCCTGGACAGTGCGATGGCCGCCGCGATCGACCACGCGATCGCCAAGGGCGCCCAGGTCATCAACATCTCCCAGGACACCACCAGGCCACTGGCCGACGACTCGCTGCTCGGCCGGGCGGTGGCGCGGGCGGTCGCCGAGGACGTCGTGGTGGTCGCCGCCGCCGGCAACGACGGCATGGACGGCCGGCGGAGGACGACCTACCCAGCCGGCTTCGACGGTGTCCTCGCCGTCGCCGCGTCCGACCGCAACAACGAACGCGCGCCCTTCTCCCAGGCGGGGGAGTTCGTGGGGATCGCCGCACCCGGGGTCGACATCGTCTCCACCGTCCCGGGCGACGGCCAGTGCACCGACAACGGCACCAGCTTCGCCGCGCCCTACGTCGCCGGAGTCGTCGCCCTGATGCGCGCCAAGTACCCGGACTGGACGGCGGCACAGATCATCGCCCGTATCGAACAGACGGCGGAACGCTCCGTCAACGGGCGTGACGCCTTCGTCGGATGGGGTGTAGTCGATCCGGTCCGCGCACTGTCAGGGGACGACGCCCCGCAGGACGCCCCCCACCCCGACGCACCGGCTGCCGGGGCCCGGGCTCCCGAGCCCGCGCGACTGGCGATGTCGGAGACCTCGCGGCAACGCAGCAAGCGGTACGCGACCTATGCACTGGCCTCGGCGGCCGTGCTCGTGGGTGTGGTGGCGGGCGCGGCGACCGTGGCACGCGACCTCCGCCGACGCCGTGTTCAGCGCCACCGCTGACCCGCGCGGAAGCCTCTTCCCGCCGCTGAGGCGTCCCGGGGCGAGGCGCCGAAGTGGCTAGGGTGATCAGGGACTTCACGTGAGTGACGGGGAACCAGGAACCGGCCGGAGGCTCCGCCGGAGCCGGTGCGACCACCCCTGCTCCGTATCCCTTCGTATCCCTTCGCGCCCTTTCGCGAACCGAGAGAGGACCTCCGCATGACCAACCCCGCGGGCGGTTTCGGACTTGCCGACGAGCCGGTCATCCAGGCCAGGAACAAGATCGTCAAAACCGCCGAGGCGGTCTCCGCACAGGCCAGGGAACTGGCCGACATCCTCGCGACGGCCGGGGCCGGGTGGACCGGAGCCGGCGCCTCGGGATTCACGTCCGCCCAGCTCCTGATCAACGAGGACCACGACGAGATCCGTCGGCTGCTGAACGTGCTGCTCCACGCGGTGGGCAGCACCAGAAACCTCAGCAACGACAACGACGAGGAGGTCCGCGCCGCCTTCAACGCGGTCAGGGCACCGGCTTCGGCGGGCAGCGCCTCGGGCCTCGACGGCGTCTGACCGACCCTCTTTTCCCCGCAGCCGAGTCAGAGGAGAACCCGGATGGGCCACGACCCGCACACCAAGGTCAGGTACGAAAGCGTCCAGGAGATGGCGAACCGCATCCGTGTGGTGTCGCAGAACATCTGCCGCGACCTGGAGGAGATGGACGGCGCGCTCAAGGTGGTCACCGACACCTGGGACGGCGAGGCGCACACCGCCTACGTGCTGCTCCAGAACAAGTACCGCGGCAAGGCCGACGACATGAAGGGCCGCCTGGAGCACGTCGCGAGGATCATCGAGAACGGCAAGGACAACTACCGCGCCACGGACCTCAGGGCCTCGCGCCTGTTCACCGAGGCGTACTGAAACACCCGCGCAGGGCCGCGCACAGCAGAAGGGGCACGTCCCCCCCCGTTACCTTTTTTGTGGCTCCGCAATGGGGCTACCGGCCTTCGGGTCCGGCATGACTTCCCCCCCTTGTTGCAGTTGATGATCCGGGGGGTGGTGTCACCGGGCCCGGAGGCATCGACGGACCGCTGATGAGGGGCTTGAGCACCGGCTACACCCTGGCCGGAAGAGCTCTCCGTAACGTGGGTGTGGCAGCTCGGTGCCGAGGCAAGGCCGGACGAACGCGTGATGGAGGGGCCTGCACGTGATCGACATCGGCGACATCGACGTCTTCCTCGGCCTGGACGTCGGCAAGAGCGAACACCACGCCACCGCCGTCACACCAGCCGGCAAGAAAGCCTTCGACAAGCGCCTGCCCAACACCGAACCCAAGCTCCGCGAGCTGTTCGCGAAACTCCAGGCCAAGCACGGAACGGTGCTGGTCGTGGTCGACCAGCCGGCTTCGATCGGAGCCCTGCCGCTGGCGGTGGCCCGGGACATGGGCTGCCCGGTCGCCTACCTTCCGGGGCTGACGATGCGGAGGATCGCCGACCTTTACCCGGGCGAGGCCAAGACGGACGCCAGGGATGCGTTCATCATCGCGGACGCGGCCCGCGCGATGCCCCACACGCTGCGGGCGATCGACGGCGAGGACGAGACGATCGCCGAGCTGGAGATGATCGTCGGGTTCGACGACGACCTGGCCAGTGAGGCGACCAGGGTCGCGAACCGCCTGCACGGCCTGCTGACTCAGATCCATCCGTCTCTGGAACGGGTGCTGGGGCCGCGGTTGCAGCACCCGGCCGTCCTCAGCCTGCTGGAGCGGTTCGGGTCACCGACCCAGATCCGCAAGGCGGGCAGACGGCGGCTGGTCACGCTGCTGCGGCCGAAGGCGCCGCGGATGGCCGAGCGTCTGGTCGAGGACATCTTCGCCGCGTTGGACGAGCAGACCGTGACCGTCCCGGGGACCGAGGCAGCCGCGCTGATCGTCCCGAGCCTGGCCGGATCCCTGGCCGCCGTCCTTGACCAGCGCAAACTCCTGGCCGGGCGGATCGAGGAACTCCTGGACTCCCACCCTCTTTCGAAGGTCCTGACGTCGATGCCGGGAGTCGGCGTCAGGACTGGAGCCCGCATCCTGATCGAGGTCGGCGACGGCAGCACCTTCCCGACCGCCGGCCACCTCGCCGCCTATGCCGGCCTCGCCCCTGCCACCCGGAGTTCGGGCTCATCGATCCGCGGCGAACAGCCCTCAAGAAGGGGGAACAAGCAGCTCAAACGGGCCTTCTTCCTCTCCGCGTTCGCGGCCCTGGCCGACCCCGCATCGCGGACCTACTACGACAAGAAGATCGCCCAGGGCAAGCACCACACCCAGGCTCTGCTCTGCCTCGCCAGACGCCGGGCCGACGTCCTCTTCGCCATGCTCCGCGACGGAACCTTCTACGAACCCCGGACAGCCTCAGCCGGCTGATCCTCAGCGGCCTCGCCGCACACGGGGCAGTCCCGCTCGTCGACCGAGTCCATCACGACCGGATGACCGCAGAAGTCGCACGGCCGCATGCCCTCGACTACCGACTCTCGAGCAGGCACGTCATCACTCATGACAGCCACACTGCCACCCGACCACCTTGACCAAAGACATAGGGGCACCCCCCC
>NZ_JAELVH010000291.1 GCF_019399235.1 Streptomyces poriferorum | reverse complement strand
GCCCCGGGCCGCCCCGCCACCTCATCGCGGCAGCTGCCCCTCACGGTTGATCTCGGTGACCCGCGCGCGCAGCGCGAGCCCCGGCGGGGCCGGACGGACGACGTCGGGCGGACAGTCCCACTCCGCACCGCCTCCGGGCGGGCGCAGTTGCACATAGGGCCCGACCCACCCCATCACCCGGCCCACCCGGCCGTCCCGCTCGTCGACGGCGAACGACCCCCGCTCCGGCACGGAGACATCCGGGCCCCTGCCACCGTCACCCGCCATGACCGGCCGTCTTCCCGCACAGCGGCCAGTGCCGCTCCTTCATCTCCATGATCCATTCATTCCACGCTGAGTAACCGAAATGCGTACTCAGCGTGCCTATTCTTCGGCGGACCCCAAATCGACACAGGTCGCGCACTCCGCATACCGAACCGGAGTTCGCCGCGCAGGACCGGCCCCGCCGGGACGCATCGGGCGCACAAGCGCCGCACATCGGCCCCCAGCTCCCTCCCGTATCAACAGTCGAGACGAAACATCCCACGCCTCAAGACGGTTGATACGTTCGGTCTCCGCCTGCCCAGCCAGGTCACCGAGCAAAGGTTGCGACAGATGCCGAAGACGGTCATTCACGTGTTCCACGACGACGACGCCTCGATCACGACAGGGACCCGCGTCGCGCAGCGGATCCAGGAGATCGCGGCCGACAACGACACCACCGTCGAGGTGCTGTGCTTCGGACCGGCCCAGCGCCGCCTCGGCGACCCGGATCCCTCCGGGGCGAGCGCGGTCTTCAACCGCCAGGTCGACGAACTGATAGCCGGGGGCGTGACCGTGGGCGCCTGCGTCAACGCGGCCCGCGCCGACGGGACCGAGGCCGGACTCGCCGGGCGGGGACTGAACCTGCGGGTGGCCCGGGACGAGTTCCTGCGCTTCACCCTGGAAGGCGCCACGGTCATCACCTTCTGACCCCGCGCACCGGACGATCTGGTCCGCGCCCCGCCTCCGGGTCACCTCCGTACCGAACGGGCGAACGGGCGAAGGGACCAAGGGGCGAAGGGGCCACGGGGCCCGGGGCTTGAGCCCCGGGCCCCCTCCACCCGTCACTACGGCGCGGCGTCAGCCGCCGACGTACGCCGCCAGGTGCTCACCCGTGAGGGTGGAGCGGGCGGCGACGAGGTCCGCGGGCGCGCCCTCGAAGACGACCTTGCCGCCGTCGTGACCGGCCCCGGGGCCGAGGTCGATGATCCAGTCGGCGTGCGCCATCACGGCCTGGTGGTGCTCGACGACGATGACGGACTTGCCGGAGTCGACGAGCCGGTCCAACAGGCCGAGCAGCTGCTCCACATCGGCGAGGTGGAGTCCGGTGGTCGGCTCGTCGAGGACGTAGATCCCGCCCTTGTCGCCCATGTGGGTCGCCAGCTTCAGGCGTTGCCGCTCGCCGCCGGACAGCGTGGTGAGCGGCTGGCCGAGGCTGAGGTAGCCGAGGCCGACGTCGGCGAGCCGGTCGAGGATGCGGTGCGCGGCCGGCAGGTGCGTCTCGCCCGCGCCGAAGAACTCCTCGGCCTCGGCGACCGACATCGCGAGGACCTCGCTGATGTCACGGCCGCCGAGCTTGTACTCCAGGACCGCCGCCTGGAACCGCTTGCCCTCGCAGTCCTCGCACGGGGTGGCGACCCCGGCCATCATCGCCAGGTCCATGTAGATGACACCGGCGCCGTTGCAGGTGGGGCAGGCGCCCTCTGAGTTGGCGCTGAACAGCGCCGGCTTCACACCGTTCTCCTTGGCGAACGCCTTGCGGATCGGCTCCAGCAGTCCGGTGTACGTCGCCGGGTTGCTGCGCCGCGAACCGCGGATCGGGCTCTGGTCGATCGAGACCACGCCCTCCCCCGCCGGAATCGAGCCGTGGACGAGCGAGCTCTTGCCGGAACCGGCCACACCCGTGACGACGACCAGCACCCCGAGCGGCACGTCGACATCGACCTTGCGCAGGTTGTTCGCCGTCGCCCCGCGGATCTCCAGCGCACCCGTGGCCTCGCGCACCGTCTCCTTGACGGCCGCCCGGTCGTCGAAGTGCCGGCCGGTGATCGTGTCGCTGGCCCGCAGCCCCTCGACCGTGCCCTCGAAGCAGATGGTGCCGCCGCCCGAACCGGCGCCCGGCCCGAGGTCGACGACATGGTCGGCGATCACGATCGTCTCCGGCTTGTGCTCGACGACGAGCACCGTGTTGCCCTTGTCGCGCAGCCGCAGCAGCAGGTTGTTCATGCGCTCGATGTCGTGCGGGTGCAGACCGATCGTGGGCTCGTCGAAGACGTACGTGACATCGGTGAGCGAAGACCCGAGATGGCGGATCATCTTGACGCGCTGCGCCTCGCCGCCCGACAGCGTGCCCGCGGGCCGATCAAGCGACAGATACCCGAGGCCGATCTCCACGAACGAGTCGAGCGTCTGCTGCAGCGCGTCGAGCAGCGGCGCCACCGACGGATCCTTGACGCCGCGCACCCATTCGGCGAGGTCCCTGATCTCCATCGCGCACGCGTCGGCGATGCTGATCCGCTTGATCTTCGAGGAACGGGCACCCTCGTTCAGCCGCGTACCGTCGCACTCCGGGCAGGTGGTGAACGTGACCGCGCGCTCCACGAACGCCCGGATGTGAGGCTGCATCGCCTCCTTGTCCTTGGACAGGAACGACTTCTGGATCTTGGGGATCAGCCCCTCGTACGTGAGGTTGACGCCGTTGACCTTGACCTTGACCGCTTCCCCGTAGAGGAAGTCCCGCAGCTCCTTCTTGGTGTACTTGCGGATCGGCTTGTCCGGGTCGACGAATCCGGACTGGGCGTAGACCTGCACGGTCCACTGGCTGTCCGACTTCCATCCGGGAATGGTGAACGCGCCCTCGGAGAGCGACTTGGTGTCGTCGTAGAGCTGGGTGAGGTCGATGTCGGAGACCGAGCCCCGGCCCTCGCACCGCACACACATCCCGCCGGTGCGCTGGAAGGTCGCCTTCTCCGCCTTCGTCCTGTCGCCGCGCTCGACGGTGATCGCTCCGGTCGCCCGGACCGACGCGGTGTTGAAGGAGTACGCGCTGGGCGGCCCGATGTGGGGCTTGCCGAGCCGGCTGAACAGGATGCGCAGCATCGCGTTGGCGTCGGTGGCGGTGCCGACCGTGGAGCGGGGGTCGGAGCCCATCCGCTGCTGGTCGACGCTGATCGCGGTGGTCAGCCCTTCGAGTACGTCGACCTCGGGCCGCGCCAGCGTGGGCATGAAGCCCTGCACGAAGGCGCTGTACGTCTCGTTGATCAGCCGCTGCGACTCGGCGGCGATGGTCCCGAACACCAGGGAGCTCTTGCCGGAGCCGGAGACACCGGTGAACACCGTCAGCCGGCGCTTCGGCAGCTCGACGCTGACGTCCTTGAGGTTGTTCACGCGCGCGCCGTGCACACGGATCAGATCGTGGCTGTCGCCGACGTGCGGTTCGGACGACTGGCTGTCCGCCCTCTTGGCCCTGGTCATCGTCTCTCCATCTGTTGGCGGGACCGCCCCCGCGGTCCCGTCGGCATGGTGTGGATCTGGTGGGGTCGAGGGACGGCTCAGCGCCGTTCCTGGACGCGGATCAGGTTGCCGGCGGGGTCACGGACGGCGAAGTCGCGCACGCCGTAGGGCTGCTCGGTCGGCTCCTGGACGATCTCGGCCGTGCCGGACTGCACCTTCTCGAACGTACCGTCGAGGTCGTCCGTGGCGAGCAGGACGCGGGCGAAGGTGCCCTTGCCCATCATCTGGACGACGGTGGCGCGCTCCTCATCGGTGACGGAGGGATCGGCGTACGGCGGCTCCAGAACGATGGACGTCTCGGGCCGCCCGGGGGGGCCGACCGTGATCCAGCGCATCGCGCCCTGGCCGACGTCGCCCCGTACCTCGAAGCCGAGAACGTCGCGGTAGAAGGCCACCGAGGCGTCCGGGTCGTCGTGCGGAAGGAAGGTGGAGTGAATGTTGATGTCCATGTCCGTCACGCTAATCCGGCTTGCGGGTGGGCGCTTCTCGATTCCTGACCGGTCGCGTGACCTGCTTCTCCAGGCAGGAGGGGATACCGGCCCGGCTGTCGTCGGCCTCCCGCTTGTAGACGCTGGGCGGCACCCCCACCAGCTCGGTGAACTTGCTGCTGAAGGTGCCCAGCGACGAGCAGCCGACCTCGAAGCAGGCCTCGGTGACGCTGAGGTCGCCCCGGCGCAGCAGGGCCATCGCCCGTTCGATGCGCCGGGTCATGAGATAGCCGTACGGGGGTTCCCCATACGCCCTCCGGAACTCCCGGCTGAGGTGCCCGGCCGACATGTGCACCCCCCGGGCGAGCGCCTCCACGTCCAGCGGCTGCGCGTGCTCCCTGTCTATGCGGTCCTTGACCCGGCGCAGCCGCGCGAGATCGCTCAGATGCTCTGCAGGATCGGTTCGGCTGGTCACCTGTGAAAGCGTGCCACGCCCGGCGGCCGGATGTCCGGTGTACGCGTCACCTCATCCGGGTCGCCCCCGCGTACCGGGCGCCCGGCAGGGAGGCAGCCAGGACAGCGAAAAGATATCGCTTCACCCGCGTACGCGATATCGTTTTCGGAAGCGCGGACAACAGTGCAGGCAAGAGGAAGGTGGCGGACATGGCCAGGACAGTGATCGATCTCGACGAGGCCATGGTGGCCGAGGCCATGCGCATATTCGGCACCAAGACAAAGGCCCAGGCGGTGCGCCTCGCCATGGCGGACGCGGTCAAGCGTCATCTGCGACAGGAGGGCTTCGACGCCATGGATGCCGGCGAGCTCGACTTCAGCGAGATCGTCGAGAACACCGGCCCCCGCAACGCCGACGGAAGCCTCAAGCGCGACGGGGGCCGGGCCGCCTGATGCAGGACCGTTTCCTGATCGACAAGTCCGCGCTCGCGCGCTGGACGAAACCTGCCGTCAAGCAGGTACTCAAGCCGCTGCACGAGCGTTACCTGCTCGCCGTCTGCCCGCCCACCGAGTACGAGATGATCCACTCCGCCCGGGACGGCTCCGAAGCGACCCGGATCAGCACCTGGCTCCACGCATTCGACTATCTGCACGTGACGGACGACATCTTCACCCGCGCGCTGGAGGTCCAGCGCCACGCCCTCAACGCGGGCTTCCACCGCGCGCTGTCACTCCCGGACCTGCTGATCGCCGCGACGGCGGAGCTGAACCGGCTGACGGTCCTTCACTACGACGGCGACTTCGACATGATCGCCTCCGTCACCGGCCAGCCCTCGCAGTGGGTTGTTGCCCCGGGCAGCGCCGACCGGTGAGTGTCGACTGCCCCGTCCCCTGCCGCGCCCTTCCGCGACCGGGGACGGGGACCGTCAGGGCGTGATCACCACGCCCCCGGCGCCGGCGGCGGGACGACCGCCGGCCGGTCGTCGCAGGTGATCGTGTTGGGCAGCAGCCAGGGAGCGAGCCAGCCGCCGTCGTTGCCACCCACGTTCGTGAGGGAGAACTCCGATCCGGTCGCGGGGAAGTTGAACGAGCCGCAGTTGTTGACGCCGACCGCGCCCACGTTGCGCGCGTCCACGTTCTCGAAGCTCGCGCCACCCGCCGCGCGGGCACTCAGCACCGAGGTGCCCGTGCCGTCGACCCGGATGTCCTTGAAGCGGACGCCCTCGATGTCGTACTGATCCTTCACGGCCCAGTCGGAGACGAGCATGATCGCGTTGTACGTGCTGTCGAGGTAGTGGTCCCCGGTGACCCGGATGTCGGCGGCGTCGATGCTCTTGTCGAGGGCGAAGATCCAGAGCGCGCCGAGCCCGATGTTCCAGTTCAGCTCGTACGTACCGGCCCGGACCGTCGTGTTGTCGTCCAGGTTCAGCCTCCCGGAGAAGGGCTCGGCGCCGAAGCGGGAGCCGATGTGCAGGGCGCTGCCCTCGCGGACCGGGTCGGCGACCAGGTTGTCCGAGACGGTGGTGTCGGTGCCGCCGTAGATCGCGATGCCGTTGGCCAGGACCGGGCTCTGGACGGTGTTGTGGTCGAAGGTGTTGCGGGCGTTGGCGATCTTCTCGCTCCACATCGCCAGGCCGTCGTCGCCGGAGTTGCGTACGAAGGTCTGCGTGACCCGTGAATCGGTCACGCCGGTGTGGAAGTTGATGGCATCGGCGATCTGGTCGACGATGATGTTGCCGCCGATCCGCAGGTTCCTCATCGGCCCGTCGAACCACATGCCGACCTTGGTGTGACTGATGTGCAGGCCCTCGATGGTCGAGTCGCTCAACGCGCCGCCGATGCCGTTGACCTGGTCGGTGTCGATGCGGCTCCGTACGTCGCCCTCGATGGCGAAGCCGGACAGATGGACGTTGCGGCTGCCGCCGTCGGCCGCGTCCTTGCCGTAGAACCCGACGCCGGTGTGGGTCGAGCCGTCGGCGGCGGGCTCGTCGAGTGCGACCTCGCGCCCCTTGATCTTCGTGTACCAGTTGCCGGCGCCGGTGATCGTGACGTCGTCGACGACGATGTGGCGGTCGACGCGGTACGTGCCCGGCGGAATGTACACCTTGAGGTGGGTGCGCCGGGCGAAGGCGATGGCCTTCTCGATGGCACCCGCCGCGTCGCGCCGGCCGGTCGGATCGGCCCCGAAGGCAAGGACGTTGGCGGCCAGGAGTTCGATGTGCGGCCGGCCGACGAGCTCCGAGTCCAGCAGGTCGACGACCGTCCACGCTGCCCGGCTCCCGGCCGGCACGGTGAGCCGCACGGTGTCGCCCGCGCGGTACGTGCGGCCGAGCAGGAGGCGCTGCTCGTCGTAGAAGTGACTCGGCCGGAACGGCTTCTCGATGACCGGGGCCGGGGTCGTGGCGGCGGGCACGCAGGAACACTCGGTGATCCACCAGTCGGGGTGGAGCAGCCCGGCGCCGGGGTCGTTGGAGAACGGGTACTGGTTGTACAGCCAGGAGTACTGCGAGGTCAGCGTCATGCCGGCGCGCTTCTTGCCGTTCACCGCGACGTCCAGCGGCGCCGTGATCCCGCCGCCGCCCGGTGCGTCCGGGATGCTGTAGCGCACGGTGACCGCGTTGGCCGCGGCCGGGAGCGTGAACTCGACGTGCTCGCCGGGCGTGAGCCTGACCGCCTTACGGCCGGACGCCTCGGCCGGGAGCGTGTACGCGGTGCGGTCCGGGCCGATGACCGTGCCGTCGGTGACCGCGTTCTCCGCCTCCTGCTCGGCGAACGCCACCTTCGCGCCCCGCCCCGCGACGAGCGCGGGGTCGAGGGCGGCCCGGGTGACGACGGGGGCCGGGTCGGTGGCGGGGCGCGCGCCCGCGGGCGTACCGGCCAGCACGCCGAGGCCGAGGGCGGCCGCGGTCAACGAGGCAACGGTTGCCGCGTACAGGCCTGTTGGGCGTTGCGGTCTTCGCGCCCGCGCTCCGAAACCGGTGAACTTCCGTGACATCGCAGGCCCGTTTCTCTTGGGAGGGGTGCGTCCGGGGGGTGGGGCGACAGTAGGACCCGCACACCCCGCCCCACAAGACTCCTGCGAGGAGATTTCTACACCCTGACGTTCAACTGCGCTGACTCGTCGCCTTTTTGCGTAGCCGAGCCGCAACATTGCGGGCACCCCAAGCCCTCTCCCTCACCGAGGCAGCTGCCCCTCCCGGTTGACCTCCGTCACCCGCGCCCGCAGCACGAGCCCCGGCGGCGCCGGCCGGACACAGCCGGGCGGGCAGTCCCACTCCGCCCCGCCGCCGGGAGGCCGCAGCTGCACAT
>NZ_JAELVH010000290.1 GCF_019399235.1 Streptomyces poriferorum | reverse complement strand
CAGCCCGCCCCCTCCCCCGTGGCCATCGGCTCAGCGCCCCCGGAGCTCGCGGTAGGCGGCGACGAGCGCGGCGGTCGAACTGTCCAGCTGTTCGGCGCCCTTGCCCTCGGTCAGTACCGGTTCGATCTTCTTGGCGAGGACCTTGCCGAGCTCGACGCCCCACTGGTCGAAGGAGTCGATGTTCCAGACGGCGCCCTGGACGAAGACCTTGTGCTCGTACAGCGCGATGAGCTGGCCGAGCACGGACGGGGTCAGCCGGTCGGCGAGGATCGTCGTCGTCGGGTGGTTGCCGAGGAACGTCTTGTGCGGCACCAGTTCCTCGGGGACGCCCTCGGCGCGCACCTCGTCCGGCGTCTTGCCGAAGGCGAGGGCCTGGGTCTGGGCGAAGAAGTTGGCCATCAGCAGGTCGTGCTGGGCGACCAGGCCGGGCAGCAGGGCGTCGACCGGCTCGGCGAAGCCGATGAAGTCGGCCGGGATGACCTTGGTGCCCTGGTGGATCAGCTGGTAGTAGGCGTGCTGACCGTTGGTGCCGGGGGTGCCCCAGACGACCGGACCGGTCTGCCAGTCGACCGGATTGCCGTCCCGGTCCACGGACTTGCCGTTGGACTCCATGTCGAGCTGCTGCAAGTACGCCGTGAACTTGGACAGATAGTGGCTGTAGGGCAGCACGGCGTGCGACTGGGCGTCGAAGAACGCGCCGTACCAGACGCCCAGCAGGCCCAGCAGCAGCGGGACGTTCTCCTCGGCCGGGGCGGTGCGGAAGTGCTCGTCGACGAGGTGGAAGCCGTCGAGCATCTCGCGGAACCGGTCCGGACCGATGGCGATCATCAGCGAGAGGCCGATGGCCGAGTCGTACGAGTAGCGGCCGCCGACCCAGTCCCAGAACTCGAACATGTTGGCGGTGTCGATGCCGAAGTCGGAGACCTTCTCCGCGTTCGTCGACAGGGCCACGAAGTGCTTGGCCACCGCGTCCTGATCCGCCCTCAGGCCGGTCAGGAGCCAGTCACGGGCCGAGGTGGCGTTGGTGATCGTCTCGATCGTGGTGAAGGTCTTCGACGCGATGACGAAGAGCGTCTCGGCCGGGTCGAGGTCGTGCACGGCCTCGTGCAGGTCGGCGCCGTCGACGTTGGAGACGAAGCGGAGGGTGAGCGAGCGGTCGGTGAAGGAGCGCAGCACCTCGTACGCCATCGCGGGACCGAGGTCGGAGCCGCCGATGCCGATGTTGACGATGTTCTTGATCGGCTTGCCGGTGTGGCCGGTCCACTCCCCGGACCTGACACGGTCGGAGAAGGCCGCCATCTTGTCGAGCACCGCGTGCACGGCGGGCACCACGTTCTCGCCGTCGGCCTCGATCACGGCATCGCGCGGGGCGCGGAGCGCGGTGTGCAGGACGGCGCGGTCCTCGGTGGTGTTGATCTTGTCGCCGCGGAACATCGCGTCGCGCAGCTCGGCGACCCCGGTGGCCCCGGCGAGTTCACGGAGCAGCCGGAGCGTCTCGTCGGTGACCAGCTGCTTGGAGTAGTCGACGTAGAGGTCACCGACGCGCAGGCTGTAATCCGTGCCGCGCTCGGGGGCGTCCGCGAACAGCTGTCGCAGATGGGTCTTCCCGAGCTGCTCACGGTGCTTGCCCAGCGCGGTCCATTCCGGCGTCTGGTTGAGCCTGGTTCGGCTTTGTGCGTTCATCCCGGACATCAGCCCACTTCTTCTCGTAACCGCAGTTCCCCGCTGCCCCACCAACTTAATTGATCAGGGCGGCGGACGGGACAACGGCGGGCTGCGGCACGGCAGAAGCGTTCCGGCCGGACACCCTGGGGGTGTCCGGCCGGTGAACAACTTCTACTGAGGCACGAGAGGTGTCAGATCTCGCCGCGGAGTTTGGCGAGGGCTTCCGCGAGGATCGCCTCACCGTCCGCGTCGCTGCGGCGCTCGCGCACGTACGCGAGGTGGGTCTTGTACGGCTCGGTGCGCGGCGGGTCCGGCGGGCTGTCCCGGTCCTGGCCGGCCGGGAATCCACAGCGCGGGCAGTCCCAGGTCTCCGGTACCTGCGCGTCATGGGCGAAGCTCGGCTGCGTCTCGTGCCCGTTCGAGCACCAGAAGGAGATGCGGGCCCGGGGCGCGGACTCGCCGCGCTCGGCCTCCCCCATCGGCCCCGCTCCGACCCGGCTTCCCCGGATCGCGTTGCCACTTGCCACGGTCGTAACTCCCTGCGTGATGGTGCTCGAAGATGCCCCAGTCTACGTAAGGCCCAACGCGCGTCCAGTGGTTGGAGTTACACCCTCACCGGAATCGCGTACGACGGGTCAGTTGTCCAGCTTGATGAGCAGACCGAGCACCACGATGCATGCGAACCAGCCCAGACCGACCACGACGGTGATCCGGTCGAGGTTGCGCTCGGCGACCGAGGAACCGCCGACGGAGGACTGCATTCCGCCACCGAACATGTCGGAAAGACCGCCGCCCTTCCCCTTGTGCATCAGCACCAGCAGCATCAGCAGCAGGCTGAAGACGATCAGGGCGATCTCGAACCCCAAAATCACGGCTGGTCCCTACTTTCCGGAATTCCTGACTGCATGTGCGAACAACGGGGGCCGGGAGGCTGCCCTCCTGGCCCCCGCAAGGGTACGACGGATCCGCGCTAGCGCATACTCACTGGTCGCGGAAGCGGACGATCTTGACGAACTCGTCGGCGTCCAGTGCGGCGCCGCCGATCAGCGCGCCGTCCACATCGGGCTGCGCCATGATCGCGGCCACGTTGCCGGACTTCACCGAGCCGCCGTACTGGATGCGGACCGCGTCGGCCAGCTCCTGCGAGTACAGCTCGGCGAGGCGGACGCGGATCGCACCGCAGACCTCCTGCGCGTCCTCGGGGGTGGCGACCTCGCCGGTGCCGATGGCCCAGACCGGCTCGTAGGCGATCACGATGGTCTCGGCCTGCTCGGCCGGGATGTCCTTCAGCGCGCCGTCGAGCTGGGCGAGCGTGTACGCGACCTGGTCACCGGCCTTGCGGATGTCCAGGCCCTCACCGACGCAGAGGATCGGGGTCAGGCCGTGCTTGTAGGCGGCCTTCACCTTGGCGTTGCAGACCTCGTCGGTCTCCGCGTGGTACTGGCGGCGCTCGCTGTGGCCGACGGCGACGAAGGTGCACTTCAGCTTGGCGAGCATGGGGCCGGAGATCTCACCGGTGTACGCGCCGGAGTCGTGCGCCGAGATGTCCTGGGCGCCGTACTTGATCTTCAGCTTGTCGCCGTCGACCAGCGTCTGCACGGAGCGCAGGTCGGTGAAGGGCGGCAGGACGGCGACCTCTACGGCGTCGTAGTCCTTGTCGGCCAGGGCGAAGGCGAGCTTCTGGACGTGGGCGATGGCCTCGAGGTGGTTGAGGTTCATCTTCCAGTTGCCCGCCATCAGCGGGGTGCGAGTGGTCATGAAAGGTCAGTCCTCCAGAGCGGCGAGGCCGGGAAGCGTCTTGCCCTCGAGGTATTCGAGGCTGGCACCGCCACCGGTCGAGATGTGTCCGAACGCGTTCTCGTCGAAGCCCAGGATGCGGACCGCGGCGGCGGAGTCGCCACCGCCGACCACGCTGAAGCCCGAGGAGTCGACGAGGGCCTGGGCGACGGCCCGGGTGCCCTCGGCGAAATCGGGGTGCTCGAAGACGCCCATCGGGCCGTTCCAGAAGACGGTGGCCGCGTCGGCGAGCTTCGATGCGTAGAGCTTGTTGGTCTCCGGGCCGTTGTCCAGTCCCATCTGGCCGACCGGCATGGCGTCGGCGGCGACGGTGGTGGGGTGGGCCGGGGCCTTGGTCTTGAGGTCGGGGAACGCCGGGGCGACCACGACGTCGACGGGGAGCACGAACTCCACGCCCTTCTCCTCGGCGCGCTTGAGGTACTCCCGCACGACCGGGATCTGGTCCTCCTGCAGCAGCGAGCTGCCGACCTCGTGGCCCTGGGCCTTGAGGAAGGTGTACGCCATGCCGCCGCCGATGAGGATGCGGTCGGCGCGCTCCAGGAGGTGGTCGATGACGCCGAGCTTGTCGGAGACCTTGGCGCCGCCGAGAACCACGGCGTACGGGCGCTGCACGTCGTCGGTGAGCTTCTTCAGGACGCCGACCTCGGTGGCGATCAGGTCGCCGGCGGCGTGCGGGAGCCGGGCCGGGAGGTCGAAGACCGAGGCGTGCTTGCGGTGGACGGCTCCGAAGCCGTCGCCCACGTACAGATCGGCGAGCTCGGCCAGCTGGTCGGCGAACGCGCCGCGCTCGGCGTCGTCCTTCGAGGTCTCGCCCGCGTTGAACCGGAGGTTCTCGATGACGGCGACCTGGCCGTCGGTGAGCGCGGCGACGGTGGCGCGGGCGGACTCGCCGACCGTGTCGGTCGCGAAGGCCACGTCGGTCCCGAGCAGCTCACCGAGGCGGGTGGCCGCGGGGGCCAGCGAGAACGCCGGGTCCGGGGCGCCCTTGGGACGGCCCAGGTGCGAGGCGACGACGACTCGGGCGCCGGCCTCGGCCAGCTTCGCCACGGTCGGCTGGACGGCGCGGATGCGGCCGTCGTCGGTGATGGTGGTGCCGCTGAGCGGCACGTTGAGGTCGGCGCGGACGAATACGCGCTTGCCGGTGACCCCTTCGGCGAGAAGTTCGTCGATCGTCTTCATCTGTCTGGACTCCTTGGAGGACGAGGGAGCATGCAGCGGGGCCCGAACGGCGCTGCGTTGCGCTGTTCGAGCCCCGTGCTCACATCGAGGTGCCTGCCGATCCGAGGATCAGAGCTGGCCGCCGACGAAGACGGTCAGGTCGACGAGGCGGTTGGAGTAACCCCACTCGTTGTCGTACCAGCCGAGGATCTTCACCGTGTTGCCCTCCTGGACCATGGTCAGGGAGGAGTCGAAGGTGCAGGACGACGGGTCGCTGACGATGTCCGAGGACACGATCGGGTCCTCGGTGTACGTCAGGAAGCCCTTCAGGTCGCCGTCGTCGGAGGCCTTCTTGAACGCGGCGTTGACCTCGTCCTTGGTGACCTCGCGCTGCAGCGTCACGACGAGGTCGGTGGCGGAACCGGTCGGAACCGGAACACGCATCGCGATGCCGTCGAGCTTGCCCTTGAGCTGGGGCAGGACCAGGGCGGTGGCCTTGGCGGCACCCGTCGTGGTCGGAATGATGTTCTCCGCCGCGGCGCGGGCGCGACGCAGGTCGGAGTGCGGGAAGTCCAGGATGCGCTGGTCGTTCGTGTACGCGTGGACCGTCGTCATCAGGCCCTTGACGATGCCGAAGTTCTCGTCGAGAACCTTGGCCATCGGCGCCACACAGTTGGTGGTGCAGGAGGCGTTGGAGATGACGTGGTGGTTGGCCGCGTCGTACTTGTCCTGGTTGACGCCCATCACGATCGTGATGTCCTCGTCCTTGGCCGGAGCCGAGATGAGGACCTTCTTCGCGCCGCCCGCGATGTGCTTGGCGGCGTCGGCCTTCTTGGTGAAGATGCCGGTCGACTCGATGACGATGTCGACGCCCAGCTCACCCCACGGGATGTCTGCCGGGTTGCGCTCCGAGAGCACCTTGATGGTGTGACCGTCGACGGTGATGGTGTCGGCGGTGTGGCTCACCTCTGCCTTGAGACGACCCAGAATGGTGTCGTACTTCAGCAGGTGGGCCGTGGTCGCAGTGTCACCCAGGTCGTTGACAGCCACGATCTCGATGTCCGCACCCTGCTCCAGCAGCGCGCGGAAGTAGTTACGACCGATGCGGCCAAAGCCGTTGATGCCTACGCGGATCGTCACGAACCGATCTCCTCGTTAGGTACGCCGGTTTTCGACGCCGGCGAGTTGTATGGGATGTCCCCGACCGCCTCCGACCCTACCTCTCCGAAGCCTCAGGGGTGACATCGAGCGGGGCCACAGGAACGACGGAAGCCCGTACTCCCCAGTAGGAGTACGGGCTTCCGGTTGCCCGGCCCCACTCGCTGCGACGATTACGCAGCGTCAACGCCCGCGGGTGCGCGGCGCGTTCCCCCGCAGCTCGTCGGCAGAGGGGCGCGGATCAGCCGACCAGGCCGTCGGCCAGCTCTTCGCTGAGAGTGGATTCCGTGCTCGGGATGCCGAGGTCCTGGGCCCGCTTGTCGGCCATCGCCAGGAGACGGCGGATCCGTCCGGCGACGGCGTCCTTGGTCAGCGGCGGGTCGGCGAGCGCGCCCAGCTCCTCCAGGGAGGCCTGCTTGTGCTCCATGCGCAGCCGTCCGGCCGCCGCGAGGTGCTCGGGGACCTCCTCGCCGAGGATCTCCAGCGCGCGTCCCACCCGGGCGCCCGCGGCGACCGCGGCCCGGGCGGACCGGCGGAGGTTCGCGTCGTCGAAGTTGGCGAGGCGGTTGGCGGTGGCGCGGACCTCGCGCCGCATCCGCCGCTCCTCCCAGGCCAGCACCGACTCGTGGGCGCCGAGCCGGGTGAGCAGCGCGCCGATGGCGTCGCCGTCCCGGACGACGACGCGGTCCACGCCGCGCACCTCACGGGCCTTCGCCGCGATGGAGAGCCTGCGGGCGGCGCCGACCAGCGCGAGCGCGGCCTCCGGGCCCGGGCAGGTCACCTCCAGAGAGGAGGAGCGGCCGGGCTCGGTGAGCGAGCCGTGGGCCAGGAAGGCCCCGCGCCAGGCGGCCTCGGCATCGCAGGTGGCCCCCGAGACCACCTGCGGGGGAAGTCCGCGGATGGGCCGGCCCCGGCCGTCCACCAGGCCGGTCTGGCGGGCCAGCTGGTCGCCGCCCGCCACCACGCGCACGACGTAGCGCGAGCCGCGCCGCAGCCCGCCGGGCGCCATCACGATCAGCTCCGAGCTGTGCCCGAAGATTTCGAGAATGTCCCGCTTGAGCCGGCGCGCCGCCATCGCGGTGTCCAGCTCCGCCTCGATCACAATCCGGCCGCTCACCAGGTGCAGCCCACCAGCGAACCGAAGAATCGCCGAGACTTCTGCCTTCCTGCAGCAGGTCCGGGTTACGGGAAGCCGAGAGATTTCGTCCTTCACCGCTGGCGTCATCGCCATGGGCCGATCCTTCCATGCATCCGAAAAATACGGTCGTACGCGGCAGCCAACAGCTCCGGATCATGAATCGGATCGCCGTCGGGTGAGGCCACGGGCGCCAGCTCGACCGCGGCGCCGAGCCGTTTTGCGGCATCGGCGAGGGACTCGCGGTCGGGCACGGCGGCCTCGTCGGCCAGCACCACGTCCAGGGCGAGTTTAGGGGCGTGTCGTCCCAAAACCTCCAAATGACGCTGCGGAGAGAAGCCATCTGTTTCACCGGGTTGCGGTGCGAGGTTCAGCGAGAGGACCTTCCGGGCCTTCGTCTCGATCAGCGCGTCCAGCAGATCGGGCACGAGCAGATGCGGAATGACCGAGGAGAACCAGGACCCGGGACCGAGCACCACCCAGTCCGCGTCCAGGACCGCGGCGACCGCCTCGGGAACGGCCGGCGGGTCGTGCGGAACCACGTGCACCGACTGGACCTCGCCCGGGGTGAGCGCCACGGTGGCCTGGCCGCGCACCGTGTCCACCCGGTCCGGATGGTCCGGGTCGTGCCCCTTGACGAGGGCCTGGAGCTCCAGCGGCACGGCGGACATGGGCAGCACCCGGCCGTGCGCGCCGAGGAGCTTGCCGACCAGGTCCAGGGCCTGCACGTGGTCGCCGAGCTGCTCCCACAGGGCGACGATCAGCAGATTGCCGACCGCGTGTTCGTGCAGGTCGCCCTTGGACTGGAACCGGTGCTGGATGACCTGGGCCCAGGTC
>NZ_JAELVH010000028.1:363-58728 GCF_019399235.1 Streptomyces poriferorum | reverse complement strand
CCGCCCGCGCGGGCGGCGGGATCATCGAGGACGTGGACGGGAACCGTCTGATCGACTTCGGTTCCGGCATCGCCGTGACCTCGGTCGGCGCCTCCGCCGAGGCCGTCGTGCGCCGGGCCTCCGCCCAGCTCGCCGACTTCACCCACACCTGTTTCATGGTCACGCCGTACGAGGGGTACGTCGAGGTCTGCGAGCAGCTCGCCGAGCTCACCCCCGGCGACCACGCGAAGAAGTCCGCCCTGTTCAACTCGGGCGCCGAGGCCGTCGAGAACGCGGTGAAGATCGCCCGCGCCCACACCAAGCGCACCGCGGTCGTCGTCTTCGACCACGGCTACCACGGCCGGACCAACCTCACGATGGCGCTGACCGCGAAGAACATGCCGTACAAGCACGGCTTCGGCCCGTTCGCGCCCGAGGTCTACCGCGTCCCGGTGGCGTACGGCTACCGCTGGCCGACCGGTGCCGAGAACGCCGGCGCGGAGGCGTCCGCCCAGGCGATCGACCAGATCACCAAGCAGATCGGCGCGGAGAACGTCGCGGCGATCATCATCGAGCCGGTCCTCGGCGAGGGCGGCTTCATCGAGCCTGCCAAGGGCTTCCTGCCGGCGATCGCGCAGTTCGCCAAGGACAACGGCATCGTCTTCGTCGCCGACGAGATCCAGTCCGGTTTCTGCCGCACCGGCCAGTGGTTCGCCTGCGAGGACGAGGGCATCGTCCCGGACCTGATCACGACCGCCAAGGGCATCGCGGGTGGCCTTCCGCTCTCCGCCGTGACCGGCCGCGCCGAGATCATGGACGCCGCGCACGCCGGCGGCCTCGGTGGCACCTACGGCGGGAACCCGGTCGCCTGCGCGGGTGCGCTCGGCGCGATCGAGACGATGCGCGAGCTGGACCTGAACGGCAAGGCGAAGCGCATCGAGCAGGTCATGAAGGGCCGGCTCGCCGAGATGCAGTCGAAGCTGCCGAACGGTGAACTCATCGGCGACATCCGCGGCCGTGGCGCGATGATCGCGATCGAGCTGGTGAAGGCGGGCACGAAGGACCCGAACCCGGAGGCCGCCGCGCAGCTCGCGAAGGCCTGCCACGCCGAGGGCGTGCTGGTCCTGACGTGTGGCACGTACGGCAACGTCCTGCGCTTCCTGCCGCCGCTGGTGATCGGCGAGGACCTTCTGAACGAGGGCCTCGACGTCCTTGAGCAGGCGTTCGCCGGAGTCTGATCCGCCGGCCCCCCGGTGGCGGCACACGGCGTTTTCTCCTTGGATGCCCGGCGCCCGCGTGAGGGCCTGTGAAGAAGGTGTGCGGGGGCGATGGCGGGATACCGTTCACGCTGTCGGTCCCCCTGTTGCCTGACGTACGGTTTCCGCAGATGAGAGAAACACCCCGCCCGCAGGGGACTGCGGGCGATGCCGGGCCGGAGCTTCCCCAGCGCCGTCCTGGTTGTGCCTTCGCGCACACCACTGGAGCCTCCGGCTCCGGAACTCCTCACCGATCGGATGGCCGCCCGCCCCACACCCCCCGGGGCGCGCGGCACACCGGTCCCACCGTCCGGCCCGGAACAACCCCCCCTGTCCCGGGCCGGACGGCCCTTTTCCTCTCCGTGGTGTCGGGCCTGTCGGCCCTGTTCGCACTCACCACCTGGCAGATCGCGGCCGACGGCCCGCTGCGCCGCCTGGACGAGCGAGCCGGCCGCGCCCTCGTCGGGCACGGTCCCGAGCGGCTCACCGAACTCCTCGCCGATCTCGGCAACATGCAGGTCGCCCTCCCGGTCCTCGGCTGCGCGATCCTGTGGACCCTGGTGCGCGGGGAGCGGCGGGCGCCGCTCGCAGCGGCCCTGGCCATGGCGGCCGTGCCGCTGCTCGTCGTCCCGCTCAAGGACTGGATCGCCCGCCCGGGACCGCTGACCGACGCCACCGGGTACTACCCCTCGGGCCATGCCGCGACCGCCGCCGTGGCGTACGGCGCCGCGGCGCTCCTGCTCGCCCCGTACGTGCGGTACGCATGGATGATGCCCGTCGCCGCCGTCCTGATGACGGTGGCGACGGGCATCGGTCTGGTGCTCCGCGGCTACCACTGGCCTCTCGACGTGGCCGGCAGCTGGTGGCTGTGCGGATCGCTGCTGGTCGCGCTGTGGGTGCTCAGCCGCCGAAGTAGGCGTCGAAGTTCTTGGAGAACGCCCAGTTGTTGAACCGGTCCCAGTTGACGGACCACGTCATCAGTCCGCGCAGTCCCGACCAGGTGCCGTGGGTGGCGTACGAGCCGCAGTCGGTCTTCTTCGTCAGGCAGTTCAGTGCCTTGGTGACCTCGGCGGGCGAGGTGTGTCCGTTGCCCGCCTGGGTGGAGGCGGGCAGGCCGATCGCGACCTGGTCGGGGCGGAGCCCGGGGAAGACCTTGGTCTGGTCGCCCGCCACCGGGAAGCCGGTCAGCAGCATGTCGGTCATCGCGATGTGGAAGTCGGCGCCGCCCATGGAGTGGTACTGGTTGTCCAGACCCATGATGGAGCCCGAGTTGTAGTCCTGGACGTGCAGCAGCGTGAGGTCGTCGCGCAGCGCGTGGATCACCGGCAGGTAGGCCCCGGCGCGCGGGTCCTGGCCGCCCCACGGCCCGGAGCCGTAGTACTGGTAGCCGAGCTGCACGAAGAAGGTCTCGGGGGCCATGGTGAGGACGAACTTCTCGCCGTACTTGGCCTTGAGGGACTTCACCGCGGAGATCAGGTTGACGACGACGGGCGTGGTGGGGCTGCGGAAGTCGGTGTCGCCGGTGTTCAGCGAGAGGGAGTGGCCCTCGAAGTCGATGTCCAGGCCGTCGAGACCGTACTCGTCGATGATCTTGCTGACCGAGGAGACGAAGGTGTCACGGGCGGCGGTGGTGGCGAGCTGCACCTGGCCGTTCTGGCCGCCGATGGAGATCAGCACCTTCTTGCCCGCCGCCTGCTTGGCCTTGATGGCCGCCTTGAACTCGGCCACGGACTCGACGTTCGGGCACTCGGTGACCGGGCAGAGCGAGAAGCGGATGTCGCCGGAGGTGACGGAGGTCGGCTCGCCGAAGGCCAGGTCGATGACGTCCCAGGAGTCGGGCACGTCCGCCATGCGGGTGTAGCCGGAGCCGTTGGCGAAGCTGGAGTGCAGATAGCCGACGAGCGCGTGGGCCGGGAGGCCCGAGCCACCACCACCGCCTCCGCCGCCCGCCGTCGTGGTCGCTGAGACGGCGGCGGACTTCGCGGACTCGCCCGCCTCGTTGGTGGCGGTGACCTGGAAGCTGTACGCGGTCGAGGCGGTCAGGCCCGTCACGGTCGCCGAGGTACCGGTGGCGGAGAGGACCAGCGCACCGCCCCGGTAGACGTTGTAGCCGGTGGCGCCCGTGGCGGCGGTCCAGGACAGCGGGACCGAGGACGAGGTGGGCGCGCCGGCCCTGAGGCCCGCGGGGACCGCCGGGAGCACGACCGGGTCGCCGCCGGGGCCGACGAGGGTGAGGTCGTCGGCGTAGTAGGCGGGGGTGCCGTACCAGCCGTGCGTGTAGACCTTGGCCGAGGTGGTCGACGCCCCGGTCCTGAACGTGGTGGTGAGCTTCTGCCAGGCCCCGGCGGACTGCGTCCAGGTGGACACGTCCGTCGTGCCGGTGCCCTCCGCGCCCAGGTAGACGTAGCTGCCCTGCACCCAGGCGCTCAGGGTGTACGCGGAGTTGGGCTTGACCGTCACGGTCTGGGAGCACTTGGCGTTGTCGCTGCCGGCCGGGGTCGCCTTCAGCGCCGAGGTGCCGCCGTGTACGGGCGTGCTGACGGCGACACCGCTGCCGCCCGTACAGTTCCAGCCGGTCAGGCCGGCCTCGAAGGTGCCGTTGCGTGCCACATCGGCGTCGGCCGCCGAGGCGCTCGGCGCCGTCGCGGCCAGGCCGCCGACGGCCAGCAGGGCGGCCGAGAAGGCCGCCAGAAGTCCGGTCATGCGGGCGGGGGGTCCCGTGCGTTCCACAACGGCCTCCGTGCAGGGGGGAATTGATGGTGGCGCACAACATGGTCCAGACCAATCGGGTTGTCAAGACCTCTGGCATCCGCCCCGCTATTCCCGGCCTCCCGCCGCGGCTTCGTGCATCGCCAGCTCCAGCAGCGTGGCGTCGGTGAGCGTGCCGGATCCGTCCGGCGGGATCAGCCAGCGCACCTTGCCGACGACGGCCCGCCCCGGGTGGGGTACGACGATCCAGGTACCGCGGCCCGCGCCCCGCACCCCCGTGCCCACCCAGCGGGAGGCCGTGCCCGGCGGCACGAAGAAGCCCATGCGGGCGTCGCCGAAGCCGGCGAGGACCGGTCCCGGCCGGTCGATGAGGCGGGTGAGCACGTCGAGCGTCGGATAGCCCAGCTCCCCCGGAAGAATCAGCACGTCCCAGCGCCGGCCGGCGGGCAGGAGCGCCACCCCTCGCGGATTGCGCTCCCATTCCCACCGGCAGGCGCCGGGATCCGGTGCCACCGATGCAAGCCACTCGACTGCTGCCCTGGCCCCCGCGCCCGTCATGACCGGCCTCCGTTCCGTGTCGCACCGGCAGAGGCGCCGGTGCGTTCACCCGGGAGAGAGGGGTCGGGCCGATCCATTACGCGGGTTCGGCTACCCATCGGTAGTGATCTGGGTCACCGGCCCGCGGCCCGTGGTTCAGCTGTCGGAGCAGCCGAGGCCCACGCAGCCCGTGGTTTCGACTGCCGAAGCAAAGCCGAGGCCCACCCGGCCCGTGAATCAGCTGTCGAAGCCGAGGCCCACCCGGCCCGTGGTTCAGCTGTCGAAGCCGAGGCCCACGCGGTCCATCGTCCGCAGCCACAGGTTGCGGTGACCGCCGTTGTCGTCGGCCCTGGCCAGCGACCGCTTCGTCAGCTCGATCCCGGCCCAGGCGAGGGGCTCCGGCGGGAAGGGCATCGGCTTCGTCCGCACCATCTCCAGGGCGGTCCGCTCGGTCGGTCCGCCCGCCAGGAGGTCGAGCATGACGTCGGCACCGAACCGGGTGGCGCCGACGCCGAGCCCGGTGAATCCGGCCGCGTAGGCGACCCGTCCCTGATGGGCCGTACCGAAGAATGCGGAGAACCGGGAGCAAGTGTCGATCGCACCGCCCCAGGCATGGCTGAAGCGCACGCCCGCCAATTGCGGGAAACACTCGAAGAACTGTCCGGCGAGTTTCAGGAACGTCTCGGGCCGCTGGTCGAGATCGGCGCTGAGCCGGCCACCGTACGGATAGATCGCGTCGTATCCGCCCCACAGGATCCGGTTGTCCGCGGAAAGCCGGAAGTAGTGGAACTGGTTGGCACTGTCCCCGAGCCCCTGCCGGTTCTTCCAGCCGATGGCGGCGAGCTGGTCCTCGGTCAGTGGTTCGGTCATCAGCGCGTAGTCGTAGACCGGGACGGTGTACGGGCGGACCCGTTTCACGAGCGAGGGGAAGATGTTCGTCCCCAGAGCGACCCGGCGGGCGAGGACCTTTCCGTACGGTGTGCGGACCGCCATTCCGGTTCCGGTTCTGGCCAGTTCCAGCCCGCGGGTGTGTTCGTAGATCCGCACACCGAGGTCGAGGCAGGCCTGCTTCAGGCCCCAGACCAGCTTGGCCGGGTGCAGCATCGCGACGCCGCGGCGGTCCCAGAGACCGCCCAGGAATGTCGGTGAGTCGACTTCGGCGCGCAGCGCGTCCTCGTCGAGGAACTCGACTCCGCCGAAGCCGTGCCGTTCGGCTTCCTGATGCCATTCCCGCAGCTCTTCGAGCTGGTGGGGCTGGGTGGCGACATCGATCTCGCCGGTGCGCTCGAACTCGCAGTCGATGGAGTAGCGGGCCACGGCCGCCTCGATGGCGTCCAGGTTGCGCGCGCCGAGTTCCTCCAGCTTCTTGATCTCGTCGGGCCAGCGCTCCAGGCCGTTGGGCAGGCCGTGGGTGAGGGAGGCGGCGCAGAATCCGCCGTTGCGGCCCGAGGCGGCCCAGCCCGTCTCACGCCCCTCGATCAGGACGACATCGCGTTCCGGTTCGCGTTCCTTGGCGAGCAGCGCGGTCCACAGTCCGCTGTAGCCGCCCCCGATGACGAGCAGATCGCAGTGCTCGTCACCGGTGAGTGCGGGAAGCGCTTCGGGCCTGCCGGGGTCGTCCAGCCAGAACGACACCGGCTTCGCGTCGGCGAGTGATTGTGCGGCAGTACGCATGGCAGCTGGGGCCATGGTTTCCAACTCCTTCGGGACTTTCAGGGTTGTGCTTTTTTGCGCCGGTTCGCGATCAGCTGACCGGCGAGAACCACCAGTACCGCAATGATGAACATCGCCGTGCCGATGACGTTGATCTGTACGGGTGTGCCGCGCTGTGCCGAGCCCCAGACGAACATGGGGAAGGTGACGGTCGAACCCGCGTTGAAATTGGTGATGATGAAATCGTCGAAGGAGAGCGCGAAGGCGAGCAGCGCTCCCGCGGCGATTCCGGGGGCGGCGATCGGCAGGGTCACCCGCACGAAGGTCTGTACCGGTCCCGCGTACAGATCGCGGGCCGCCTCCTCCAGCCTCGGGTCCATCGACATGACGCGCGCCTTGACGGCCGTCACGACGAAGCTGAGGCAGAACATGATGTGGGCGATGAGGATCGTCCAGAAGCCCAGCTGCGCACCCATGTTCAGGAACAGCGTGAGCAGGGACGCGGCCATGACGACCTCGGGCATCGCCATCGGCAGGAAGATCAGCGAGTTGATCGCGCCGCGCGCCCGGAAGCGGTAGCGGACCAGGGCGAACGCGATCATCGTGCCGAGGACGGTCGCGCCGACCGTGGCCCAGACGGCGATCTGGAGGGAGAGCGAGAGCGAGCCGCACATGTCGGCGACGCCGCAGGGGTCCTTCCAGGCGTCGGTCGAGAAGCGCTGCCAGGAGTAGTTGAAGCGCCCGTTGGGCTTGTTGAAGGAGAACACCATCACGACGATGTTCGGAAGGATCATGTAGGCGAGGGTCAGCAGACCCGCGATGACGATCAGATGGCGTCGCAGCCAGCGCAGTACGGGCATCAGACCAGGTCCTCCGTCCCGGAGCGGCGGATGTAGAAGGTGACCGCGATCAGGACGACCGCCATGAGGATGAAGGAGAGCGCGGCCGCCGTCGGATAGTCGAGGACGCGCAGGAACTGGGTCTGGATGACGCTGCCGACCATCTTGGTGTCGGTGGAGCCCAGCAGTTCCGCGTTGACGTAGTCACCGCTGGCCGGGATGAAGGTCAGCAGCGTCCCGGAGACGACACCCGGCATGGACAGCGGGAACGTCACCTTGCGGAAGGTGGTGGCGGGCGTGGCGTACAGGTCCCCGGCGGCCTCGTGCAGCCGGCCGTCGATCCGCTCCAGCGAGGTGTAGAGCGGCAGGATCATGAACGGCAGGAAGTTGTACGTGAGACCGCAGACGACCGCCATCGGTGTGGCCAGGACGCGGTTGTTCTCGGTCCAGCCGAGCCAGCTGGTGACGTCCAGGACGTGCAGCGTGTTCAGTACGTCGACGACCGCCCCGCCGTCCGCGAGGATCGTCTTCCAGGCGAGCGTACGGATCAGGAAGCTGGTGAAGAACGGCGCGATGACCAGCACCAGCACCAGGTTCCGCCAGCGGCCGGCCTTGAACGCGATGAGGTAGGCGAGCGGGTAGCCGAGCAGCAGACACAGGATCGTGGCGGTGCCCGCGTACAGCAGGGACCGGATGAACTGCGGGTAGTAGTCGGTCAGCGCGTCCCAGTACGTCTGGAAGTGCCAGGTGACCTCGTACCCCTGCTCCAGGGAGCCGGTCTGTACGGAGGTCGAGGCCTGGTAGACCAGCGGCAGCGCGAAGAAGACGACGAGCCACAGGATGCCGGGGAGCAGCAGCCAGTACGGCACGAGGCGCCTGCGGGTGGAGGGCTTGCGCAGGACCGGCTCGGTGGCGGGGGCCGGTGGCGCCTCCTTGGTGAGGCTCACGCCGCGTCCTCCACCGTCTCCACACCGGCGTCGATGTCCTGGGCGGCGTCCAGACCGAAGGTGTGGGCCGGGTTCCAGTGCAGGACGACCTCGGCCCCGGGGGTGAGCCGCGCGCGCCTCTCGACGTTCTGCTCGTAGACCTGGAGGGACTTGCCCGCCGGGCTCTCCACCACGTACTGCGTGGAGACCCCGATGAAGCTGGAGTCGACGATGCGGCCGGTGACCCGGTTACGGCCCTCGGCTATCTCGTCGGCGTCGTCGCGGTGGGCGAGGGATATCTTCTCGGGGCGGATGCCGAGGAGCAGCCTGCCGCCGTTCGCGGTCGGCGCCGGACAGCGGTCGGCGGGCAGCCTCAGCTTGCCGCCGCCGGCCGATACGACGATGTCCGTGCCGGTGGAGACGACCTCGCCCTCGATGAGGTTGGAGGTACCGAGGAAGTTGGCGACGAACGTGGTCCGCGGGTTCTCGTACAGATCCGCCGGGTCGCCGAGCTGCTCGACCCGGCCCGCGTTCATCACCGCGACGGTGTCGGCCATGGTCATGGCCTCCTCCTGGTCGTGGGTGACGTGGATGAACGTGATGCCGACCTCGGTCTGGATCCGCTTGAGCTCGAGCTGCATCTGGCGGCGCAGCTTGAGGTCGAGGGCGCCGAGCGGTTCGTCGAGGAGCAGCACCTGCGGGTGGTTGATCAGGGCGCGGGCGACGGCGACGCGCTGCTGCTGGCCGCCGGAGAGCTGATGGGGCCTGCGCCTGGCGAAGTCGCCGAGCTGGACGAGTTCCAGCATGTCGTCGACCTGCTTCTTGACCGACTTGATGCCGCGCCGGCGCAGTCCGAAGGCGACGTTCTCCGTGATGTCGAGGTGCGGGAACAGCGCGTAACTCTGGAAGACGGTGTTGACGGGCCGCTTGTACGGGGGGAGGCCGGTGATGTCCCGGCCGCCGAGGGTGACGGTTCCGGTGGTGGCCTCCTCCAGGCCCGCGATCATCCGCAGGGTGGTGGTCTTGCCGCAGCCGGACGCGCCGAGCAACGCGAAGAAGGAACCCTGCGGGACGGTCAGATCGAGCGGTTGGACGGCGGCGAAGGAGCCGTACGTCTTGCTGATCCCGGTGAGGCGGACGTCGCCGCCTGTCTGCTGCTGTGTCATGGATCGCAGTCCCAGTGGTGTCAGAGGGAGATCAGGGGAGGGAGGGCGTGGCGTTGGGGGTCAGGCGCCGATGAGCTTGGCGAACTTCTCCTCGTACGCCGTCTCTTCCTCGGCGGTCAGGGAGCGGAAGGCGTGCGACCTGGCGGCCATCGCCTTGTCCGGGAGGATCAGCGTGTTGGCGGCCATCGCCTTGTCGATCCTGGCGAGTTCCTCGCGGACCCCGTCGACCGGGCAGACGTAGTTGATGTACGCGGCGAGCTGGGCGGCGACCGGGGGCTCGTAGTAGTAGTCCATGAGCTTCTCGGCGTTCGTCTTGTGCCGGGCCTTGGCCGGGACCAGCATGTTGTCGCTGGAGGTGATGTATCCGGCGGCCGGGATGGCGAACTTGATGTCCGGGTTGCCGGCCTGCAGCTGGATGATGTCACCGGCCCAGGCGACGCAGGCGGCGATGTCGCCCTTGTCGAGGTCGGCGGTGTAGTCGTTGCCGGTGAAGCGGCGTATCTGGTTCTTGTCGACGCCCTTCTGCATCCGGCCTATCGCGGCGTCGTAGTCGGCGTCGGTGAACTTGCCCGGGTCCTTGCCCATGTCGAGCAGGGTCATCCCGACGGAGTCGCGCATCTCGGAGAGGAACGCGACCCGGCCCTTGAGGGTGGGGTCGTCGAGCAGCTGCGTCACGGAGTCGACCTTGCGGCCGCCGGTCGCCTTGGAGTTGTACGCGATGACGGTCGGGATGCCGGTCCAGGGGTAGGAGTAGGCGCGGCCCGGGTCCCAGTCGGGGGTGCGGAACTGGGGCGAGAGGTTGGCGAACGCGTGCGGCAGGTTCGCCGGGTCGAGCTTCTGGGCCCAGCCGAGCCGGATGATGCGGGCGGCCAGCCAGTCGGTGACGATGATCAGGTCGCGGCCGGTGTCCTGGCCGGCCGCGAGCTGCGGTTTGATCTTCCCGAAGAACTCGACGTTGTCGTTGATGTCCTCGGTGTACTTCACCTTGATCCCGGTGCGTTCGGTGAACGCTTCCAGGGTGGGCCGGTGTTTCTCGTCCTCGCTGACGTCCATGTACTCGGTCCAGTTGGAGAAGTTGACCTGCTTCTCCTTGGCCGAGTGGTCGTCCGAGGCCGCAGCCGCGTCGCCCTCGCGTTTGGCGGGCGGGATGCCGCACGCGCTCAGTGTCCCCAGACCGCCGATCGCGAGGGCGCCCATGCCTGAGGCGCGCAGCAGCGATCGGCGGGTGAGGGCTCCCCTGCCATTGGTCAGACTCCGGCGCATCGCGGCCAGCTGGGCCGCGGAGAGTCGCTCGGGCTCGTACTGCTCCATACGCGTTGCCCTTTCGGGTGGGTGTGCGGCCGGACCGGCCGGGTTATCGGTCCCCGAAGATCGTGCGGTGCCAGTCCTTCCGGGCGACCGCGGTGTTGTCGTACATGACGTGCTTGACCTGCGTGTACTCCTCGAAGGAGTACGACGACATGTCCTTGCCGAAGCCGCTGGCCTTGTAGCCGCCGTGCGGCATCTCGCTGATGATCGGAATGTGGTCGTTGATCCACACGCAGCCCGCCTTGATCTCGCGGGTGGCGCGATTGGCCCGGTACAGGTCGCGGGTCCATGCGGAGGCCGCGAGTCCGTAGGGGGTGTCGTTGGCGAGCGCGATGCCCTCGTCGTCGGTGTCGAAGGGCAGCACGATCAGGACCGGGCCGAAGATCTCGGCCTGGACGATCTCGCTGTCCTGGGCGGCCCCGGCGATCAGGGTCGGCCGGTAGTAGGCGCCTTCCGCCAGTTCGCCGCCGGGGGCCTCGCCGCCGGTGACGACGGTGGCGTAGGCGCGGGCGCGCTCGACGAAGCCGGCGACCCGGTCGCGCTGGGCGTGGCTGATCAGCGGGCCGAGGTCGGTCTTCGGGTCGAACGGGTCACCGAGGCGGACCGTCTCCATCAGCGCGGCGACGCCCTGGACGAAGGCGTCGTGGAGCGGGCGCTGGACGTAGGCGCGGGTGGCCGCCGTGCAGTCCTGGCCGGTGTTGATGAGGGATCCGGCGACGGCCCCGTTGACCGCGGCCTCCAGGTCGGCGTCGTCGAAGACCACGAAGGGAGCCTTGCCGCCGAGTTCGAGGTGGAGGCGCTTGACGGTGGAGGTGGCGATCTCGGCGACGCGCTTGCCGACGGCGGTGGATCCGGTGAACGAGGTCATCACGACGTCCGGGTGCCCGACGAGGTGCTCGCCCGCCTCCTTGCCGACGCCGGTGACGATGTTGATCACGCCGTCCGGAATGCCCGCCTCGGTGGCCGCCTGCGCGAACATCAACGAGGTCAGCGGGGTGATCTCGGCGGGCTTGAGCACGATGGTGTTGCCTGCCGCGATGGCCGGGAGGACCTTCCAGGCGGCCATCTGGAGCGGGTAGTTCCAGGGAGCGATGGAGCCGATGACACCGATCGCCTCACGCCGTACGTACGAGGTGTGGTCGCCGTCGTATTCGGCGGCGGACTTCCCCTCCAGATGGCGGGCGGCACCCGCGAAGAAGGACGTGTTGTCGACCGTGCCGGGAACATCGAACTCGGTCGAGAGCTTGAGCGGCTTGCCGCACTGGAGGGACTCCGCGTAGGCGAAGTCGTCCGCCTGCTCCGCGAGCACGGCGGCGAAGCGGTTCATGGCCTCGGACCGCTCGGCCGGGGTCGCCCCGGACCAGCCGGGGAACGCCTCGCGTGCCGCCTCGACGGCCGCGTCCACGTCCGCGGTCCCGGCCGCCTCATAGGTGTAGACGGTGTCGCCGGTGGCCGGATCCACCACCTCGTGACTGTGTCCTGATGTGCCGGACCGCAGCCTTCCGCCGATGTACTGCGCGCCGTCCGCGAAGCGGTCCTGCACCTGGAAGCTGTTGCCCATCACGCTCTCCTCCGCCGCTGCCCCGCAGACCGGGGACGGCGTAGCTTCTGCTCGATTTGAGTGCCGATCCTGACAGAGGAGACCGAGCCCAACAAGTGATTCCGTTGTTGCCTTTTGGTTACGCGACGAAATCTGTCGACCATGTGTCGTGTCGGTGCGGACTTCCACGTACGGAATGTCAGTGGCGGATGCCAGACTCGCGTGTCATGGAACACATCGGGGATGTCCGGGACGCCGGCGGGCTCGTGTCGCGGGCAGCCGGGGGCGACAGAGTGAAGTACCTGCTGTTCTGGGGGCACCGGCCGCGCCCGGACGGCCGGATCGGCGCGAGCTGCCTCAGCCAGTGGTGGCCCTCGCCGTTCACGGTCGACGGGGTGACGTACGCGTCGGCCGAGCACTGGATGATGGCCGGCAAGGCGAGGCTGTTCGGTGACGCGGAGGCCGCGGAGCGGGCGGTGGAGGCGAAGACCCCGGCCGAGGCGAAGAAGGTGGGCCGGCTGGTCCGCGACTTCGACGGGGACGTGTGGGAGCGCGAGCGGTTCGGGCTGGTGGTCGCGGGCAGCGTCCACAAGTTCGGCCAGGACGCGGAGCTGGGCGGGTTCCTGCTGGGCACGGGCGACCGGGTGCTGGTCGAGGCGAGCCCGGTGGACCGGATCTGGGGCATCGGGCTCGCCGCGGACGACCCGCGCGCGGAGGACCCGGCGACGTGGCGGGGCCTGAATCTGCTGGGGTTCGCGCTGATGGAGGCGCGGGCCGCGCTGAGGGACGGCGCGGGCGGCATATGAGAAGGGGCCTCGGGGATATGGACACGTTCCATATCCCCGAGGCCCCGTTCCCTGGCCGCTCACCGGGCACCGCCCAGGGCCAGGAGTGTCGTTACGCGCCCTCGGCGACGAAGGACGTCATCGCGCGCCCGCGACGGCCGGGTGCGTCACCGCGCGTCTTCGATGACGAGCGATGTCCCGTAGGTGTTGTCGTCGTTGTAACTGGTGTCGTCGTCGAACTCGTCCGCGTGCGTGGCGAAGAGCCAGATGAGGCCACCGATGATGATGACGCCGATCGCGATGCCGATGGACCCCAGGATGAGCCCGGCCAGCGCCTGGCCGGCGTTGTCCGCCTCCCCTCGCGAGGCCCGCTTGCGGCCGATGATGCCGAAGATCAGCGCGAGCGTGCCCAGGATGAGACTGGGGATGCCGTAGATGCAGAACAGGCAGACGGCGAGGATTCCCAGCACCATCGACGCCGTGCCCATGCCGTTGGAGGGGCCAGCGCCCCACGCCGGCTGGCCGCCGTAGCCCGGATAGCCGCCGTACTGCGGGGCCGGCGGAGCCGGGTAGCCGTACTGCGACTGTGACGGGGCCGGGTAGCCGTACTGCGACTGCGGCGGAGCCGGGTAGCCGTACTGCCCCGCGGGCGGCGGGGCCGCCTGACCGGGACCGTTCGGTCCGACCGGCGGTGGCGGCACCGCCCCCGGGTCCTGCCAGGGGCCGGCCGGCTGTCCCTGGCCGGGCGGGCCGAAACCGGCCGTGGGTATCGGGCCCGTCCCGGAGTTCGGCATCGACGTGACCGTCTGATGATCATGCACGGGCGGCGGCCCCGGATTCCCGGTGCCCTCGTCCGTCTGCGGACGGGTGTCGCCGGTGTTCTTGTCCAGCGGCACCTTGGCGTCCGGCGGAGCCCACGGATCGCGCGGCGCGGACCCGTCCGCAGGCCGTTCTGAGCTGTCTGACATGAGCCTCCCCCATCGTGATGCCGTCATGCTACGGGCCACCCCGTCCTACGATGACTCCCGTCCCCTGCCCGGTTCCCCGACACACCGGGCCCCGCACCACCCCTGCCCCAGGAGGATCCGATGACCGATCTGCACCCCTTCATCGCGGGGCTGCCCAAGGCCGAGCTCCATGTCCACCATGTCGGCTCGGCCTCGCCCCGCATCGTCGCCGAACTGGCCGCGCACCACCCCGACTCCAAGGTCCCCACCGCACCCGAGGCGCTGGCCGACTACTTCACCTTCACCGACTTCGGCCACTTCATCGACGTGTACCTCTCGGTCGTGGACCTGATCCGCACCCCGGAGGACGTCCGGCTGCTGACGTTCGAGGTCGCCCGGGACATGGCGCGGCAGAACATCCGTTACGCGGAACTGACCGTCACCCCCTTCTCCTCCACCCGCCGCGGCATCCCCGAACAGGCCTTCATGGAGGCCATCGAGGACGCCCGCAAGGCCGCCGAGTCCGAGCTCGGGGTCGTCCTGCGCTGGTGCTTCGACATTCCGGGCGAGGCAGGTCTGGAGGCCGCCGAGGAGACCACCCGCCTCGCCGTGGACCTACGGCCGGAGGGGCTCGTCTCCTTCGGTCTCGGCGGCCCGGAGATCGGCGTGGACCGCCCGCAGTTCAAGCCCTACTTCGACCGGGCGATCGCCGAGGGCCTGCACTCCGTGCCGCACGCCGGTGAGACCACGGGACCGCAGACGATCTGGGACGCGCTGACCTCACTGCGGGCCGAGCGCATCGGCCACGGCACCAGTTCGGTCCGCGACCCGAGGCTGCTGGCCCATCTCGCCGAGCACCGCATCGCGCTGGAGGTGTGCCCCACCTCCAACATCGCGACCCGGGCGGTCACGGACATCGAGCAGCACCCGGTGAAGGAGATGGTGGAGGCCGGTGTCCTGGTCACCATCAACAGCGACGACCCGCCGATGTTCGGTACCGACCTCAACAGTGAGTACGGGGTGGCTGCCCGCCTCCTGGGACTCGACGAGCGGGGTCTCGCGGCGCTCGCGAAGAACGCGGTCGAGGCGTCCTTCCTCGACGCGGCCGGGAAGCGCACGCTGGCTGCCGAGATCGACACGTACACGACGGACTGGCTGGAGCACACCGGCCGGTGACGCCGCAGTGGTGACAATGGCCCCATGGCCACTGTCACTCCTGTCACCTCTGTCACCGCCGTCGCGCACCGCGGAGATCCCTACCGCGTCCGCGAGAACACCCTCCTCTCGATCCGCTCGGCCCTCGAACGGGGGGCGGACGCGGTCGAGATCGACGTCCGGGTCACCGGCGACGGCGTACCGGTCCTGCTGCACGACGCCACGCTGGAGCGGCTCTGGGGGCATGACGTGCGGCTGGACCGGCTCACGCATCAGGAGCTGACCGAGCGGACCGAGGGCGCGGTGCCCACCCTGCGCGAGGCGTTGCTCGTCGCCGGGGCGCACCGCGTCATGCTCGATCTGCCCGGGTCCACGCCCGATTCCGTCCGAAGGACCGTCGGCGTGGTCCGTGAGTGCGGGGCCGGTGAGCGCGTCTACTACTGCGCGGGGCCCGAGGCGATGCTGCGGGTGCGGGCCGCCGACCCGTCCGCCGAGATCGCGATGACCTGGACGACACTGGCCCCTCCCCGGGCGGCCCTGCTGGACGCGGTGCGGCCGCGCTGGCTGAACTACCGGTTCGGGCTGGTGAGCCGGGAGCTGACGGACCGCTGTCACCGTGACGGGCTGCTGGTGTCGGCGTGGACGGCGGACACCGGCCGCACGATGCGACGGCTGATCAGGCAGGGCGTGGACTCCATCACCACCAACCGGATCGACGTCCTGCACAAGGTGATCCTCAACTCCACGCCCAGCCAGGGATCTTGACCGGTCCGGCATCATGGACGGACCTCATCGTCCCGATGCCAGGCCGGCACCAAGGAGCCAGACGTGACCGCCCCCCGCAGCAATTCCCTCCCCGCACGCGTCCGTGCCGACGTCGCCCACAACGCCCGCGTGTGGAACTACTGGCTCGGCGGAAAGGACCACTTCCCGGTGGACCGGACGGTCGGTGACCAGGTCACCGGCATGTATCCGAGCATCGGCGAAGTGGCGCGGGCGGACCGGGCGTTCCTCGGCCGGGCGGTGCGCCATCTGGCCGGCGACGCGGGCATCGGCCAGTTCCTGGACATAGGCACCGGCCTGCCGACGGCGGACAACACCCACGAGGTGGCCCAGCACACCGCGCCCGACGCCCGCGTCGTCTATGTCGACAACGATCCGATCGTCCTGGCGCACGCCCGCTCGCTGCTCACCAGTTCACCGGAGGGCGCGACCGAGTACATCGACGCGGACGCCCGTCACCCGGACCGGATCCTGCGGGCCGCGCAGCCCACCCTCGACCTGGAGCGGCCGGTCGCGGTCATGCTGCTGGGCATCCTGAACTTCGTCCTCGACACGGACGAGGCGCTGCGGATCGTCCGGCAGTTGATGGCCGCGGTGCCGTCCGGCAGCTATCTGGTCCTCACGCACCCCACGCTGGAGCTGGGCGGCGAGGGCAACGAGGCGGCGATGCGGTTCTGGAACGAGAACGCCACTCCCCCGATCACCGCCCGCGGCCGTTTCGAGTTCGCCGCGTTCCTGGACGGGCTGGACATCCTCGATCCGGGCATCGTCTCGTGCGCGCGCTGGCGCCCCGGTCCCGGCCCGGCCGGGGCGGAGGTCGCCCAGTTCGGCGCGGTGGCACGGAAGCCCTGATGCGTCTGCGTGGCCTCGCGGCGAAAGCGCTCGGGGCCGGCCCTCGCACGGTCGACCTCCTCATCGCGCTGCTGGTCCAGGCCGCCATGACCATGCCGTTCGTGGTGCCGCGCGCGCCCGGTCTGCCGGAGGCGACGTGGACGTCGTACGGGCTGACCACCCTGATGGTGCTGCCGCTGATCGCCCGCCGCCGGGCGCCGGTCGCGGTCCTCCTTGCCGTGCTCGTGGCCGGCGGGCTGTACAGGTTCACCGTCGACGGACCGGGCCAGCCGCTCCCGTACACCGGCCTCGTGGCGTTCTACACGGTGGCCGAACTGTCCTCGCCGCCGAAGCGGACCGGGATCGCGGCGCTCACGATGCTCGCGGTCCTGGTCTCGGTGGGGTTGGACAGCGACGCGCTGCGGGAGCTGCTCTTCTCCCTGTTCGTGTTCGCCGCGGCCTACGCCTTCGGCCGGCTCGCCGTGACACGCAAGGCGTATCTGCGGGCGGTGGAGGACCGGGCCCGTCAGCTGGAGCTGACGCACCTCATCGAGGCGGAACAGGCCGCGGCCCGTGAGCGGGCCCGGATCGCCCGGGAGATGCACGACGTCCTGTCCCATGCGGTGAGCCTGATGATCGTGCAGGCCGAGGCCGGACCGGTGGCGGTCCGTACGGCTCCGGAACGTGCCGAGGCCGCCTTCGACGCGATCTCGGAGTCGGGCCGGGACGCGATGGTGCAGCTGCGCCGGATGCTCGGTGTGCTGCGCGAAGGCGACGGAGAGCCGGAAGCGCCCCGCGAGCCCCAGCCGGTGCTGGACGGGTTGCCCGGCCTGGTGGAGCGGGTACGTGCGGGTGGTCCGCCGGTCTCGTACGAGGTGAGCGGCAACGGCCGGCCGCCCGGCCTGGCGGTCGAGGCCACCGTCTACCGGATCGTGCAGGAGGCCCTGACGAACGTGGTCCGGCATGCCGGCGCGGCCTCGGTCCGGGTGCGGCTGGAGCACGGGCGCGATGCGTTGACCCTGACGGTCACCGATGACGGACGCGGCCCGGGCGGTGGAGCGGGGCTGGGGCTGACCGGCATCCGGGAGCGCGCCGCCGCACACGGAGGCACGGCCCGCACCGGCCCCGGTCCGGACGGCCGTGGCTTCCGGGTCGCGGTGACGATCCCGCACCCGCGGCAGGAATCTGTGACGGTACGACGGACAGGGGTGGGGCAGTGACGATCCGCGTGGTGGTCGCCGACGATCAGGAGCTGGTGCGCAGTGGCTTCGCGATGATCCTGGACGCGCAACCGGACATCGAGGTGGTGGCCGAGGCAGGTGACGGCGCCTCGGCGGTCGAGGCCGTGCGGCGGCTGGCCCCCGAGGTGGCGCTGCTCGACATCCGGATGCCCGGAACGGACGGCATCGAGGCCTGCCGCACCATCACGGCCGGGAGCGCTTGCCGGACGGTCATGCTGACCACGTTCGACTCGGACGAGTACGTCTACGAAGCTCTGCACGCGGGGGCGAGCGGCTTCCTGCTCAAGGACGTGCGCCGGGACGATCTGGTGCACGCGGTACGCGTGGTGGCGGCCGGGGACTCGCTGCTGGCGCCCTCGGTGGCCCGCCGCCTGATCGCCGAGTACACCTCGCGGCCGCCCACCGCGGCGGCGGAGCCGTCCGCGCGCCTGGACGTGCTGACCACGCGGGAACACGAGACGCTGCTCCATCTGGCGCGCGGGCTGTCGAACGCGGAGATCGCGGCCGCGCTGGTCGTCAGCGAGCACACGGTGAAGACGCACGTCGGCAACGTGCTGTCCAAACTGGGGCTGCGCGACCGGATCCAGGCGGTGATCTGCGCGTACGAGTGCGGTGTCGTCTCTCCCTCCGCGGAGGGAGGGCCCGAAGGCTTGTCCCCCGCGCAGGGGAGGAAGCCTCCCCCGAGGAAACCCCCGCTCGGGTGATCCGCCCGGGCGCGTGGATCAACAGGATGGATTCCGAAAGCAGTTGAGGACTCCCCCGGATCCCACGCCCAGGAGGCACCGGACATGAACGCCCGCACGTCCCGCACCGTCATCGCAGCCGCCCTGCTCCTCGGCATCGCCGCGGGCCCGGCGGCCTCACCGGCCCTTGCGGCAGCCGCCGCCCCGGTGGCAGGCCCGGGCGCCCGGCATTCGTCGCCCGTCGGAGGATCGGAGGCCGAGGCGCTGCGGGCGGCGATCGGCGGGCTCCCGTCGGACGACGCCACGGCCGCGCTGGTGCGCGTCTCGGGCACCGGGGGTGTCTGGCGGGGCAGCGCCGGTGTCCACGACCTGGCGTCCGGGCGGGCGGCGGACCCTTCCGGGCGCTTCCGGGTCGGCTCGGTCACCAAGGTCTTCACGGCGGCCGTGGTCCTCCAGTTGGCCGGGGAGGGCAGGATCGGCCTGGACCGCCCGGTCCGGCGCTACCTGCCCGACCTGATCCCGGCGACGTACGGCCAGGTCACGGTGCGCCAGCTGCTGAACCACACGAGCGGCCTCCCGTCCGTCGACCCGGGCAACGGCGACACGCTGGAGGACTGGTACGAGCACCGGTTCGACGTGATCGACCCGGCGGACGTGGTGCGCGAAACCACCGCACACCGGCCGGACTTCGCGCCCGGCACCCAGCAGCACTACGCCAACATCGGCTACACGGTGGCGGGCCTGCTCATCGAGCGGGTCACGGGTGACACATACGCCTCCCAGGTCTCGCGCCGCGTCCTGGAGCCACTGCGTCTCGTGGACACCTACTTCCCCGGCACCGATCCGTCGATACGCGGCCGGCACAACCGCGGGTACCAGATATTCGGTACGGAGGGCGAGCTGCGCGACGTGACGGCGTGGGGGGTGAGCGACGCCTGGGCGGCGGGAGACCTGATCTCGACCACCGCCGATCTGGAGCGCTTCACCCGGGCGCTGTTCGGCGGACGGGTGGTGCGCGGACCGCTGCTGGAGGAGATGTTCACGCTGCCCGACGCGTCGGTGCGGGAGTACGGCACGGGCAGGCCCGCCGCGTTCGGCGCGGGTCTCTCGGTGATGACGCTGGGCGGACGCGAGGTCTGGGGAAAGACGGGCGGCCGCTGGGGATACAACACGGTCATAGCGGCCACCCGTGACCTCTCCCGGACCCTCGTCTACAGCGTCAACTCGACGGACGCGAAGGGCGGGGACATGAATCCCACGGCGCTGGACATCGTGGTGGCCGCCTTCGGCGCCCCATCGGACAGGTGACTCAGGCAGCCGGGGCGGGCGCCGCGGCATGCACCGGATCCGGTGTCCGCTCCATGGCCTCCAGCCGCTTGATCCTGCGGTGCACGATCAGCAGCGGGATCACCCCGAAGACGCCGAACGACATGTCGATGACCGACCACCAGAAGGGGATGTCGCGGATCGGACCGCAGATCAGGGCGAGCGGGATGATCCCGGCACAGGCGATCATGCCGAACTCGATGACCCAGATGTTGCGGACCGGATCTCGGTAGGGGCCGTAGAAGGCGACCGCGATCACGAGATGCGCGAAGGCCAGCCAGTCGGTGCCGTACAGCACGAACGGGTACTCGGCGTCGGCCGTGTCGATTCCGGTGCGGACACGGGTGATCCACTCCATCAGGGCCGGGAAGTGCTCGGGCACGGGCGAGGCCGAGGAGCTCAGCAGGTCCTCGGCCCAGCGCAGTTCATGGACGAGCGGGAAGGCGGTCAGCCCGCTCAGAACCAGACAGACGACGAAGACCGCCAACCACACGCGTATACGCCTCCGAAGGGCGCGTCGCTCGCTCATGTCCGCAGCGTACGCCCATGTTTACCGGGCCTTTACGCCACCCTCGGAAGGGCCTCACAAGCCGACGACGGCGTTCCACTTCTTGGCGAATTCCGTGCGTTCCTCGGACGTGATGTCGCGGGCGATGGCCAGCCGCTTGCGCATGTCGTCGTCGGGGAAGATCAGCGGGTCCTCCGCCAGCGCGGCGGTCTCCTCGTCCTTGGAGGAGGCGAGCACCTCGCGTGCGGCCGGCACCGGGCAGACGTAGTTGACCCAGGTGGCGAGCTCGGCGGCGACCTCGGGCTCGTAGTAGTGGTCGATGAGCTTCTCCGCATTGCGCTTGTGGCGGGCGAGGTTGGGGATCATGAGCGACTCGGCCCAGAGCTCGGCCCCCTCCTCGGGCACCACGAACTCGATGTCGGGGTTGTCCGCCTGGAGCTGGATGACGTCACCGGAGTAGGCCTGGCAGGCGAGCACGTCTCCGGTGGAGAGGTCCTTGATGTAGTCGTTGCCGGTGAAGCGACGGATGTGTTTGGTCTTCACCAGCTTCTCCACCTGGTCGCAGATGTCGTAGAAGTCGTCGCGCTTCCAGCGGGTGATGTCGACACCGTTGCCCTGCATCAGCAGGGCGAAGGACTCGTCGAGCCCGGACAGCAGGGTGACCTTGCCGCGCAGGTCGTCCGCCCACAGCTCGCTCGTGTGCCTGATCTCCCGGCCGAGCCTCTTGCGGTTGTACGCGATGCCGGTGATGCCGGACTGCCAGGGCACGCTCTGCGTCCGGCCCTTGTCGAAGGCGGGCGAGCGCAGCTGCGGATCGAGGTACTTCGCCACGTTGGGCTGCTTCGCCCGGTCCATCTCCTGGACCCAGCCGAGCCGGACGAACCGCGCCGCCATCCAGTCGCTGATGACGATCAGATCGCGGCCGGTCTGCTGGTGGTTCATCAGGGCCGGGCTGATCTTGCCGAAGAACTCGTCGTTGTCGTTGATCTCCTCGGTGTACGTGACGGAGATCCCGGTCCGCTCGCTGAACGCGTCGAGGGTGGGCCGCTTCGACTCGTCCTTGTCGTCCGTGTCGATGTAGAGGGGCCAGTTCGCGAAGTGCAGGGTGTGATCGCCGGCGGAGTAGTCGCGTCCGGCACGGTCACCCGGCTCCACGAAGGCGGCGGGGACTCCGCAGCCGGCCAGCGTGACGCCGGCCGCTCCCGCCCCGAAGGCGCGGAGCACGGACCGGCGGGACATGGGGTGGTTCGGGATCGCTCGCACCTGCGCAGGATGCCGGTCGGCCGGTGCGGCGGGCAATGGACCAACCGTCCAGCGCTGCCCGCCCACTGCGCACACCCTGTCGAGGGTCCGGCACGGGGGCGGGGCACGGATACGGCCCCGGGCGCTCGCACAGTGCGCCCGGGGCCGTGTCCGTAACGGATGGAGCGAAGGTCAGCCGTCGAGCGAGGTCATGACGTGCTTGATGCGGGTGTAGTCCTCGAAGCCGTAGGCGGAGAGGTCCTTGCCGTAGCCGGACTTCTTGAACCCGCCGTGCGGCATCTCGGCGACGAGCGGGATGTGGGTGTTGATCCACACACAGCCGAAGTCGAGGTTCTTGGACATCCGCATGGCACGGCCGTGGTCCTTGGTCCACACCGAGGAGGCCAGCGCGTAGTCGACGCCGTTCGCCCACTCCAGGGCCTGGGCCTCGTCCGTGAAGGACTGGACGGTGATGACCGGGCCGAAGACCTCGTTCTGGATGATCTCGTCGTCCTGCTTGAGCCCGGAGACGACGGTAGGGGCGTAGAAGTAGCCCTTCTCGCCGACCCGGTGGCCGCCGGCCTCGACCTTGGCGTGGGCGGGGAGCCGCTCGATGAAGCCGCTGACCTGGGCGAGCTGGTTGGCGTTGTTGAGCGGGCCGTAGAGCACGTCCTCGTCGTCCGGCTGCCCGGTCTTCGTGTCGGCGGCCGCCTTGGCCAGTGCGGTGACGAACTCGTCGTGGATCGACTCGTGGACGAGCACCCGGGTCGCTGCCGTGCAGTCCTGCCCGGCGTTGAAGTAGCCGGCGACCGAGATGTCCTCGACGGCCTTGGCGATGTCCGTGTCCTCGAAGACGACGACGGGAGCCTTGCCGCCGAGCTCCAGGTGGACCCGCTTGACGTCCTTGGCGGCGGACTCGGCCACCTGCATTCCGGCCCGGACCGAACCGGTGATGGAGGCCATGGCCGGGGTCCGGTGCTCGACCATCGCACGGCCGGTGTCGCGGTCGCCGCAGATGACGTTGAAGACACCCTTGGGCAGGATCTGCCCGATGATCTCGGCGATCAGCACGGTGGACGCCGGGGTGGTGTCGGACGGCTTGATGACGACGGTGTTGCCCGCGGCGAGCGCCGGGGCGAACTTCCAGACGGCCATCATCATCGGGTAGTTCCACGGCGCGACCTGCGCGCAGACACCGACCGGCTCACGGCGGACGATGGAGGTCAGTCCCTCCATGTACTCGCCGGCCGAGCGGCCCTCCAGCAGCCGGGCGGCGCCCGCGAAGAAGCGGATCTGGTCCACCATCGGCGGGAGCTCTTCGGTGCGGGTCAGCCCGACCGGCTTGCCCGTGTTCTCGGACTCGGCCGCGATGAGGTCCTCGGCGCGCTCCTCGAAGGCGTCCGCGATCTTCAGCAGGGCGCGCTGGCGCTCGGCGGGCGTCACGTCGCGCCACGCGGGGAAGGCGGCAGCGGCGGCGTCCATCGCGGCATCGACGTCGGCCTCGCCGGACAGCGGAGAGGTCGCGTAGACCTCCTCCGTCACCGGGTTGACCACATCGATGGTCCGCCCGTCCGCAGCGTCCCGGAACTCGCCGTTGATGTAGTTGCGCAGACGGCGCACCTCGGTGGTCACAACCACCCCTCCTGTCGACACGTCCAATGGGTGAGACACCCAGCCTAGTCGCATGGGTAACGGTTTCGACATACCCAACCGCCGCGAACTTCGGATTCAGTGTGATCCGAGGCCTTCAACAACGAATTTCATCGATTGAGGGTTGCGAGACAGACGAGTCCCGGTGCAGAGTGGCCCTGTGGCCAGTCGCAGCGCAGACTCCAGGACCGGGAACGGATCGTCCCCAGCGGTCGATGCCGTGTCCCTCGCAATCATCGAGCAGCTCCAGGAGGACGGGCGTCGTCCGTACGCCGCGATCGGCAAGGCCGTCGGCCTTTCCGAGGCGGCCGTGCGCCAGCGCGTCCAGAAGCTGCTCGACCAGGGCGTGATGCAGATCGTCGCCGTCACCGACCCGCTCACCGTGGGGTTCCGGCGGCAGGCGATGGTGGGGATCAACGTCGATGGCGACCTCGATCCCGTCGCGGAGGCCCTGTCGGCCATGACCGAATGCGAGTACGTGGTGATGACCGCGGGCTCCTTCGACCTGATGGTGGAGATCGTCTGCGAGGACGACGACCACCTGCTGGAGACGATCAACAAACGCATCCGGGCCATACCCGGTGTGCGCTCCACCGAGAGCTTCGTCTACCTCAAGCTCAAGAAGCAGACCTACATGTGGGGAACCCGATAGCCGTGAGCAAGGACCTCAGCCGGACCGCGTACGACCACCTGTGGATGCACTTCACCCGCATGTCGGACTACGAGAACGCAAGCGTTCCCACCATCGTGCGTGGCGAGGGCACCTACATCTACGACGACCAGGGCAAGCGCTACCTCGACGGCCTGTCCGGCCTGTTCGTCGTCAACGCCGGCCACGGCCGCCACGAGCTCGCCGAGGCCGCGTACAAGCAGGCCCAGGAGCTGGCCTTCTTCCCGGTGTGGTCCTACGCCCACCCGAAGGCCGTCGAGCTGGCCGAGCGCCTCGCGGACTACGCCCCGGGCGACCTCAACAAGGTTTTCTTCACCACCGGCGGCGGCGAGGCCGTCGAGACCGCCTGGAAGCTGGCCAAGCAGTACTTCAAGCTCAAGGGCAAGCCGACCAAGTACAAGGTCATCTCGCGTGCGGTCGCCTATCACGGCACCCCGCAGGGCGCCCTGTCCATCACCGGTCTGCCGGCCCTCAAGGCCCCCTTCGAGCCGCTGGTCCCCGGTGCTCACAAGGTGCCGAACACCAACATCTACCGCGCCCCGCTCTTCGGCGACGACCCGGAGGCCTTCGGCCGCTGGGCAGCCGACCAGATCGAGCAGGAGATCCTCTTCGAGGGCGCGGACACCGTCGCGGCCGTCTTCCTGGAGCCCGTACAGAACGCGGGCGGCTGCTTCCCGCCCCCGCCCGGCTACTTCCAGCGCGTCCGCGAGATCTGCGACAAGTACGACGTGCTGCTCGTCTCCGACGAGGTCATCTGCGCCTTCGGCCGCCTCGGCACGATGTTCGCCTGCGACAAGTTCGGCTACGTACCGGACATGATCACCTGCGCCAAGGGCATGACCTCGGGCTACTCCCCGATCGGTGCCTGCATCATCTCGGACAAGCTCGCCGAGCCGTTCTACGAGGGCGACAACACCTTCCTGCACGGCTACACCTTCGGCGGCCACCCGGTGTCCGCGGCGGTCGGCCTCGCCAACCTCGACATCTTCGAGCGCGAGGGCCTCAACCAGCACGTCCTCGACAACGAGAACGCCTTCTTCACCACGCTCCAGAAGCTGCACGACCTGCCGATCGTCGGCGACGTCCGCGGCAACGGCTTCTTCTACGGCATCGAGCTGGTGAAGGACAAGGCCACCAAGGAGACGTTCACCGACGAGGAGACCGAGCGCGTCCTGTACGGCTTCCTCTCCAAGGCGCTGTACGACAACGGCCTGTACTGCCGGGCCGACGACCGCGGCGACCCGGTCGTCCAGCTCGCCCCGCCGCTGATCTCCGACCAGTCCACGTTCGACGAGATCGAGGGCATCCTGCGGTCCGTCCTGACGGAGGCCTGGACGAAGCTCTGACCGATAGCCCGGACGGCCCAACGGCCGGCACCGCCTTGACCACCGCTTGACCGTCCCACGAGGGCCCTCCGGCGGTCATTTCATACGGTCCACGCGGCCCGGATGCGCCCATTCGAGTGGGAAGAAGCGCACCCGGGCCGCGTGCTGTGCGCACACCGCGGTCCGAATCCCTACGGTGCCGAGTGACCGATCGGCCCCGCCTTCGTTCCCCCGTACGGGGGAACGGGATATCTGATCTGAACCGAGGTGTACGCCATGGTGGCCCCGCCGGACAACGACGTGATCTGGGCGCGTTCCCTGCAGCACTCCCACAACGGCTCACCCGCGCTCGGCGGGGTCTCCCTGGGGATCCGCGATGGCGAGATCCTCGCGGTGACCGGTCCGCGCGGCAGCGGCAAGACGACCCTGCTGCACTGCCTCTCCGGCCAGCTGGTGCCCCAGCAGGGCGAGGTGTGGTTCAACAGCGTCCCGGTGCACACCATGGGCCCGCGGCTGCGGGAGCGGCTGCGCCGCGACAAGTTCGGCTGGATCGCCCCCGAACCCCAGCTCGTCCCGGAACTGAACACCTGGGAGAACACCGCCCTGCCGCTGATGCTGCGCGGCACCGGCCGCCGGGAGGCCAAGAAGGCCGCCATGGAGTGGCTGGAACGCCTCGACATCGGCATGTGCGCGCGGAAGCGGCCGCACACCCTCCAGCAGAGCCAGCGGCAGCGGATCTCGGTGGCCCGCGCACTGGCCGCCGCACCCTCGGTGATCTTCGCCGACGAGCCGACCGCCACGCTGCACCGCACCGACCGTGCTCACGTCCTGCGCACCCTCACCAGCGCGGCCCGCTCGCACGGCATCACGGTGGTGCTCGCCACGCACGACGCGGAAATCGCCGCACTCGCCGACCGTGTGGTGCCGCTGCTGGACGGACGCCGGGTCGCCACGGTCGCCCTGCCCGCCGAGGCCGATACGGAGGGCCGCGCGGCGTGCTCGCTCTCCGTCTAGCCCGCGGTTCCCACCCACTGGTCCTGATGCGGCGGCTGCTCGTCGCGGCCGCCTCCGCAGGGGTCGGCTTCCTCCTGCTGTGCACCCTCGGCTACGCCTCCGGGCATCCGGCGCACTCCGCCGGTTCCGTACTGCGGCTGCTGTGGTGCTTCGTACCGCTGGCCGCCACGGTGCAGTTCGCGGTCGCGGTGGCGCGTACCGACCCGAGCACCCGCCCGCGCGCCGGACTGTCCGCCGTCGGCCTCGGACCGGTGCGGCTCAGCGTGCTCGCCGCGGTCTCCACCGCCGTCTCGTGCACCCTCGGCTCGATGGTGGCGCTGCTGTTCTTCCTCCACCTGCGCGGCGACCTGTCCGGGCTGCCGTTCGACGGCGCGGCGGCCGGCCTGCTCGGCGCCGGGGCACCGCTGCCCCTGGCCGCCGCCCTCGTCCTGCTGACCCTGGTGCCCGCAGCCGCCGCGACGGCGAGCGCGATGGCGCTGCGCACCGCCCCGCCGCGGGCCACGGGCGCGCCGGAGGATGCCGACGACCTGCTGCCCGAGGAGCAGATCCCGGCCCCGGCGGCGCCGCCCGCCGGACTGCCCTGGGGCGTCGCCCTGACCGCCGCCGGACTCGCCGTCGAGGCGTACGCGAACCGCGGCTCGACCGGCAGCGCCTTCCCGCTCCCCGGCAAGCTCGACTCCACACCCGCCTGGGTCCTGGTGGGCTGGACCCTGACCGCGATCGGTCTCGCCACGGCGGGCCCGGGGCTGACCTACCTGTGCGGGCGCCTCCTCCAGGCGGTGCGTCCCGGAGCCGTACGTCTGCTGGCGGGCCGCGTCCTGATGAACGAGGCACGCCGGATCGGCCGGCCGCTGGGAGTCGTCTGCGCGGTCCTCTCCGCGGTCATCGCCGCGTTCGCGCTGTACGGGACGGGGCCACGCCCCTTCGGCCCGCTCACCGCACTCGGCGCCGTACTCGTCATCGGCTGCACCACCGCGACGCTGCTGACCTCCGCGCTGGAGGCGAGGCAGGCCCGTGCCGAAACGGCTCGGGCGCTGCTGCGGCTCGGCGCCCCGGCCTCGGCGCTGCGGGCGGCGACGGCGCTGCGCGCGGCCGCCCTGCTTCTCCTGTTCGCCCCGCTGACCTGGGCGATCGCCGAGCTGGCCGCACTGCCGCTGACCGCCTGAACGGGCCGACCGGGGCGTGGGTCCCGGCCGGTCCGTAGCCCGAGAACCCCGGTCCGTAGCATGAGGGCGTGGACACCCCGGAAGCCGGCACACCCTCACCCGACAACGAGATCGAGTCGCTCACCGAATTCGACGCGGCCGTCGCCGCCGGTTCGCTGGCAGGCCGACGCGTCCAGTCCGTCGACCTGGCGGACCGCAGCGCGGCGCTGCTGGCCACGGACACGTCCGGCGCCGTCTTCCTCGGCTGCCGGATGGAGCCGGCGGCGGCCGAGAAGGTGCGGGCCGAGGGCGCATTCGTGTTCCCTCCGGTGCCGGGTCTGCCCTTCGATCCGTACCGCGGTCTGCTCTATACCCCCGACGCCCTCTACGACGGTCTGGCGCAGGGCGGTTACGAGGCCACGCCCGACGCCCACGCCTACCGCTGGTTCTGCCGCACCCGCTCGGACGGCGACGTCTTCTCCTCGATGCTGCGGGCGCTCCACGACGACGCGGTCTCCGACGCGCTGGACGAACTCCTCGTCGGGACGCGGGTGGTGGGCGTGATGGGCGGTCACGTGACACCCCGGGGCAGCGCCTCGTACGCGGCGGCGGCCCGGCTCGGCAGGACCCTGGCCCGCAGCGGCCTGACGGTGGCGACCGGCGGCGGCCCTGGCGCGATGGAGGCGGCCAACCTGGGCGCCTACGCGGCCCCGCACCCCGACGCGATGCTGGACAAGGCCTGCGAACTCCTGGGCACGGTGCCCTCGTTCACCCCGTCGGTCACCGACTGGGCGATGGCGGCGTTCACCGTACGGGAGCAGTGGCCGCGCGGCGGCGGGTCCGTGGCGATCCCCACCTGGTTCTACGGCCACGAGCCGCCGAACCCGTTCGCCGGCCACATAGCCAAGTACTTCGCCAACGCGTTGCGTGAGGACGGACTGCTGGCCCGCTCGACGGCGGGCGTGATCTTCCTGCCGGGCGCGGCGGGCACGGTCCAGGAAATCTTCGACAGCACCACCCCGAACTACTACGGCTCCCGCGGTGAGCCGTCCCCGATGGTGCTGGTGGGCCGTGATCACTGGACGCGGGAGCTTCCCGCCTGGCCGCTGCTCAGGGCCCTCGCGGCGGGCCGGCCGATGGAGTCCCGCATCGCGCTCGTCGACACGGTGGAGGAAGCGCCCGAAGCGCTCGCGCGGCTGTCCTCGACGCAGGGCGCCGCCGACGGGTGACGACCGGTCGGTGCCGGGATCGTCGAACCCGGGCTGATGCCGCCGGCTGTCCATGACGGAGGCCGGCGAGGCCGGCCGATGCCGTGACGGAGGGTCTCAGCGGTCGTGTGAGCCGATCAGCGGATGCGCGACCGAAGGGGCGCGTGGGCAGGGTCGGAGACGTCGGCGTTTCCGGGTGCCAGGTCCGGCCTCGGGCCGGTTGCCACGGCCTGCGCGGTTGGTTCGGGGAAGTAGTCGGCGTCCTTGGGGCGCGTGCGTGCCAGTCCCAGGGGGCGGGGAGCGGGCTCGAGGTGGGGGATGTGTTTGGAGCAGTGCACGTAGGCCTCGTGGACGGTGATGTGCGTCCACAGCACGGGGAGCCGCCCCGGGGCGGTATCGGCGGGTATCCAGGAGTGGGCGGCACGCAGATCCTGATCGCTGACGAGCTGGGCGGAGCCGTTGACGTGCAGTCCGATGTGGTCCCGGGTGAAGTCCATGAAGAGCAGACCGATGTGCGGGTTGTCGGTGATGTTCCCGGCGCTGGCCATGACGCCGTTCCCGCGGTACTCGGGGTAGGCCAGGGTGCGGTCGCCCAGCACGGTGACGAATCCGGGAGGGCCGGCGCGGAAGGTGGCGTCGCAGTGACCACGGGCGTCGGCGGTGGAGAGGAAGACCATGGACTGGCGGTGGATGAAGTCACGCATGGCTGCGGTGAGGTGCGGATGGACCTGCCGGTCGTAGAAGGCGTCGGCGCGTTCACTGGTGCCCAGGTGGGCCTGCAGCAGGCGCTCCCCGTGCGAAGGGGTGGCGTCGTGGCGGGTCACGGCTGGTCGATCTCCTGACTGGGGCGGGGCGGAGTGAGGGGAGCGGTGAGAACGGGTGTGTCGAGCGGGTCATGGTGAATGCGGGACCGGGGGGTCCCCTGCTCCAGGAGGGTGCGCACGGCCGTGGTGACCATGTCGGGCGGACCGCACAGGAAGGCTTCGTGCCGGTACCAGGGGCCGAATTCACGCAGCACCTGCGGGAGGGTTCCCCGCTGGCCGGGGATGTGCTCGTGCGAGACGGCCGCCCTGACGGTCAGCCAATGGTGGCGTTGGGTCAGGCGCAGCATGTCGTCGAGCCCGTACAACTCCTCAGCGGTGCGCGCTCCGACGAACAGCTCCACATAGCGGCGCATGTCCCGGGCGGCGGCTTCCTCGATCAGGGCGCGGATCGGCGCGAGGCCGGTCCCGCCGGCCACCAGCAACAGATCGCGGTCACCTGCGGCGGCGAGGGTCATCTCACCCTGGGGCGACCCCAGCCGCACCCGGTGTCCGGCGGCGGCGTGGTGAACCAGCGCGTTGCTGACCTGACCCCGGTGGACCGCCCGGACGTGGAACGTCATCGAGTGGTCCGTGCGCGGCCGGTGAGCGGGGGAATAGTGACGCCAGGTACGGGGGTACCAGGGGGTTTCCATGCTCACGTACTGCCCGGCGACGTAGGGGTAGGGCTGGTCGGGCTGCACAGTGATCTCGGCGATGCCGTTGCCGCGGTATTCGTGGCGGATGATCTGCGCTTCCCAGGCAGCCGGGCGCAGGCGCGTGTCGTCCTCGGCGGCCGCGATCATCACTTGGGCGGCGACGGTGTAGGCGCGGGTCCAGGCTGCGGCAATCTCGGCGTTCCACGCGGTGCCCGCATAGCGGGCCAGGGAGGCCAGCAGGCAGTCACCCACTGCTGGGTAGTGGGCGTCCAGCGCTCCGAACTTACGATGGTCCCGGCCCAGCCGGGAGCAGAACTGTACGAGGTTGTCGACGTCATCGACCAGATCGATGATGCGCAGCAGTCCACGCAGCAGCCGGTCACGCTGGACGTCCATGTTCTCCGGGAACAACCCCCGCACCTCGGGGTGCCGGGTGAAGAGGATGGCGTAGAAGTAGACGGTCATCTCCGTGGCCTGCGGTGCGACCACCGCCAGACTCGTACGCACCAGGGAGATCTCCCGGTCTGTCAGCGGAGCCGATGTCACGACCGGCCCCCGAAGAGCGCGGGGCGCGGGTACGTCCTCACGCGTCTGACGGGAACGGCGTGGGGATGAGCGGGTTGCGCACATGGTGAGGGGGTCACCATGTGTACTGGATGCGCTGACAAGTAGAAGTTCGCAATCGTAGAAGGACGTTCCACGTCACTCAGGTTCAGAACAGTGAAAGTGTGTTCGCCTGACGAGACATTGTGCACGGGCCGCCAGGGCCGGGACCCACCCCGGGCATCTGCCCCCGATTCTCGAACAAACACAATCCTGCCGAAAACGGCGTCCCGCGTCAGTCCGCACCCACGAGCGCGAGGCGTGGTCACTGAACGTCACCAGGGCTCCAACCTGCCCGATGATCCCCTCGGAGGGGTACCGGCAGTGGGCAAACGAGCGTGACGGGGAGATTCGGTAAGCAAATCTGCGAGATTGAGTGAACGCATCTCCGGCGCGCACACCGTGGTGGCCCGCGGGGCGCCCGGGGCCCGGCACAGTCCTGACGGCCCCCCGCCGCCCGGGGCCCGTTCCACCGCGCCGGCGCGGACACGGAGCGGGCCAGGAGACGGCCGTTCACACGACGGGAAGCACGACGCTCTCCGCCGCGGCAAAGGTGACCCCGACCTGCGCGCCCTCGTCCGGAGTGCCCTCCAGCGCGCACTCCGCGTCCAGGACGGGGCCGCGCTCCGGGCGCAGTTTCACCGCGACGTGGTTGCCGCGGAAGGTGCGGGCGCCCACGGTGCAGCGCAGACCGTCCTGCGGACCGCCGATGAGGACCCCGGCCGGACGGACCAGCAGATCGCAAGCCCCCTGGGGTGAACCCGCCGGTACCGGCACCTTGCCCCAGTCCGTGATCGCGGCCTCACCGGTGACCATCGCGTCCACCACGTTGTCGAAGCCGAGGAACCGGGCGACGAAGGCGGAGGCGGGACGCCGCCAGACCTCCAGGGGTGTGCCCACCTGGGCGATGCGTCCGTCACGCATCACGACGACGCGGTCGGCGAGCGCGAAGGCCTCGCCCTGGTCGTGGGTGACGGCGAGCACCGTCGTACCCAGGCGGCCGAAGAGCGTGCGCAGTTCGACGACGAGGCGTTCGCGCAGACTGCGGTCCAGCTGGCCCAGGGGCTCGTCCAGCATCAGGAGTTTGGGGCGGGGAGCGAGGGCCCGGGCGAGGGCGACGCGCTGCTGTTCGCCGCCCGAGAGCGCGGCGACGGCCCGCCGTTCGGCGCCGGGCAGGCCCACCAGGTCGAGGAGTTCGGCGACCCTGCGGTCCTGCTCCGCGCGCTTCACCCCGTGCATCCGCAGCCCGAAGGCGACGTTGGCGCCGACGTCGCGGTGGGGGAACAACTGATGGTCCTGGAACATGAGGCCGAGGCCCCGCCGGTGCACCGGAACGCCGTCCTGGTCGGCGCCGTCGAGCAGTACCCGTCCGCCGTCGGTCTGCTGAAGTCCGGCGACGATCCTCAGCAGTGTGGACTTGCCGCTGCCGCTCGGTCCGAGTACGCAGACGATCTCGTGCTCGGCGACCTCCAGGTCCACGGCGTCGAGCGCCGCGCGGTCGCCGAAGCGCACGGTGGCCGATTCGAGTGTCAGCATCTCTAGAACTCCCCGGATCGGTCGGTGCGGATACGTTCGAGCAGCAGCAGCGAGACCGCGCACACGAGCATCAGGATGGTGCTGAGGGCCATCGCCTGGCCGTAGTTGAGCTCCCCGGACCGGCCCAGCAGCCGGGAGACAGCCACCGGGAGCGTCGGGTTGTCGGGCCGTGCGATGAAGACCGTGGCGCCGAACTCACCGAGCGACACGGCGAACGCGAAGCCCGCCGCGACCAGCAGCGCCCGGCGCACCAGCGGCAGGTCCACCTCGCGCCAGGCCCGCCACGGCGAGGCACCGAGCACCGCGGCCGCCTCGCGCAGCCGTTCGTCCACCGCTCGGAGGACCGGCAGCATGGTGCGTACGACGAACGGCACCCCGACCAGTGCCTGGGCGAGCGGCACCAGGATCCAGGAGGTACGCAGATCCAGCGGCGGCTTGTCGAGGCTGATCAGGAAGCCGAAACCGACGGTGACGGCGGAGACGCCGAGCGGCAGCATCAGCAGCGCGTCGAATCCCCGGACGAGCCGGCCCGCCTTCCTGGTCAGGGCCGCCGCGGCCAGCCCACCGACGACCAGCGCGATCAGGGTGGCCACCAGGGCGTAGCGCAGCGAGTTCCCGATCGCCTCGATGGGTGCGACCAGGAACGTACCGCTGTTCGCCTCCGCCGATCCGAGCGCACGGTAGAAGGCGAAGCCGTGGCCGCCGGACACATCGAGCGACCGCTCCACCAGGACGGCGAGCGGCAGCAGGATCAGTACCAGCACGGTCAGCAGTACCCCGCCGAGCAGCGCCCACTGCCCCGTGCCGCGCGGCCTGCGAGCCGTCCGGGCCGGGTCGACAAGTCTCAGCGCGGTCTCCCGGCGCCGTACGGTCCACGCGTGCACGGCGAGGACGGCGCCGACCGCGACGAACTGCACCAGCGTCAGTACGGCGGCGGTGGGCAGGTCGAGCAGCTGCGCGGTCTGCCGGTAGATCTCCACCTCCAGCGTGGAGAAGCCGGGGCCGCCGAGGATCTGGACGACGCCGAAGGAGGTGAAGGTGAAGAGGAAGATCATCAGCGTGGCAGCGGCCACGGCGGGGCCGAGCGCGGGAAGGGTGACCCGGCGCCAGGCGGCGAACCGTCCGGCACCCAGGACCCGCGCGGCCTCCTCCTGCCGGGGGTCGAGCTGCGACCAGAGTCCGCCGACGGTGCGCACGACGACCGCGTAGTTGAAGAAGACATGGGCGAGCAGGATGGCCCACACCGTGGTGTCGAGCCGTACGCCCCACAGCTCGTCGAGGAAGCCGCCACGGCCGAGGAGCGCGAGGAAAGCGGTCCCGACCACGACGGTCGGCAGCACGAACGGCACGGTGACGACCGCCCGCAGCAGCTGCTTGCCGGGGAAGTCGAACCGGGCGAAGGCGTACGCGCCGGGCAGCGCGATCAACAGGGTCAGCGCGGTCGAGGCGAGGGCCTGCCAGAGCGTGAACCAGAGGACGTGCTGGATGTCCGGCCGGCTCAGCACCTCACCGAACCGCCCGAACTGCCACACGCCGCCGGACTTGAGCCCGCGCCCGACGATCGCGACGACGGGGTAGGCGAAGAACAGCGCGAAGAACGCGGCGGGCACGGCCATCAGGCCGAGCCGCACCGCTCCCCCGCGCAGCGACCGGGCGCGTGCGGACTTCCCGCGCGCGCCCGGTCCGCGTACGGGAGTCTTCGCTACTTCACTACGAGCGAGGACCATGACTGGACCCACTGCTCACGGTTCTTGGCGATCTCGTCCGGGGCGACGGTCGTCGGCTTGTCGACCGTGGCACCGAACTTCGTGAAGAGGTCCGGCACCTTCGCGCCCTTGTTGACCGGGCTGACGAACATGTTGAGCGGCATGTCCTCCTGGAACTTCTTGCCGATCAGGAAGTCCAGCAGGGCCTTGCCGCCCGCCTCGTTCTTCGCTCCGTCGAGCAGACCGGCGAACTCGATCTGACGGAAGCACGTCCCGGTGGCGACGCCGGTGGGGGCGGTCTTCGGCTGCGGGTCCGCGTACAGCACCTCGACGGGCGGGCTGGAGGCGTAACTGACGACGAGCGGCCGGTCCGCCTTGGCCTTCTTGCCGCCGGCGGAACCGGAGAACTCCTCGTTGTACGCCTGCTCCCAGCCGTCGACGACCTTGACGCCGTTGTCCTTCAGCTTCTTCCAGTAGTCCTGGTAGCCGTCCTCGCCGTAGGTGGCGACGGTGCCGAGGAGGAAGCCGAGGCCGGGCGAGGAGGTCGCCGCGTTCTCGGTGACGAGGAGGTCCTTGTACGCGGGCTTCGCCAGGTCGTCGAAGGTCTTCGGCGGCGCGAGCTTCTTGTCGGCGAAGTACTTCTTGTCATAGTTGATGCAGATGTCGCCGGTGTCGACCGGGGTGACCCGGTGCTTCCCGGCGTCCAGCTGGACATCGGCCGCGACCTGGCCGAGGCCCTTGGCCTCGTACGGCGTGAACAGGCCGTTGTCGAGAGCGCGTGAGAGCAGGGTGTTGTCGACGCCGAAGAACACGTCGCCGCGCGGCGAACCCTTGGTCAGGATCTCCTGGTTGAGGGCGGCGCCGGCGTCACCGCTCTTCAGTACCTTGACGGTGTAGCCGGTCTCCGCGGTGAACTCCTTCAGTACGTCCTTGGAGGCGTTGAAGGAGTCGTGGCTGACGAGGGTGACCGTCTTGGAACCGGAGCCCCCGGTGGGCCCGGAGCCGGACGCCGAGTCGTCGGAGCTTCCGCAACCGGCCAGCGCGGTGGCGCCGAGTGCGGCGGCGGCGACCGCCCCCGCGATCTTCTTGGTGGTGCTCATGTGATTCCTCCTGGAGTGACCAGGAAGAGACGCGGCCCCGCCCGCGCCGGTCGAAACCGGAAGCGGGCAGGGCGCAACAGCTTGAGTAAGGTCCGAACTTCCTACCCGGAATGACCCGGGCGAGGTTCAGAGGGTCTGCGGCCAACCTGTCCTTGGTGCCGCACTCTCAGCGCTGTGGCGCTCCCCTGTCGGAATATGAAGTTGATTTCGAGCCCAGGCTACACGGCCGGTTTCGGCCTCAGCGCTCGGATGCCGCCAGCTGCCCGCAGGCCCCGTCGATCTCCTGGCCCCGGGTGTCCCGGACGGTGACCGGCACCCCGTGGGCGGCGATCGCCTCGACGAACGCCTTCTCGTCCTCGGGCCGCGAGGCGGTCCACTTCGAGCCGGGGGTCGGGTTCAGCGGGATCAGGTTGACGTGGACCCGCTTGCCCTTGAGCAGCCGGCCGAGCCGGTCGCCCCGCCACGCCTGGTCGTTGATGTCGCGGATCAGCGCGTACTCGATGGAGATGCGACGGCCGGACTTCTCCGCGTACTCCCATGCGGCGTCCAGCACCTCGCGGACCTTCCAGCGGGTGTTCACCGGCACGAGGGTGTCGCGCAGCTCGTCGTCCGGGGCGTGCAGCGAGACGGCGAGACGGCACTTGAAGCCCTCGTCCGCGAACCGGAGCATCGCGGGCACGAGGCCGACGGTGGAGACCGTGATCCCGCGCTGCGAGAGCCCGAGGCCGTCCGGCTCCGGGTCGGTCAGCCTGCGGATCGCGCCGACGACGCGGTTGTAGTTGGCGAGCGGCTCGCCCATGCCCATGAAGACGATGTTGGACAGGCGCGCCGGGCCCCCCGGGACCTCGCCGTCACGCAGCGCCCGCATGCCGTCCACGATCTGGTGGACGATCTCCGCGGTGGACAGGTTGCGGTCGAGACCGGCCTGCCCGGTGGCGCAGAACGGGCAGTTCATGCCGCACCCGGCCTGCGAGGAGATGCACATCGTGACGCGCTCGGGGTAGCGCATCAGGACGGACTCGACCAGCGTCCCGTCGTGCAGCTTCCAGAGCGTCTTACGGGTGGTGTCGTCGTCGCAGCTGATGTGCCGCACCACGGACATCAGATCGGGGAACAGCGCCTCGGCGAGCTTGTCCCGCGATCCGGCGGGGATGTTGGTCCACTCCGCCGGGTCGTGCGCGTACCGCGCGAAGTAGTGCTGCGAGAGCTGCTGGGCGCGGAACGGCTTCTCGCCGGTCGCGGCGACCGCTTCCTTGCGCTCGGCGGGCGTGAGGTCGGCGAGGTGCCGCGGGGGCTTCTTGGCTCCGCGGGGCGCGACGAAAGTGAGTTCTCCGGGCTTAGGCATGGTTCATCCAGTGTCGCAGACGCGCGGAGGTGCCTTCGTTCGTCGCCCGCACCCCGGCTGTGGCCCCGGTGAACCGGGCCGTACGGGGTATCCGGGACATGACAGGGACTCCCCGCCGACGTCACAGGAGGTAAGTGCCGTGCAGACCGTGAAGCACTGGTTCAGTGACAGCCTGATCGCACAGGGACTGGTGGTCCTTGTACTGGGTCTGGGTGTGGGAGCCCTGGTCCGCCGGGATGAAGACCCCGGCGTGTGGATGCTCCAGGGCTTGTTCTACACCGTCGTGGTCGTCGGGTTCCTGGCTGTCCAGCGCCGCAGGACCAGCCGGGCAACCGGCGCCGGCCCGCATGCGATCGCCGGCCTCAACCGCAAGATTCGGCACCGCGAGGTGCCACGGGATCCCGAGGAGCGGGCCCTCATGCTGCGCCTGGTCGACGATCAGCTGGGGAAGATCGAGCGGGGAGGCAGGTGGCTGCCGTACTGGCTGGGCTTCATGGGTCTGGTCGCGGCAGGGCTACTCGTCCTGGGGGCCGTCAACGGGTCGGTGGTCTTTCCGCTGGTCTTCGCCGTCGGCGCGGTCGCGTTCTGCCTCTGGATCCTGTGGATGCGCCGCCGGGCGCTGGAGCTCCTTCACCACATGCGCTCGGCGCTGCGGGAGCGTGGCTGATGTCACAGCAGGCATGACACGAGTGAGGGCCCGCCGTNACGGCGGGCCCTCACTCGTGTCATGCCTGCGGGCGCTCAGCCGGAGCCGACGAAGATCACCATCAGCAGCCAGACCACCGGCGCCGTCGGCAGCAGGGAGTCCAGCCGGTCCATGATCCCGCCGTGTCCGGGAAGGAGCGTGCCCATGTCCTTGATCCCGAGGTCACGCTTGATCATGGACTCGCCCAAGTCCCCGAGGGTGGCGCTGGCGGCGACCGCGAGGCCGAGCAGCAGGCCCTGCCACCACGTGCCGTCGTCGATCAGGAACTGCATGCACAGCGCGCCGGCCACCATCGCGAAGGCCACGGCTCCGAAGAGGCCCTCGCGGGTCTTTCCGGGGCTGATGCGCGGTGCGAGCTTGTGCTTGCCGAAGCGCCAGCCGACGGCGTACGCCCCCGTGTCGCTGACCACGGTCAGCAGCAGGAAGGTCAGGACCCGCTGAGGCCCGTCGTCGGCGGTCAGGAGCATGGCGACGAAGGTCGCCAGGAACGGCACGTAGAACGCGGCGAAGACGCCGGCCGTGACGTCCCTGAGGTAGCCCTCCGGCGGCTCGGTCATCCGCCAGACGAGTACCGCCAGAGCGGTCAGGGCCATGGCGATCCAGGCACCCTCCGCACCCCGCGCGTAACCGGCCACGACCATGGCCGCGCCACCGATCGCGAGCGGCACGAGCGGCGCCTTGATGCCCTTGCGCTCCTCCAGCCGTGAGGTGAGTTCCCACAGACCCACGACGACGGCGACGACGATCACGCCGACGAAGACGGCCTTGACGATGAAGAGCGAGGCGACCACGACGGCACCGAGCCCCACGCCGACCCCTATGGCGGCTCCCAGATCACGGCCCGCACGCTTCTTCTGCGGGGGTGGTGGCGCGGTGGACATGGGCTCCTGCGGCTTCTCGTCGCGGAACAGGGGGCCGCCGCTCAGGCGTCCGGCCCCCTGGTCCCGGTCATCACGGTCGTCAGCGTCTCTACCTGCGTCGGGAACGTCCGGCACGATGGGCATGGGCCGAGTCTGCTGGGCGTCATGCACATCGTATGCAGGACCCGCCGGAGCGGCCCGCATCTCGGGCGCAGCCCGATGACCGACGCCCTGCGGGACGCCCCAGGAGGAGTCGTTCATCAGACTTCGAGCAGCTCGGCTTCCTTGTGCTTCAGCAGCTCGTCCACCTGCGCGACGTACTTCGCGGTGGTGTCGTCGAGCTCCTTCTCGGCGCGGCGGACCTCGTCCTCGCCGGACTCCTTGTCCTTGACCAGCTTGTCCAGGGTCTCCTTGGCCTTGCGGCGCACGGCCCGGATCGAGATCTTGGAGTCCTCGGCCTTCGTCTTCGCGACCTTGATGTAGTCGCGACGGCGCTCTTCGGTGAGGTCGGGGAAGTTCACCCGGATGATATTGCCGTCGTTGCTCGGGTTGACGCCGAGGTCCGAGTCGCGGATGGCCTGCTCGATGTTGCGCAGCGCGGTCTTGTCGAACGGCGTCACGACGGCCATACGGGGCTCGGGCACCGAGAACGAGGCGAGCTGGTTGATCGGGGTCAGCGCACCGTAGTAGTCCGCGACGATCTTGTTGAACATCGCCGGGTGCGCACGGCCGGTACGGATCGCGGCGAAGTCCTCTTTCGCGACCACGACGGCCTTCTCCATCTTCTCCTCGGCCTCGAGGAGGGTTTCTTCGATCACCACGTGCTCCTGCGTGTCTTGAGTGGGCCCGGCGTGCTCGGGCCCGGCGGGTCCTGCGTCGCGTCCTCACCTGCACGGTGTCCGACCGGCAGGCCGTTGTCCATCCTTCGGGGGCACCCCCTGCACCCCCGGGGCCCCACCGGGTCGCCCCGGTACGGTCCCCCCGATTGTCAGGCCCGGGTGCCCTGGTCACTCACGAGCGTGCCGATCTTCTCACTCTTGACGGCGCGGGCGATATTGCCCGCGGTGGTCAGCTCGAAGACGAGGATCGGCAGCTGGTTGTCGCGGCAGAGCGTGATGGCGGTGGCGTCGGCGACCTTGAGATCGCGGGCGAGCACCTCGCTGTACTCCAGCGCGTCGAACTTCACCGCGCCGGGGTTGGTCTTCGGGTCGGAGTCGTAGACCCCGTCCACACCGTTCTTCCCCATCAGCAGTGCCTCGGCGTCGATCTCCAGGGCGCGCTGTGCCGCGGTGGTGTCGGTCGAGAAGTACGGCATGCCCATGCCGGCGCCGAAGATGACGACGCGGCCCTTCTCCAGGTGCCGTACGGCGCGCAGCGGAATGTAAGGCTCCGCGACCTGGCCCATGGTGATGGCCGTCTGGACGCGGGAGTCGATGCCCTCCTTCTCCAGGAAGTCCTGGAGAGCGAGGCAGTTCATGACGGTGCCGAGCATGCCCATGTAGTCGGACCGGGCCCGGTCCATGCCGCGCTGCTGGAGCTCGGCACCGCGGAAGAAGTTGCCGCCGCCGATGACGATCGCGATTTCCGCACCGCCGCGCACGACGGCCGCGATCTCGCGGGCGATGGCGTGCACGACGTCGGGGTCGACACCGAGACCCCCGCCGCCGGCGAACGCCTCTCCGGACAGCTTCAGCATGAAGCGTCCGCGCACCTTGCCGTCGTCGCGCTTGTGGTCACCTGTTGCGGCGTCCGCGCCCTTGTTCATGGAGATTCTCCTCGTGCACATACGAAGAAGGCCATTGCCGGTGGGTCTGGTGTCCCTCAGCGGCAATGGCCTCCTCGTCAGATCTGCGGTCGTACGGCGGTGTGCGGCCGTCGACTGCACCTGACCCTATCGGGGTCCACCGTTTTTCGCGGACGGACTCAGATGCCGACCTTGATGCGCGAGAAGCGCTTCAGGGTGACACCGGCCTCGTCCAGGACCTTCTGGACGGACTTCTTGTTGTCCAGCGCGTACGGCTGGCCGAGGAGGGTGGCCTCCTTGAAGAAGCCGTTGACGCGACCCTCGACGATCTTCGGGAGCGCGGCCTCGGGCTTGCCCTCGGCGCGCGTGGTCTCCTCGGCGACACGGCGCTCGGCCTCGACGACCTCGGCCGGGACGTCCTCGCGGGACAGGTACTTCGGCGCGAAGGCGGCGATGTGCTGGGCGATGCCCTTGGCCAGCTCGGCGTCGGCCTTGTCCAGCTCGACCATGACACCGATCTGCGGCGGCAGGTCGGGCATGGTGCGGTGCATGTACACGGACACGAAGGCACCCTGGAACTGCGCGAAGCGGTCCAGGACGATCTTCTCGCCGAGGTTGGCGTTGGCCTCGTCCACGTACGCCTGGACGGTCTTGCCGGGCTCGATCTCGGACGCGAGCAGCGCCTCGATGTCGGCCGGGGAGGTCGCGGCGACGTGGGCGGCGAGCGCGTTGGCGACGGCCTGGAACTTGTCACCCTTGGCGACGAAGTCCGTCTCGCACTTCAGCTCGACGAGCACGCCGGACGTCTTGTCCTCGGAGACGAGGGAGACGACCGCGCCGTTCTCGGCAGAACGGCCTTCGCGCTTGGCGACGCCCTTCTGACCCTTGATACGGAGGGCTTCGACGGCTCCGTCGACGTTGCCGTCGGCCTCGTCGAGCGCCTTCTTGCAGTCCATCATGCCGGCGCCGGTGAGCTCACGGAGCTTCTTGACGTCAGCGGCGGTGTAGTTCGCCATGAGTCTGTATTTCTCTCTCGAAGTCTGAAAGATCTACGGGTGAACGGCGGGGGCGGTGCCTGTGGCACCCGCCCCCCCCGTCNGCCTCGGCGACGGGGGCCTCAGCCTCGGGGGCCTCGGCAGCAGCCTCGGCGGCGGGGGCCTCGGCGGCCTCCGCGTCCGCGACCTTCTCGGTCTCGGCGGAGGTCTGGACCTCGGCGTCAGCCTTCTTGTCGCCCTCGAGCAGGTCGCGCTCCCACTCGGCGAGCGGCTCGCCGGCGGCCTTCTCGCCCGGCTTCGAGTCGCCGGTCGCAGCGCCGGAACGGGCGATGAGGCCCTCGGCGACGGCGTCGGCGATCACGCGGGTGAGCAGGGTGACGGAGCGGATCGCGTCGTCGTTGCCCGGGATCTTGTAGTCGACCTCGTCGGGGTCGCAGTTGGTGTCGAGGATCGCGACGACCGGGATGTGGAGCTTGCGCGCCTCACCGACGGCGATGTGCTCCTTCTTGGTGTCGACGATCCAGACGGCGCTCGGCACCTTCTGCATCTCGCGGATACCACCGAGGGTCTTCTCCAGCTTGGCCTTCTCGCGGGAGAGAACCAGGAGCTCCTTCTTGGTGAGGCCGGAGGCGGCCACGTCCTCGAAGTCGATGAGCTCGAGCTCCTTCAGACGCTGAAGGCGCTTGTAGACGGTGGAGAAGTTGGTGAGCATGCCACCGAGCCAACGCTGGTTGACGTACGGCATGCCGACGCGCGTCGCCTGCTCGGCGATGGCCTCCTGGGCCTGCTTCTTCGTACCCACGAACATGATGGAGCCGCCGTGGGCGACGGTCTCCTTGACGAACTCGTAGGCGCGGTCGATGTACGACAGCGACTGGAGCAGGTCGATGATGTAGATGCCGTTGCGCTCCGTGAAGATGAAGCGCTTCATCTTCGGGTTCCAACGACGGGTCTGGTGACCGAAGTGGACGCCGCTTTCCAGCAGCTCCCGCATCGTGACGACGGCCATGGCCGTACTCCTTGAGGTGCTCGGTTATCGCGACCGCAGGTTTGCTGTCGCGCCTGACGCCCCGACGCGCCGTGCCACGAAGGACCGAGGAGCGCGGCCACCTCCGCAGAGAAGGAGGTGGCGGGGCGTGCGAAGTCGACCCGGTGACCCGGATCGCCAGAAGAAGTGTACGGGACCCGTCGGGTGCCGGGTGACGACGCTGTCCACAACCGGCCGGTAGTCCACAGATCCGCTCCATGATCCCCGCGGATCCCCGGGGCGGGGGACGGTGGGCGGCATGCGATTCACATCGGAACGTCGTTGTCAGCGGATCCGGAGCGGTCGTCTCCACCCTGCCGCGCACCGCGGTGTGCTGGACCGCCGGGGCGGGCGACGGGCCGGCGGCTCCGGATGGGCGGCCGGCACTTCCGGATGGCGGGCCGGCCGGGCGGTGGCGGCCGTCTCGGGGCTAGTGCTCTTGGGACTGCTCGCGATGGGGTGCGGCGGGCTGTACGCCCGGGCGGCGCAGCGGCCACCGCCCAGCGCGGCTGTGGCCGCGGGGCAGGTGATGGCTCCCGGTGCGGCGGACGGCCGGGCAGCCGTCCCGGCGGTTCCGGCCGGTGGGCGGAGCTGGCCGCTGGAGGGGAGACCTCCGGTCGTACGCGGGTGGGAGCCGCCGGCCACCGAGTACGGGCGCGGGCACCGCGGGGTGGACCTCGGCGCCGGACCCGGCGCGCGGGTGCTCGCGGCCGCGGCGGGCCGGGTGTCCTTCGCGGGTGGCGTGGCGGGGCGCGGAGTGGTCGTGATCGAACTTGCCGGGACGGGTGATCCGCCGCTGCGGACCACCTACGAGCCGGTACGCCCGCTGGTCGCGAAGGGCGACGAGGTCGCGGCGGGACAGGTGGTGGCGGTCATGTCGGCCGGGGCGTCCCACTGCGCTCCTGGCTGTCTGCACTGGGGCCTGCGGCGCGCGGAGGCGTATCTGGACCCGCTGTCGCTGCTGCCGCCGTCCCTGCTGCGGCGCGGGCCCTCGCGGCTGCTGCCGGTGTGGGGCGTACCCGCACCCGGTCCCACGTAGGCCCTGGCAACGGCGGAAAGCACCCTGGCCGGTCCTCGTGGCGTGGGCGGTCAGCCCTGGTCGTCGCGGATGCCGCGGACGCCGTTCAGGACCATCGCGACGGCGGTGTCCGCGATCACGGCGGGTTCCTCCGCCACACTCAGTTCGATACGCCGGACCGCCGCGTCCACGGAGCCCTGGAGCAGCATGGCCGCCAGCCGGGGCTCGTCGTGTCCGAGATCGCCGAGCGCCTCCACGATCATGGTGATCAGGCCACCGTGCGCCGCCCGGATCTTCTCGCGCGCACCCGCGTCCAGTTCACTCGCGGAGATCGCGACGACGGCCCGGTGGCGACGGTCCCCGACGAGGTCGAGCTGACGCCTGACGTACGCCTCGATCTTCTCCTCGGGCGTGCCCGCCCGCTCCATCGCGCTCTCGACCTCCGCCGCCCACACGGGGAAGTCGACGGCGCAGAGCTCTTCGACGACGGCTGCGCGGGACCGGAAGTACTCGTAGACGGAGGACCGTGCGAGGCCCGTGCGTTCGGCGAGGGCGGGGAAGGTCAACGCCTCCGTGCCACCCTCGGACAGCAGGGAGCGCGCTGCGTCCAGGAGGGCGCCGCGCTGCATGGTCCGGTGCTCGGCCACGGAGGCCGCTCGAATCCTGGGCACACGAACACTCTACGGCGGCCGGTGTCGGAGAGGGGGCGGGCGGCTCCGATCGTTGGCCGAAGCGCTCCTGCCGGGTCCTCCCGGGGGGCCGTTCACGCCTGCCGGGTCCGCCCGGGGTCCGGTTCACACCTGCCGGGTCCGCCCGGGGCCCGGTTCACACCTGCCGGGGCCCGTCGGGGTTCCGCCCGGCGCACGTTCGCCTCTGCCGGGGCCCGTCCAGGGCCTGTCCGGGGGCCTGTCCGGGCCGTATCAGCGGCCGGCGTCGGCCAGCTTCGCGCGCAGTTGCAGCACCGACTTGGTGTGGATCTGGCTGACCCGGCTCTCGGTGACGCCGAGGACGTTGCCGATCTCGGCGAGGGTGAGGCCCTCGTAGTAGTAGAGCGTCACGACCGTCTTCTCACGGTCCGGGAGGGTGTTGATCGCGCGGGCGAGAAGCCTTCTGAGCTCACGGTCCTCGGCCACTTCCACCGGATTGTCGGCAGCGGTGTCCTCCAGCGTGTCCATCAGGCTCAGCCGGTCGCCGCCCTCACCGCCCACATGGAGGAGCTCCTCCAGTGCGACGACGTTGGCGAGCGACAACTGGCTGAAAACCGCGTGCAGTTCCTCCAGCGCGATGCCCATCTCGGCGGCGACCTCCGCCTCCGAGGGCGTGCGTCTGAGCTGTGCCTCCAGGGTGGCGTAGGCGCGCTCCACGGCCCGCGCCTTCTGGCGCACGGAGCGCGGGATCCAGTCCAGCGCCCGCAGTTCGTCGATCATCGCGCCCCGGATGCGGGTGATCGCGTACGTCTCGAACTTGATCGCGCGCTCGATGTCGAACTTCTCGATCGCGTCGATCAGCCCGAAGACGCCCGAGGAGACGAAGTCCGCCTGCTCGACGTTGGACGGCAGGCCCACGCTCACCCGGCCGGCGACGTACTTCACCAGGGGTGAGTAGTGCAGGATCAGCTGTTCCCGCAACCGCCCGTCGCCCGTGGTCTTGTACGAGCGCCACAACTCGTCGAGCGAGGAGGGGGCGGGCGGGCGCACAGTGCCACGCGCAGCCGGTGGTACTACCGCGCGGTCAGACCCGGAGGTGTGCTGGGGCATGTGGTGCCTTGAGCCGTTCTGCCGTGAAGTGCTGGGGGACTTGCGTCTGGGCCGGAATCCTTGTGAGCGTAGCGTGACTGGAGTGTCGCGGTCCGCGCAGGATAAGGGATGGGTGCGGTGGGCTTCCCGGCGAACGGACACGGAGCAGGACGTGGCGGCGGACCCGGCCTCGCACCTGGGCGAGGACATGACGGGTGTCCGGGGCCGCCGCGTCACACGTCGGCCCCGGAGGCGCCGCCGAAGGATCCACCGAGGTCATCGGCATCACCTTTTCACCCGAATGCCCCAGGTCAAGAACCGCCTCGCCGCGCGTCGCCGTTGCATGTCGGCCGCTTCGTCAACCTCCATCCGTCGCCTTCGCGTTCGACGAACCCCAGTGAGTGCAGTTCGTACAGCTTCCCGAGCGCCTCGTCCTCACTCGTCGCCGCCGCACGCGCCACCTCCCGCCCGTTGACGGAGCCGTGGGGCGGCAGCGCGTCAAGCACCCTGCCGCAGACAGGATCGAGGTAGTCGCGGGGCAGCATCGGACCGTGCCTCGGCGGAGCCAGATCCCCGATGTCACCCACCATTTCCGCGACTTCCGCGGCATCCGTCACCAGCACGCCCTCGCCTCGCAGGAGTTCATGGACACCTGCCGACAGGCCGCTGGTGGCGGGACCCGGCACTCCCATGGTGTGGCGGCCGAGCCGTTGCGCGCACCGGGCCGTGACCAGGGAGCCGCTGCGGTACTCGGCCTCGACGACGACCGTGCCCCGCGTCAACGCGGCGATCACCCGGTTCCGAAGGATGAATCTGCTGCGGGTGGGGTGCTCGGCTGGTGGCAGTTCACCGAGGACGAGCCCCTGTTCGACGATGCGTCCGATCAGTTCGGCATGGCCCCGGGGGTAGGCGACGTCCACCCCGCAGGCCAGGACCGCCATGGTCGCGCCGCCGGCTGCCAAGGCGCCCCGGTGAGCCGCCCCGTCGACCCCGAAGGCCGCGCCCGAGACGACCACCCACCCCCGTTCCGCGAGGCCCGCGCCGAGGGCCGTCGCCATGTGGGCCCCGTACGGCGTGCAGGCCCTGGCCCCGACCACGGCGACCGAGCGCAGCGCCCAGAGCCGCAGATCGGGCCTCCCGCGCACCCAGAGTCCCGTCGGCCGGGCGTCGCCCAGGTCGTCCAGCTGGCTCGGCCACTCCCGGTCTCCGGGGCAGACGAAGCGCCCGCCGGCCGAGGCCGCCGCCGCCAGGTCCCGCTCGGGCTCGACGGTCCGGGCCCGCAGCCGGTAGCCGGCCAGCCGTCTCGCCGTCATCCCGTTCAGTTGCTCGGCCGAACCGTCCGGGGTAGTGATCCGCCGCATCAACTCCGTACCACCGCATTCCCGCAGCCAGCGCCCACCGCGCACGTCCCCCGGCTCCAGCACCCGGGTCAGCGCCGCCCGGGCCAGCCGCTCCCCGTCGCCCACCCCGTCGCGGGCACCCGTGCACCCGGGCATCCGCCGGTCATCGGCCGCCCGGCCTCGCGACTCTGCCCAGTTGCCCGCTCCCCCGGCGGGGTCCGGGCCGTTCCCTGTCCCCTGCCCGCTCATGACGCCCTCGCGCCCATCGGAGCCCCGCGCGGAATCCCGGTGCGCAACTCCAGGGCCACCCCGATGTCCGAGGCGTCCGGGCGGTCGGCTCCGCGCAGATCCGCGACGGTCCACGCCACCCGCAGCACCCGGTCGAGACCGCGCGCCGTGAGCATGCCCCGCTCCATGTCCCGCTCGGCCGCCATCAGCGCGCCCGGTGCCGCGGCCAGCCGGGTCCGCAGCTCATGCCCCGGCACCTCACTGTTCGTGGTCCAGGGGGTGCCGGCCAGCCGCTCCGCGGTCCGCGCCCGGGCCCTGAGCACCCGGGCGGCGACCGTCTCCGTCGACTCGCCCCGGCCGCCGCGGCCCATCAGGTCCTCGCGCCTGACAGGGTCGACGGTCACGCGCAGGTCCACCCGGTCGAGCAGCGGCCCGGAGAGCCTGGCCTGGTACCGGCGGACCGCCGAGGGCGGGCATTCGCACCCGGCCCCGCTCAGGGTGTGCCGCCCGCACGGGCAGGGGTTCGCGGCGAGCATCATCAGGAACCGGGCCGGCAGCCGCACCACACCGGCGCTGCGGGCCACCACCACATGCCCGGACTCCAGCGGCTGGCGCAGCGCGTCCAGCGCCTTCACCGAGAACTCCGGCGCCTCGTCGAGAAAGAGAATCCCGCGATGCGCCAGCGAGACCGCGCCGGGCCTCGGCAGCCCGTTGCCCCCGCCGACCAGCGACTGCATGGTCGCCGAGTGGTGCGGGGCGCAGTAGGGCGGGCGGGAGACGAGCGGTTCGCCCGGCGGCAGGATGCCGGCCACCGAATGCACCGCGGTCACCTCAAGGGATTCCTGCCTGGTCAGCGGCGGCAGGATGGCGGGCAGCCGCTCGGCCAGCATGGTCTTGCCCGCACCCGGCGGCCCTGACAGCAGAAGGTGGTGTCCGCCCGCCGCGGCGACCTCCAGGGCCATGCGCGGCCGCTCCTGGCCCGCGACGTCCGCCAGGTCCGGCCGGCTGCCCTCGCCCTGCGCCGAGCCCCGGGCGATCCCCGTTCCCATACCGGCACCCGGCACCATCAGACCGGCCAGCATCGTGTCGGGCCGGCCCTCGTCGTGGGCCGCCGTCTCCTCGGGCACGGGCTCGTCGCAGAGCACGGCGATCAGCTGCCGCAGGCTCCGGACCCCGAGCACGGAGACCCCGGGGACCAGGGCGGCCTCGCCCGCGGTCTGCTCGGGCACGACCACCTGGCGGTACCCGGCCTCCGCCGCGGCCAGGACGGCGGGCAGCACCCCGCGCACGGGCCGCACCCTGCCGTCCAGCCCCAGTTCCCCGATCATCACCACGTCGGCGATCGACGCGGGGTCGATCCGCTCGGCGGCACCGAGCACCGCGCACGCGACGGCGAGATCGAATCCCGACCCTCCCTTGGGTACCGAGGCCGGCGACAGTCCCACCGTGAGCTTCTTCTGCGGCCACTCCGCCCCGGAGTTGGCCACGGCCGCCCTGACCCGGTCCCGGCTCTCCACCAGGCTCTTGTCCGGCAGCCCCACCAGGGTGAACGCGGCAACCCCGGCCTCCAGGTCCGCCTGGACCTCCACCACCACGCCCTCGACACCGACGAGGGCGACCGAGCAGGCTCGCGCGAACGCCATCAGGCCACCCCCCGCGCATGCTCGGCCAGGGGCGCACCGCGCCTTGGCAGCACCACACCGACCAGGTCGATCCGCACCCCGCCGGGCGGCGGGCCGCCGTGCCGGGCCAGCCAGATCCCGGCCAGCCGCCGCAGCCGTTCCGCCTTGACCGGTGTGACCGCGGCCATCGGGTGCTCGAAGGCCCCCGCCCTGCGGGTCTTCACCTCGCAGATGACGAGCGCGTCACCGTCCTTCGCGACGATGTCGATCTCACCGGCGCGACAGCGCCAGTTCCGTTCCAGTACGGACATGCCGGCATCGGCCAGCAGCCGTGCCGCCACGTCCTCGCCGTACCGCCCGAGTGCCCCCCGTGCGTTCATATCGGCACCACCTCCGGCACCGACTCTGACGCGTCCGCCCCCAACTAGTGGATCTTGGTGGACAACTCGGCCGTTGTGGAGAACTCAGCCACCCGGAAGCTCGAGATCGCTCTTGTTGAGCTCCTCGATGTTGACGTCCTTGAACGTCAGGACCCGTACCTGCTTGACGAAACGTGCGGGCCGGTACATGTCCCAGACCCAGGCATCCGCCATGGACACCTCGAAGAACACCTCGCCCTGGACCGAGTGCACCTGCATCTCGTAGTCGTTGGTGAGGTAGAAGCGCCGTTCGGTCTCGATCACATATTTGAACAGACCGACGACATCGCGGTACTCCCGGTAGAGCTTCAGCTCCATCTCGGTCTCGTACTTCTCGAGGTCCTCGGCGCTCATTGGCATGTTCCCCTTCAGCCGTGCGTTCCCCCATTGTGCGCCAGGGCCCGGTACCCCCGGTCGCTCAGGCGATTTCGGGGGCGAGAACCAGCGGCGTACGCGGAGGACCCTCGTCGAGCAGCGTGCGCAGCAGCTCGGCGAGTCTGGTCGGGTACACCGTCTCACGCGCCGCCGACAGTTCGGCGGAGGTCCACCACCTCAGACCCGCGACACTGCGGCGTTCCAGCCCGGTCTGCCCGCTGGTGTCCGTCGCGGTCTGCGTCGTGCGGGCCAGGAAATACCACTCGTCCTGCTCCCAGCGCCTTCCGTCGAACGGGAAGGAGCACATCCGCTGCCAGAGCAGCGGGCCCAGCTCGACGTCCGTGATCCCGGTTTCCTCGGCCAGCTCGCGCAGGGCGGCCTGCTCGCGGGTCTCGTCGCCTTCGAGGCCGCCGCCGGGGGTGAACCACCAGGTGCTCCCCGGGTCCTCCGGTTCGAACCCGTGCATCAGCAGAATGCGGTCCTCCGGATCGAGCAGCACCAGACGGGCGACCTTGCGCGCCTCAGCGGGCACCTGCGGTCACCGTCTCCCGCTTGTTCCGCTTCGACCGGGCGGACCGCGCCGCGACCGGCCCGTACACGGCACCTCCGAGGATGAGCACCACGCCCCCGGCCATGGCTCCGAGCTGAAGCTTCAGAGGCCCCTGGGCGGACACTCCGCCGGGCAGGGCGGCAAAGGCCTGCGGCCGTCCGATCATGCCGCCCAGCGGCCAGGCGACGGCATCCACCCGGGCCTGCACGGCGCTGCGCGGCACCGCACCGTGGTCGCCCTCCTCAAGGTGGACCCGGGAATCCAGCGAGGACCTGCGGTCGTCACCCAGGAGGAAGAGCTTGCCCTTCGGCACCTCGGCCGTGAAGTCGTTTCCCGAGGCGGGTTCACCGGCCTGAAGATACGGTTCCGCGACGGGTATGCCGTTGACCGTGAGCCGGCCGTCCTTCTCACAGCAGGCGATCCTGTCGCCGCCGATCCCGACGACCCGCTTCACCATCGGCATGTCACCCCACGCCGCGTCGGTGAACACCACCACGTCACCCCGGCGCACCTCGCCTCCGTCCACCCGCTGCGCGAGGACCCGGTCTCCGGCGTTCACCGTCGGGGTCATCGACTCGGTCGGCACCGTGTACGGCCGGTACACCACGGCCGCCCAGGCGAAGCCACCGAGGAAGAGCACACAGCCGACGGCCACGGCCAGCCCCGACAGTTTGCTGCCGAGCCGGCCGCGGCCGTCTCCCGTACGTCCTGTTGCACTCATCGCAGCGTCCCCCATCGGAGATCGACAATCGCTGATCCGAGTCGGCACCCTACCCGGCGGTACGCCCGCGGGTCAGCCTCCAGGGGCGCCACAGTACGAGAGGCAGCGCACCCGCGAGGCCGAGCGCCCCGGGGGCCAGGCCCGCCGCCGCGCCGATCCCCGACTGGCCGAAGGTGTCCGGGACCGACAGCACCGCCCAGCGGTCGACCGGCCACGCCACCACCACGGCCCGCCCCACCACGTCGTCGACGGGGACGAAGCCCTTGGTCACGTCATCGGTGTGATAGCGCGAGTCCGAGGAGTCCTGCCGGTGGTCGCCCATGACCCAGATCTTTCCCTCGGGCACGGTGAACGGACCGAACGGCTTGTCGTCGCACGCCGAATCCCCCGGGAAGATGTACGGCTCGTCGAGTGCCTTCCCGTTGACCTCGACCGGGCCGCCCTTCGCGCACTCCACGGTGTCGCCGCCCACCGCGATCGTCCGCTTGATCAGGTCCTTCTCCTCGGCCGACGGCATCAGGCCGATGAAGCTCAGGAAGTCCTGCACCACGTTCGACTCGGGTGTGGGCTCCCCGGCCAGCCAAGCGGCCGGGTCGTGGAAGACGACCACCTCGCCGCGCTCGGGCTCCGAGCCGAACCACGGCGTCAGCTTGTCCACCAGCACCCGGTCGCCGCGCTGCAGGGTGTCCTGCATCGAGTCCGACGGAATCGAGAACGCCTGCACCAGGAAGGTCTTGATCAGCAAAGCGAGAACCAGCGCGACGACGATCAACAGCGGCAGCTCCTTCCAGAAGGGCCGCTGTTTCCGCGTCTTCCCGCCACCGTCGTCCGTCGCGGTCGTGTCCGCGGGAGCGTCCGGGCCCAGTGGCCCGTCCAGCGTGCCGGGGACGGTATCGGCGGGCTGACCGGGCCCGTCAGACGACTCCGCGGGCTCCTCATGTCCAGGTCGTGCACCGGCAGCCATGTCCGTCACGTTCCTACCTCACTCTGCGGCCTTCGCCTGCTCCAGGACCTGTTCGTACAGGCCCACTGCTTCGGACAACGAACGGGAGTTCCGCAGCCACGTCGTCACCCGGCCGTCCCGCCGACCGCTTCGGGGGAGCCCCGGGCCGCCCACGAAATGGACCGCCCTCCGGTTGCTCATCGAGCAACCGGAGGGCGGTCCGTCCGTGCCACATCTCAGCGGGGTGTCTCAGCTCGCCTGTGCGGTGAACCGACACGAGTCAGCCGGTCACGACGAGCTGCCGTGCACCTCTGCCGCCCGGAATCGCGCATCGGCCCGTCGACGCCGCCAGAACACGAACGGCACAGCTCCGGCGATGCCGATCGCACCGGGCGCCACGGACATCGCGGCGTTCAGACCCGGCTGGTCGAAGGTCTTCGGGATGGGCAGAGTCGCCCAGCGGTTCACCGGCCACGCGATGACGACGGCCCGGCCGACCACCTCGTCGGTGGAGACGGTGCCGCCGCCCGGCAGCTCCTGGTGGTAGCGCGAGTCGAGGGAGTTCTGGCGGTGGTCGCCCATCACCCAGATGCGGCCCTTGGGGATCTTGATCGGCCCGAACGGCTCGTCGTTGCAGGGAGTGTTGCCCTCGAAGATGAACGACTTGTCGTCCAGCGCCTTGCCGTTGACCGTGACCGGGCCGTTCTTCTTGCACTCCACCGTGTCGCCGCCGATCGCGATGACGCGCTTGATCAGGTCCTTCTCCTCAGCCGAGGGCATCAGGCCGATGAAGCTCAGGAACTTCTGCACCACGTTCGGGTCGGGTGCCGCGGTGTCCTCCAGCCAGCCGCCCGGGTCGTGGAAGACGACCACCTCGCCGCGCTCGGGCTCCGAGCCGAACCACGGCGTCAGCTTGTCCACCAGCACCCGGTCGCCCCGCTGCAGCGTGTTCTGCATCGAGTCCGACGGGATCGAGAACGCCTGCACCAGGAAGGTCTTGATCAGCAGCGCGAGGATGAGCGCGATGCCGATGAGAAGGGGCAGTTCCTTCCAGAAGGAGCGGGGCTTCTTCTGCGCCGTGCTGCCGCTGCCCGGGGAGCTGCCGTCACTCTCCGCCGGGTCCGCCGTCGCCCCGGCGGACTCGGCGTTCTCCGGATTGCCCGGCCGGTCCTCGGGCTCGTCGTGTCCGGATCGTGCGCCGACCGCCAAATCCCCCACATCCACTCCTTATTCCGTGCCGCCGCCTGCGCCCTAGCCGGTGCAGGCCCACCACTCCCATAACGAGCGGGAGTTCCGCAGGGGTCGGGAGCCGGATCAATCCGTTGGGATCCGGGGACACACTATTCGACGGCCGGGTGGCAGCAGCCGTCCCGGCGCGCGCGTCCGGAACCGAGGAGAACGCCGAACGTTCCTCCAGCTGGCGCCAGTGCCCCAGGGGCCAGGCGATCACCACGGCACGGCCCACCACGGCATCCTCGGAAACCGTGCCGTGACCCGTCTTGTCCAAGTGGAAACGCGAATCAGCGGAATTGGAGCGATGGTCACCCATCACGAAGATTCTCCCCGCTGGAACCTTTACCTCGAATTTGATCGTGGAGGGCGAATCGCCGGGGTAGATATAGGGCTCGTCGACCGCCACCCCGTTCACGATGAGCCTGCCGTCCTGCTCGCAGCACTTCACCGTGTCGCCGCCCACGGCGACCACCCGCTTGATCAGGTCCTGCTCGTCGTCGGAGGGCAGCAGACCGATGAAGGTCAGCATTTCCTTCACCTGCTTGATGACGACCGGGGACTCCTTGGACGCCTCCACCGGGTTCGGCGGCGGCCAGTCGGAGGGGTTCTTGAACACGACGACGTCGCCGCGCTCCGGCTTCGACCCGAACCAGGGCGTCAGCTTGTCCACGAGGACCCGGTCACCGATCCGGATGGTCTGTTCCATCGACCCCGACGGGATCACGAAGGCCTGCACCAGAAACGTCTTGAGGACCAGGGCGATCAGCAGGGCCACGGTGATGAGGAGCGGGATCTCCTTCACCGCCGACCGGCGCCGCTTCCGCTTCACCTTGCGGGCGAGCTTGCGCCGCTCCGCGCGGGTGGGCAGCGAGCGCGCGGCCGTCGGCCGGGTGCCGGTGGGCAGCGGGATCTCGGGATCCGCTGCGCCGTGCGTCCGCCCGCGGTTACCCATGCGCCGGACCGGGAGCGGGTGTGCCGTCGAACGCCGCGGTGCCGGGAACGGCCCCCAGCCTGCCCAGCGGCCAGCCGAGCCAGTCGGCCCTGCCGATCACCTTGTCGACGGGCACCATGCCGCCGCCCGGTTCGCCCAGGTGGTCGCGGGAGTCGCGGGAATTGCTCCGGTGGTCGCCCATCATCCAGAGCGTGCCGTCGGGCACGACGATGTCGAAGGGCGCCCGGGACGGTGCGTCCCCCGCGAACAGGTAGCCCTCGTTCACCGGCCGGCCGTTCACCTCGACCCGCCCGCGTCTGTCGCAGCAGACCACCCGGTCACCCCCCACGCCCACCACCCGTTTCACGAAGTCGGTCTCGGCGGGCTCCGCGAGCCCCAGGGAAGCCGCCGCGCCGTGCAGCAGCCCGGTCACAGGGTTCTCCGACGGCGTCTCCTGGACGAAGGATCCGGTGCCGTCAAAGACCACCACGTCACCGCGCTGGGGTACGGAGCCGAAACGGTACGCCAATTTGTTGACCAGCACCCGGTCCCCGATCTGCAGGGTGGACTCCATCGAGCCACTGGGGATCAGGAAGGGCTGTACCACGAAGGTGCTGAAGAGCAGCACGCCGACCGAACAGACGGCCCCGAGCGCGAGGGTGCGCCGCCACGACACCGTGGCGGCGAAACGGTTCGTGATACGCGAGAAGCGCGACCCCTCCTCCGGACCCGTAGTGGGTGCGGAGGAGCGGTCGCGCTCCAGGTGCTCTGCTTCCGTGTCCATCGGGGCCAGAGCTTATCCGGCCGTCCTGTGGACCAGGGAGTCAGCTCAGCGGTCGCGCTTCTCCTTGATCTTCGCGGCCTTGCCGCGCAGCTCACGGAGGAAGTACAGCTTGGCGCGACGCACGTCACCGCGGGTGATGAGCTCGATCTTCTCGAAGATCGGGCTGTGCACCGGGAAGGTGCGCTCGACGCCGACCTGGAAGGAGACCTTGCGGACCGTGAAGGTCTCGCTGATGCCCGCGCCCTGGCGGCGGATGACAATGCCCTTGAACTGCTGGATACGGGAGCGGTTGCCCTCGATCACGCGGACGTGGACGTTGACCGTGTCGCCGGGGCGGAACGCGGGGACGTCGGTACGCAGCGAAGCGGCGTTGACGTCATCGAGCAGGGAAGCCATGGTGTCTGCTTTCTTCGCCGATGCCACAGGTCATCGACGGGAGAGTGGTGAGTTCGGGGTGCTGATCGCGTCGGACGGGCGTCTTTCCCCCTGTGGCAGGGGCGCACGCGGACGTACAGCAGCGGCCTATTCTTCCACGGCCTGGGGCCTGCGCCAAAATCGGCCGCCGGGCTCCGGTGACCAGCCGAGGATGGAGAGCATCTCGCGGTCCTTCTTGTCGAAGGCGCTCGCCTCGCAACGCTCGATCAGATCGGGCCGGTTGAGTGCGGTACGACGGAAGGCCTCGTCCCGGCGCCAGCGCGCGATCCGTCCGTGGTGGCCGCTGAGCAGCACGTCCGGGATCCCCCGGCCACGCCACTCGGGCGGCTTGGTGTAGACGGGACCCTCCAGCAGGTTCGCCATCGCGCCCGGGGCGAAGGAGTCGTCCCGGTGGGACTCTGCGTTGCCGAGGACGCCGGGCAGCAGCCGGGCCACCGCCTCCGTGATGACCAGCACCGCGGCCTCGCCGCCGGCCAGCACGTAGTCGCCGATGGACACCTCGACGACCGGCATCCGGGTGGCGTACTCCTCCGTCACCCGCCGGTCGATGCCCTCGTAGCGAGCCGGGGTGAAGATCAGCCAGGGCCGCTCGGACAGCTCGACGGCGAGCTCCTGGGTGAACGGCCGGCCGCTCGGTGTGGGGACCACGAGCACCGGGGAGTGCGCCCCGGACTCGTACCCGTCCGCCAGCGCCTCGTCCAGCGCGTCACCCCAGGGCTCGGTCTTCATGACCATGCCGGGGCCGCCGCCGTAGGGGGTGTCGTCGACCGTGTTGTGGCGGTCGTACGTCCACTCCCGCAGATCGTGCACCTGCACGTCGAGGCGTCCGCGGGCGCGGGCCTTGCCGACGAGCGAGACGTTCAGCGGTTCCAGGTACTCGGGGAAGATCGTGACGACGTCGAGGCGCATCAGACGTCTTTCCCGGCGTCGCCGGAACCGGCCTGCGAGGACCCGTCCTCGGCGGACTCCGCTTCCTCGTCGCGCGTCGACACCACGACCGCCTGGCTCTCGTCGATCAGCCCGGGCGGCGGCGTGATCACCGCGCGCTGCTCCTCCAGGTCGATCTCGGCGACGATCTCCTCGACGAACGGGATCATGACCTCGGTGCCGTCGGGACGCTCCACGATGAAGAGGTCCTGGGACGGCAGGTGCGTGATCTCGGTGATCCGGCCGATCTCGGTGCCGTCGGCGAGGACGACGTCGAGGTCCATCAGCTGATGGTCGTAGAACTCCTCGGGGTCCTCCGGAAGGTCCGCCGGGTCGACCTCGGCGATCAGCAGCGTGTTGCGCAGCGCCTCGGCGGCCGTACGGTCCCGTACGCCCTCGAAACGCAGCAGCAGCCTGCCGCTGTGCACCCGGCCGGTCTCGATCGTCAGCGGCCCCGTGGAGGCCGGTTCGGTGGCCAGTACGGCGCCGGGCCCGAGCCGGAGCTCCGGCTCGTCCGTGCGCACCTCGACGGTGACCTCGCCCTTGATGCCGTGGGCGCGACCGATCCGCGCGACTACCAACTGCACCTTGTGTATCTCCTGTCGTACGACGACGGGCCGGGGTGGGCGCATGGCCCTCCCCGGCCCGTGCCGGTGTTCAACTCTGTCAGCGAACCTGGTCCACATCGACGAGGTCGACGCGGATACCACGGCCGCCGATGGCGCCCACGACGGTACGCAGCGCGCGTGCGGTGCGGCCGTTGCGGCCGATCACCTTTCCGAGGTCATCGGGATGGACCCGAACCTCGAGCACACGACCACGACGCAGGGTGCGCGAGGCGACCTGCACGTCGTCGGGGTTGTCGACGATGCCTTTCACGAGGTGCTCGAGAGCCTCCTCGAGCATGCTCAGGCCTCGGTCGACTCGGCGGGCGCGGCAGCGTCAGCAGCCTCGTCCGCCTTCTTGTCGGCCTTCTTCGCCTTCTGCGTGATGGCCTCGCCCTTGGACTCCTCGCCGGCGTCCTTGGTGAGGGCCTCGAACAGGGCGCGCTTGTCAGCCTTGGGCTCCGGCTGCAGCAGCGGCGCGGGGGCCGGGAGGCCCTTGTGCGCCTGCCAGTCACCGGTGAGCTTCAGGATGGCGAGAACCGGCTCGGTCGGCTGGGCGCCGACGGAGAGCCAGTACTGCGCGCGCTCTGCGTTGACCTCGATGCGCGAGGGGTTCTGCACCGGGTGGTACAGGCCGATCTCCTCGATGGCCCGGCCATCACGGCGGGTACGGGAGTCGGCGACGACGATGCGGTAGTGAGGCGAACGGATCTTGCCCAGACGCTTCAGCTTGATCTTGACTGCCACGGAAGTGGTGTCTCCTGGTCTATGACGTGGTTGGGCACAACGAAGATGCCACGTGGGGTTGCGGTACTCGGAGTGCCCGATGGACGCGTCAGCCGGAGGAGAGAGGGGTCCTATGCGACTGTCGAGTACAGCTAGCCATTGTGCCACACCCCGCCGCCTCACCCCACCGCGACCACTGCCTCCGGGATCCGGAACGGCTTTCCGCAGCCACCGCAGACGATCGGGGCCTGCGCGAGGACCGACGGGACGACGCGCACGTTGCGACCGCAGTCGCAGACGGCCTTGACCCGGACGCCTCCTCCGGAGGAGCCGTGCCGGGCCGCGGGCCCGCGGAAGGAGCGCTTGGTGTCGGCGGCGGTGGCCACGGTGTGCGCCTTGAGGGCGCGCTGCAGCCGTTCCATCGTCGGCCGGTACCGGCGCTTGGCTTCGGGATTGAGCGTGACCAGCGAGAAGCCACTGCTGGGGTGGGGTTCCTCGGCGTGATCGAGGCCCAGCTCCTCGGCGATCGCGAGGAATCGACGGTTGTGGTATCGGCCGGCGCGCGAGGTGTCACGGACACCTCGGGCGGCGGCAATGCCGTGGACTGCCTCATGGAGCAGTCGCTCGAAGGAGAGCTCGGCGCCGCAGGCGGACGAGGACTCTCCGATCAGGGACTCGGGCGCGGCAAGATCGGGCAGCTCGGGGTGGTACCGCTGAATATCGGCCCACGCCTGTGCCAGCTCTGCGGCAAGTACAGGTGGTGTCGTGCTCACGTCGTGACCAACGAGCGCGGGGCCCTCGGTGTTCCGATTCCGGGCCATCCCAAATATTTTGCACGTACCAGTCAGTTGCCGTTCATGCGTCCTGACGAGGGCGGGTGCGCTGATCTGCGGAGAAGACGCACAGCTCACACCAAGGTGGTACGTAGCGCCGGGTACGCCCCGGCGCGTAGACGGCGCGTACGCCCGCCCGCCGATGCGCGGGCGCCGGGCCCGGACACCGACAGTACCCGCGGCACACCGCCCTCCCCGTACCCGTCCCCGGAGCAGCGCCGCAGATGCCGGCCGGCCCGGACCCGAGCGCTCGACGTGCCCGCCCCCGCGTGCCGGGTGAGACTGGACCGCAGCACGGGAAAGCGGAAACGCTGGGGCACCCCTGTCCACGGGCGCCCCGGCTCCGGGCGCATCGCATCCGGCCACCGCGGGCAACCATTGCCCGTAGACCCCTGGACGCGGCGGCGGATGCGCAGTTCTCTGGCATACGGGGGAAGCGCGGGCGTACGACCACGGGGAGATCGTCCATACAGGCTCGACCGATCGGTACGGCCGACCGGTCTGACCGGCTCTCGGCGGATTGGGGCGCATTCCATGACACCAACGCTCGTCCGGCACCACACGCAGGCGGAGCCGTCCGCGTCCGTGGACACCGGTTCCCGTGCCCGCGACTGGGCCGAGATCCAGGAGCGGATGCTCGCGCCGCTCTACGAGGCGGTGTACACGCGGCTCGAGGTGGGGCCCGCCACGCGCATGCTCTCGCTCGGCTGCGGATCCGGGCTCGCGCTGCTGATCGCGGCCGGCCGCGGGGCCCACGTCACCGGCGTCGATCCCGACCTCGAACGTCTGTCGCTCGCCCGGATCCGGCTGCTGCCCGGTCCGGAGGAGGAGAGCGGGCCCGGTCCCGCCGAACCGCAGCTCCTGGAGTCCGTTGCGCCCCCGGCTCCCGGCCGGGAGCCCTACAACCTGATCACCGCCTTCACCCCGATCGGCTGCTCCCCCGACGACGGGGAGGAGCTGGTGCGGACGCTCGGCGCCGCGGTGCCCTCGGCCGGCCGGCACAGCACGGTCGTCCTGACCGGCTGGGGGCCGCCCGAGCGGTGCGCCACCGATGCCGTGCTGCGGGTGGCGACCCGGCTCGCGGAGGGCCCGGGCGCGGCGAGGGCCGCCGGCGGGCGGGGGGCGCGGCGGGACGACCTGGAGAACGTGGCGTTCCGGTCCGGCCTGAGGCCGGACGGATCGGGGCGGGTGGCGTGCCCGTTCGGCTACGCGGACGTGGACAGCGCGGTACGGGGCCTGCTGTCGACGCGCCTCTTCGACGCCGCGGTACGGGCGACGGACCGGTCCCAGGTGGAGAAGGAGGTCGCGGAGGCCCTGCATCCGCATCTGCGCCGGGACGGCACGGTGTGGATGCCGAACGTGTTCCGCTACCTCGTCTGCACCACGTAGGACGTCACAGCACCTCGCAGGACGGCGGGCGGCCGCTTCGTCG
>NZ_JAELVH010000028.1:0-343 GCF_019399235.1 Streptomyces poriferorum | reverse complement strand
CCGCCCGCCGGAGGGGCTACTTCGCCAGTCGGGTGATCCCGGCCGCCCGGTAGGCGTCCGCTTCGTCGAGTGTCTCGTTCGCCAGCAGCGCCGCGGACAGCGAGTCCAGCCGGTCCCGGTTCTCACGCAGCATCCGGCAGGCCGTCTCGTAGCACTCGTCGACGATGCGGCGCATCTCACCGTCCACCGCGTCCAGCGTCGCGGGCGCCGCCGACAGGCCGTACGGCTGCTGGGCGTCGCCCGGGACCGCCGTCAGGCGGCCCACCCTGTGGCTCATGCCCCACCGGCCCACCATGCCCCGGGCGAGCTGGGTGACCTGCTCCAGGTCGCTCTCCGCGCCCGT
>NZ_JAELVH010000289.1 GCF_019399235.1 Streptomyces poriferorum | reverse complement strand
GGTCCCACTGGACGGCGCCGCTTCCGCCCGGTCTCCCGGCGCCGTCCAGTGGGACCAGCGTGACCTTGCCCGAGGGCGCGACCGCCCCCGAGGGAGCCTTCGCCGGGCCCGTCGCCGCCGCGCCGACCGCCGTGTAGCCGTCGCCGCCCGCCCGGTCTCCGCAGCCTGCCAGGGCACCGCCCAGACACAGCACGGCCGCCGAGGCGGCGATCACTGTGCCCCGGCGGCCGGACCGGCCGAATGTCTGACGTCGCATCGCGACAGTGTGTCTGACGGACCGTCAAATCGGAACCCTCGGAACCCCACGGGATCTTCAGAACCCCTCGGAACCCCGTGGGATCCTCGGAACCCCTCGGAACCCCTCGGAGCCCCTCGGGATCCTCGGAACCCCTCGGGATCTTCAGAGCCCTCGGAACCCATCGGGATCCGGGTTCCCGGTCAGTCGGCGATGAGCCCCTCCCTGAGCTGGGCGAGCGTGCGGGTCAGCAGCCGCGAGACGTGCATCTGGGAGATGCCGACCTCCTCGCCGATCTGCGACTGGGTCATGTTGGCGAAGAACCGCAGCATGATGATCTGGCGCTCACGCGGCGGGAGTTTGGCCAGCAGCGGCTTGAGCGACTCGCGGTACTCGACGCCCTCCAGCGCCGCGTCCTCGTAGCCCAGCCGGTCCGCCAGCGAACCCTCGCCGCCGTCGTCCTCGGGCGAGGGTGAGTCCAGTGAGGAGGCGGTGTAGGCGTTGCCGACGGCCAGGCCGTCGACGACGTCCTCCTCGGAGACGCCGAGCGCCTTGGCCAGCTCCGGAACGGTCGGCGAGCGGTCGAGCTTCTGGGCGAGCTCGTCACTGGTCTTGGTGAGGGCGAGCCGCAGCTCCTGCAGCCGGCGCGGCACCCGCACCGACCAGGAGGTGTCGCGGAAGAAGCGCTTGATCTCGCCGACGACGGTGGGCATCGCGAACGTGGGGAACTCCACGCCGCGTTCGCAGTCGAACCGGTCGATCGCCTTGATCAGGCCGATCGTGCCGACCTGGACGATGTCCTCCATGGGTTCGTTGCGGCTGCGGAACCGTGCCGCGGCGTAACGCACCAGCGGCAGGTTGAGCTCGATGAGTGTGTCCCGCACATAGGCGCGCTCCGGGCTTTCCGTTCCATCGGGGCCCGGTGCGGGACCCAGCGCGGCGAGCCGCAGGAACAAGGAGCGGGACAGCGTGCGGGTGTCGATGGCTTCCGACGAGCTGGTGAGCACAACGGGTGCGGGTGCGCTCTTGGTGAGCGTGAGCACCTTCGAGCTGCCCTGTTCTGCGGACATGCCACCCCCTTGAGGTCGCGGACGGTCGCGGTGGCCGCGACCATCGGAGGAACGCAGCCTCCACCTGAATACCGGAGGGGAGGCTGCGGCAAACGCGGTTCCCGCAGAATGTCACATGTCGGCAACACGCTGTAGTGACTTGTCGACAAGTTCCGGGGGTGTATGTCCAGTTAACAAGGGGTGTACGGCTTTTGGTCCGAGGGGAACGCCCCAGGACCGGTCTACCCGATCCGGTTACGCTTCGATCCTGTTTGCGGATCGAAGTCGGGCGAAACTTCGGGCGAGGAGTCTTGACACATGCATCTGTGAGACTCCGAGTTCCGCGCTGATCTGGGACTGCGTCAGGTTGCTGTAGTACCGCAGCAGGAGGATCCGCTGTTCGCGTTCGGGCAGTTGTACGAGCAGATGGCGGACCAGGTCGCGGTGCTCGACGCCGGCCAGGGCCGGATCCTCGTATCCGAGCCGGTCCAGCAGGCCCGGCAGCCCGTCACCCTCCTGGGCGGCTTCGAGCGAGGTCGCGTGGTACGAGCGGCCCGCCTCGATGCAGGCCAGCACCTCGTCCTCGGAGATCTTCAGCCGTGCGGCGATCTCCGCGGTGGTGGGGGAGCGGCCGTGAGCGGTCGTCAGGTCCTCGGTGGCCCCGGTGACCTGGACCCAGAGTTCGTGCAGCCGGCGCGGTACGTGGACGGTGCGCACGTTGTCCCGGAAGTACCGCTTGATCTCGCCGACGACGGTCGGCATCGCGAAGGTGGGGAACTGGACCCCGCGTTCGGGGTCGAACCGGTCGATGGCGTTGATCAGGCCGATCGTGCCGACCTGGACGACGTCCTCCATCGGTTCGTTGCGGCTGCGGAACCGCGCGGCGGCGTACCGGACGAGGGGCAGGTTCGCCTCGATCAGCGCCGCCCGCACCCGCCCGTGTTCCGCGGTGCCCGGCTCCAGTCCCTGGAGGCGGCCGAAGAGCACCTGGGTGAGCGCCCTGGTGTCGGCGCCCCGGGTCCTGGCGGGCGCGACGGTGTCGTCGGGCGTCTCGGTCTGGATCGTCTGGACCGTCTCGGCCACCGGGGGTGCCGGGGATGCCGGGGGCGGCTGGGACGTCGGTGCCGTCCGGGCGGCCGAGAGGGCCTGGACGGTCTGGGGAGGCACTTGAGGCGCTGTACTGGCCGGCACGGTGACGCCACCCCTTTGCGGTCAACTTCGGTCAACTCATCCTTCAAAAGCGGTCATAGCATCACAAGACATGTCCACTATGTGCAAGCACCCCATAGCGCCGTGTTGACCTCGAATCGGTTTAAACACAAAGAAAAGCCCCTCACCGTCATGGTGAGGGGCTCGCAGGGCCGAAGCCGTCAGAACGGGTAGTCGGCGATCACCCAGGTGGCGAATTCACGCCACTGTCCGGCGGCTGCCTGGTGGGCCGGATGCTCGATGTAGCTCTTCAGCGCGGCCTCGTCGGCGACCGCGGAGTTGATGGCGAAGTCGTAGGCGATCGGCCGGTCGGTGATGTTCCAGGCGCACTCCCAGAACTCCAGCCCGGGCACCTTGTCCGCCAGTTCCCGGAAGGCCTCGGCGCCCGCGACGACCCGCGGCTCGTCCCGCTCGACGCCGTCGTTCAGCTTGAACAGGACCAGATGGCGGATCATGGGGGTACTCCTACTTCACGAGCTCGGACATGAAGTCGCCGACGCCCTGAGCGGCGTCCGAAACGCCCTCGAACCCTACCTGGACGAGATCCGCGGCCCGGGCGGGGGACGTGATGATCGTGTAGAGCACGAAGACGACTATCAAGTAGAGAGCGATCTTCTTTGCTTGCACCATCAGCCCCTGACTCCCCTTCGATCCCCTGCGCGATCGGGCGAGTCTATCCGCACACATGGCCGTATCGGCTTGCTGATTCCGATCACTCATGCGGTCTTTAGGGACCAAGGACCCGGCGATCGGGGTCCTTTGCCCGCTCGCGCGGCTTCTGCGAAGGGGCAGGATGGTGAACGAGCCCAGCGGATTCGGCAGGAATCCGAGGGGCGAGGAACAGGACCTCTCTGTGGGGTTCTCACCGCGGCCTTCCCCCGATCGCGGTGAGAGCTGGTAGGGCCTGTTCTCATCGGGGGGAGCGGCTTGTCCCCCCGATGCCGCTTCCCCCGACCCGACCCCGCAGCCGGCCCCGGGCCCGACCACCGTCGGACCCGGGGCCGCTGCCGTACCCGCCGCACCGTCGCCGGGGCGGGCGGAGTCGGCCGGGCGGAAAACTCGAAGGGCCCGACGCTGTGCGTCGGGCCCTTCACAAGAGCGGTAGCGGAGGGATTTGAACCCTCGGTGAGTTTCCCCACACTCGCTTTCGAGGCGAGCTCCTTCGGCCGCTCGGACACGCTACCGAGAGAGAGCTTAGACCATCTCGGCCGTCCGTCGAAATCCGATTCCCGGCAAGCCCGCGTGTGGGCGGGGGAAGCAGGTCAGCGGTCGCGGAAGAAGGCCGTCAGGAGGGTCGCACAGTCCGTCTCCAGGACGCCGTGGATCACCTCGGGGCGGTGGTTGAGCCGGCGGTCCCGTACGACGTCCCAGAGCGAACCGGCCGCTCCGGCCTTCTCGTCCCGGGCGCCGTAGACGACCCGGCCCACACGGGACTGCACCAGGGCGCCCGCACACATGGTGCAGGGCTCCAGGGTGACGACGAGGGTGCATCCGGACAGCCGCCACTCGCCGAGCGCGGCGGCGGCCCGGCGCAGGGCGAGGACCTCGGCGTGCGCGGTCGGGTCACCGGTCGCCTCGCGTTCGTTGTGGCCCGTGGCGAGCAGGCCGCCGTCCGGGGCGAGGACGACGGCGCCGACCGGCACATCGCCGGCCGCCGCCGCCAGCCCGGCCTCGTCCAGAGCGCGGCGCATGGGTGCTCGCCACGGGTCCCTCACGGGATCGTGCAGGGGGTGCTGCGCCGGGGACGGGTCGTGCGGGTGCGGTGCTTCGGTCACCCGCGGACCCTAACGGACGGTCTCCAGGACCTCGGCTGCTCCCAGCGCGTCCGCGATCTCGGCCAGGGCCTCCGTCCGCAGCATCAGCAGCTCCGCCTCGGGGAGTCCGAGGTCGGACAGCACCCCGGTGTCGCCGAGCGGACCTGCCGGTACGGCGTCGGGGTCAGGCCCGTCGTCGTCGTCATCGTCGGTGGTGGAATTGTCGGGGGTTCCGGGTTCGCCGTCCTCCGTACCGTCGAGGCCGACGAGTTCTTCGAGGGCGGCAATCGAGTCCTCGGCCCCGGGTTCGCGGCCGAGCAGTTCATCCGTGAGCAGGATCTCCCCGTACGAGGAGCGGGCGGCGGCGGAGGCGTTGGAGACGTAGATACGCGGATCCTCCTCGCCGTCGACCCGGACGACGCCGAACCAGGCGTCCTCCTGCTCGATGAAGACGAGCACCGTGTCCTCGTCCACCGAGGCCTCACGGGCCAGATCCGTCAGGTCGGACAGGGTCTCCACATCGTCGAGATCCGTGTCGCTCGCTTCCCACCCGTCTTCGGTGCGCGCGAGCAGTGCGGCGAAGTACACCGTGACTCTCCCACTGGTCTTGGAGGCTCTCGTTCGGATCGGGCCGGATCAGGGAGCGGGGCCCGATCCCAACGAATGCCCCGGGTGTGTCGGTCCGGCGGGAGACAGCCGGGGTCCGGCTGCCCTGCGTCCCGCCCATCGGAATCGTGGCAGAAACGAGGGCTCCGCGAGAGCAGTTCCGCCGTTGCGTCGGCCATCAGTTCTCTACGGCGCCGCCACTCGGGGGTCCCTCCGACGGATGGCCGGCTACCAGCGGAACGTCCGCATCCGCATGGCCTGGCGCATTCTGGCGGCCTTGACCCGGCGCGGCTGGACCCGGTCGCGGAGCGCCTTGGCCTCGTGAAGCTCGCGGAGGAACTGGGCGCGGCGCCTGCGGCGCTGCGCGTCCGTCTCCGGCGCGTCCTGCGGGTCCGGGCCTTCCCGCTTGTGCTCCGCCCCGTCCGGCATCGGCTCTTCACCCCCAGGCTGGGTCCGTATGCCCCCACCTTCCCCCCGAACGTGCGGTTGATGCCAGCGCACGGGTGCGGGAGGCGCGGCTACTGTGGGTGGCATGCGGATCCACGTCGTCGACCACCCGCTGGTCGCGCACAAACTCACCACCCTGCGCGACAAGCGCACCGACTCCCCGACCTTCCGGCGCCTCGCCGACGAGCTGGTCACCCTGCTCGCGTACGAGGCCACCCGCGATGTGCGCACCGAACAGGTCGACATCGAGACCCCGGTGACACCCACCACCGGAGTGAAGCTGTCGTACCCGCGACCCCTGGTCGTACCGATCCTGCGGGCCGGCCTCGGCATGCTCGACGGCATGGTCCGGCTGCTGCCGACCGCCGAGGTGGGCTTCCTGGGCATGATCCGCGACGAGGAGACGCTCCAGGCGTCCACGTACGCGACGCGCATGCCGGAGGACCTCTCGGGCCGCCAGGTGTACGTCCTGGACCCGATGCTCGCCACCGGCGGCACGCTGGTCGCGGCCATCCAGGAGCTGATCAAGCGGGGTGCGGACGATGTCACCGCGGTCGTGCTGCTCGCGGCGCCCGAGGGCGTCGAGGTGATGGAGCGCGAGCTGGCGGGGACGCCGGTCACCGTGGTCACCGCCTCGGTCGACGAGCGGCTCAACGAGCACGGCTACATCGTGCCGGGCCTCGGTGACGCCGGGGACCGGATGTACGGCACCGCCGGCTAGGACCTCTTCCGGCGGGCTCCGCCCCGTCGCGCGAACACTGCCCGTCGTGACCACTGCCCGTCATGGCACCAGGAACCGACACGTCGGACGGCGACGGCCGGGGCGCTCCATGAGCGCCCCGGCCGTCGCGTTCCGCCCGCCCGCGCGTTCCTCAGCAGGAGGACGGCGCCGGGGCCGGCTTCGTCAGTGCGCTCAGCGCGGTGGCCGCCGTCCGCGGTGGGCTGAACGCCTTGAACTTCGTACCGATGATCAGATCGATGTCCGCGCCCTTGCGCGCGTCGGTCTTCGTCGCCGCGCCCGGCAGCTGTGTGCCGAGCACCGGGAACGTGCCGTCGACCGCGGCCGGGGCGCCCAGCAGCAGACCGGTGCCGACGACCTTCTTGTCGTACGCGGCGGTGGCGTTGCCCACCTTGCCGATGGTGAAGCCGCGCTTCTTCAGCTCGTCGGCCGCCGCCTTGGCCAGTCCGCCACGCGGGGTCGCGTTGTAGACGTTGACCGTGATCTTGGCGGGCTTGGGCAGGACCTTCGCGGGCGCGGCCGGCGCGGCGGTCGGGCAGTCCGCCTTGCGGTCGGCGGCGCTGGCCTGTTTGTCGCCGCCCGTGAAGACATCGATGAGCTGCAGCGTGCCCCATCCGGCGAGCCCGAGGGCGACCACGGAGGCGATGGCCGCGAGGACCAGTTTGCTGCGGCGGCGGGGGCGCCGCATGCGCGGGTACTTGTCACCCGTGATGCGGTACTTTCCGCCCATGCCGGGGGGAGTGAGCATGCTCATGGGCGCAGCGTAGTGCGGCCCGGTGATGATGACTATTTGATGATCGACGGATCGCACCCGTCCGGGTGCGAAAGCACCCGAACGAACCCCGTCGGAGTCGAACGCGACCGGTGGATCGGCTCAGCCGAGTTCGAGCACGCGGGCGTGCAGAACCTGGCGCTGCTGGAGCGCGGCGCGGACCGCGCGGTGCAGTCCGTCCTCCAGGTAGAGGTCGCCCTGCCACTTCACGACGTGTGCGAACAGGTCGCCGTAGAACGTGGAGTCCTCGGCGAGAAGCGTTTCGAGGTCCAGCTGGCCCTTGGTGGTCACGAGCTGGTCGAGGCGGACCGGGCGCGGCGCGACATCCGCCCACTGCCGGGTGCTTTCCCGGCCGTGGTCGGGATAGGGCTGCCCATTTCCGATGCGCTTGAAGATCACACGGAAAGCCTACCGGTCAAGACCCTCCGGGCGCAGCCATGGGGCGGGACTGCGGCGCGGCCCAGGGCGGCATATAAGCGCCCATTCCAGGATTGGAGCAGTGACGAACGAGAGCCCCGGCGGCCCCTGCGCGCGCCCCGGCGCCCCCGGGCGCACACCAGGGGCGCCCGGGGGCCGGGTCACTTTCCCTTGGCCGCCACCTTCGCGGCCTTGGCGGCCTGTTTGGCCTCCTGCTTGAACGCGCGGACCTCGGCGAGCGACTCGGGCCCGGTGATGTCGGCGACCGAACGGTGCGAGTCCGCCTCCCCGTACGGCCCTGCCGCCTCCCGCCAGCCCGGCGGCCGGACGCCGAACTGCTTGCCCAGCAGCGCAAGGAAGATCTGCGCCTTCTGGGTGCCGAACCCCGGCAGTGCGTTGAGCCGCTTACGGAGATCGGCCCCGGAGGTGGCCCCGGTCCACACCGCGCTCGCCTCGCCGTCGTACTGCGCCACCAGGTACTGGCACAGCTGCTGTACCCGCTTGGCCATCGAGCCCGGATAGCGGTGCAGAGCGGGTTTGTCGGTGAAGAGTCCGGTGAAGGCCTCCGGGTCGTACGTGGCGATCTCGTGGGCGTCCAGGTCGTCCCCGCCCATCCGCTGTGCCAGTGCGTACGGACCGGAGAACGCCCATTCCATCGGCACCTGCTGGTCCAGCAGCATGCCGACGAGGGCGGCGAGTGGACTGCGGGCGAGCAACTCGTCCGCCTCCGGCTGCTGAGCGATCCGGAGGGTGATGTCCCGGCCCTGGTTGCTGTTGGTCATGGACCCGATGATTGCGAGCCGGGGGTGCGACGGCCAGTGAAACCACCGCCGGTCCGGCTGTTTGCAGCCGTTTGCCGCTGTTCTCGGCTCCTCTCCGCCCTTCCCGGGCGTCCGCGCGCCGCTGGAGCGCGGCCGTACGGACCCGTTTCAGTCGTCGAGGCGGCCTGCTCTCAGTTGTCGAGCCGGTCCGCTTTCAGTCGTCGAAGCGGTCCGCATTCAGTCGTCGAGGCGGTCCGCTTTCAGTCGTCGAAGCGGTCCGCATTCAGTCGTCGAGCCGGTCCGCGCGCCCGTACAGATATCGGGCCTCGGGGATGCTCAGGGTCCCGGAGGCGGCCGCACGGTACGCGGCGCGGGCGCCCTCCGTGTCTCCCGCTCGTTCCAGCAGGTGGGCCCGGACGGCGTCCAGCCGGTGGTGGCCCGCCAGCCGGTCCGCGAGGGCGTCGGCCTCCGCCAGGCCGGCCCGGGGCCCGTGGACCATGGCGACGGCGACGGCCCGGCTCAGCCCGGCCATCGGCTCGGGGGTGATCCGTACGAGGACGTCGTACAGCGCCAGGATCTGTGGCCAGTCCGTGTCCTCGGCGCGGGCCGCCTCGTCGTGCAGTGCCGCGATGGCCGCCTGCACCTGATAGGGCCCGGCGGGCCCCTGGCCCAGCGCCTCCTCGACCAGGGCGAGGCCCTCGGCGACGGCGGCCCCGTCCCAGCGGGAGCGGTCCTGCTCGTCGAGCGGGATCAGCTCGCCGTGCGGTCCGGTGCGCGCGGCGCTGCGGGCGTCGGTCAACAGCATCAGCGCCAGGAGCCCGGTCACCGCTCCGTCGCGGGGCAGCAGCCGGCGTACCGCACGCGTCAGCCGGATCGCCTCCCGGGCCAGTCCGGCGCGGTGCAGGGAACGCCCCGAGGTCGCCGTGTAGCCCTCGTTGAAGATCAGGTAGAGCACCTGGAGCACGGCCGTGAGCCGCTGGTCCCGGTCGGCGGGCCCCGGCTGGACGAAGGCGGCGCCCCGGACCTTCCGTTTGGCCCGGCTGATCCTCTGGGCCATCGTCGCCTCCGGCACCAGATGAGCGCGGGCGATCTCGGCGGTGGTCAGCCCGCCGACGGCCCGCAGGGTCAGAGCGATCTGCGCGGCCGGCGCCAGGTCCGGATGGCAGCACAGGAAGAGCAGGGTAAGGGTGTCGTCCTCGGACGGCGCCCGGCTGCCGCCCGGCACGGACTCGTCGGGCGAGGGCGCCGTGAAGGCGTCCCGCGGCGTCAGTGCGGCCGCCACCTCCTCCCGGGCCCGCCGGGCCGCGTCGCTGCGCAGCCGGTCCACGAGCCGCCGTGAGGCCACCCTGATCAGCCAGCCGCGCGGATTGTCCGGCACCCCCGCCTCCGGCCACTGCCGGGCGGCGGCGATCAGGGCCTCCTGCACCGCGTCCTCGGCCGGATCGAAGTGCCCGTACCGCCGCACCAGCGCGCCGAGGACCTGCGGGGCGTGCCGCCGCAGCAGGTCCTCGATCTCGGTCGTCCGTCTCACACATCGCCTCCGCCGCTGTCGATGGGCCGGATGACCACCGGACGGACGGGCGCACCGGCCGGCGCGGGACACTGTGTGATGCGCCCGGCGATTTCGGTCACCCGGTCCAGGCTCTCGCATTCGAGGACCCAGTACCCGGCGAGCAGTTCCTTCGTCTCCCCGTAGGGACCGTCGGTGATCACCGGCCGGCCGTCCTCGCCCGCGGTGACGCACCGGGTCTTCGCCGGCTCGACCAGTCCCTGGGCGTCGACGAGCTCACCGCTCTCGGCGAGATCGTTGGTGACTGCGCCCATGAACGTGAACATGGCCTGGATATCCTTCTCGCCCCAGGCCGGATTGCCGTCGGACGCCTTCCCCTTCATCGCCTCGTAATCGGCCTGCGAGCCCTGCACCATCACCAGATACTTCATGGTTCCGCTCCCTCTGTCCGTTCCCTCACCGCCCCTTGTGGGCGACTCTCACAGGGGACGTCGGAGCGGGGCGGTGGTTCTCGACACCGCGCCGGGGAGTTTTCCGGGAAACCGCGAGAACTCCCGGAACGGCCCAGGGGAGAGGCGCATGGTGGGCGGGGGACCGTGGCTGGCCGGGAGACCGTCGCGAACCACCCGTACGTACCCGTGGGCCCGCTCGTCATGGGCGTTGCGCGTCAGCCGGACGACATCCATGCGATGTCCGAGTCGAAGGAGCCGCAGTGAGTGCGCGCATATTGGTCGCCGAGGATGACGCGAAGCAGGCACGGCTGATCCGGATCTATCTGGAACAGGCGGGGGACGAGGTGCAGATCGTCTCGGACGGGCGTTCGGCGATCGACCGGGCCAGGTCGTCGCGGCCGGACCTTCTCGTGCTCGACGTGATGATGCCGAACGTCGACGGTCTCGACGTCTGCCGCATCCTGCGCGCCGAGTCGCAGGTCCCGATCCTGCTGCTCACCGCGCGCAGCACCGAGGAGGACCTGCTGCTCGGGCTGGACCTCGGCGCCGACGACTACCTGACCAAGCCGTACAGCCCGCGTGAGCTGACGGCCCGCGTACGGGCACTGCTCCGGAGGTCGAAGGCGGCGGCCCCGGCCGCGCCCGCCGTGCTGACCGTGGGGGAGCTGGAGGTGGACACGACGCGCTTCGAGGTACGTGCCGCCGGGCGGCCGGTGGCGCTGA
>NZ_JAELVH010000288.1 GCF_019399235.1 Streptomyces poriferorum | reverse complement strand
GCCCGTCCTCCAGCTGCCGCTGCTGGAGCGGGCCGACGAACGCGAACGCCTGGTGCGCCTGCTGGCCCGCGGCCGCTCCGTACGGCTCACAGGACCGGCCGGTTCCGGCCGTACTGCGCTGCTGGACGCCGTCGCCGCCGACTGCGCGGAACTCGCCCCCGACGGAGTCGTCCGGCTGAGCGGCCACAAGCGCACCGTCGCCGACCTCCTCCACGGACTCTTCGAGGCCGTTCACGACGCGCCGCTGCACCGCCCGGACCGGGAACTGCTGCTGGCGAAGCTCCGGACGACCGGTGCCGTCGTCGTGCTCGACGACCTGGAGTTCGGTGGCGCCGCCCTGGACGAGCTCCTCGACGCCACGCCCGAATGCGCCTTTCTGCTGGCCACGACGCCGGACATCGCCGCCCCCGGTCCCGACTCCCACCTCGAAGAGGTCTTCCTCGCCGGCCTCGACCGCGGCGCCTCGATCGACCTGATGGAGCGGGTCGTCGAGCGCAAGCTCACCGAGGAGGAGGCCAACTGGGCGGGCGACCTCTGGTTCGAGTCCGAGGGCCTTCCGCTGCGCTTCGTCCAGGCGGGCGCCCTGCTGCGCCAACGCGACCTGCTGGGCACCGACCCGACCGCGTACGACGAGTACGGCTACCTGGAGAACCGGCCCGCCGAGGAGGCTCCGGAGGCCGAGGAAACCGCCGGGACGGACGCCGCGGAGGTGCCGCTGCCCAGCCTCGGCGAGGGCGCCGCACCTGCCACGCTGCTCGGCTCACGGCTGAGCCCGGCAGCGCGCGAGACGCTGCGCTTCGCGGTCGCACTCGGCGGCGAGGTGCCGCACCAGGCGCACCTGCCGGCGCTCGTGGGGGACACCCACGCCGACGCGGCACTCAGTGAGCTCGCCGGCTGCGGCCTGCTGTCACCGGCCGGCTCCCGCTACCGGCTGGCCGCCGGTGTCCTCGCCCAGCTGGAGGCCGCCGGATACGGCGACGGCGCCACGGACCGGGCCCGGACGGTGGCCCAGCACTACGCCTGGTGGGCCGGTCACCCCTCGGTCACCCCCGCCCGGGTGGTGGCCGAGGCCGATGCGATCCTCGCGGCGATGGCTCAGCTGGTGCCGGGGGACGGGGCCGGGCCGCGGTTGGTGACGGTGACCGTCAACGACACCGAGGAACCGGCCTCGACGGAAGGGGCGACGGGCGGTGCGGTGAGGGTCAGGTCGACCGACTGCTGGAAGGCGGGCTCCTTCTGGCGGCCCGGAAGCGTCGCGGTCAGCTCGGTCAACGTGCCGGTGGCGAGATCGAGTTCGGACAGCTGCTCGGGGGAGTTCGGCGCGATGTCCCGGCGGTGGCTCAGCACCAGCCGCCCGGCGTCCGGCGACCATGCCACGTCACGCGGCTGGTAGGGCCCGGTCGCCGTGACGTCCGGGATCCGCTCGCCGCACGCGGCGGGGTCGTCGCGCCGGTCGGACGGCAGCACTACCCGGCAGCCGGTGCCGTCGGGCGAGGTGACGACGACGCTCGCCCGGTTGTTGATCTGGTCGGCGCGGTCCTTGCGGTTGAAGGCGATGGACCTGCCGTCGGGGGAGAACGCGGGGCTGTCGTCGATCACCTTGCACTCACCGGGGCAGCCGGTGACGCTGAGGTCCCGCTGCTGGTCCAGGTCCTTCACCAGGGCGGTCCAGACGTGCTTGATGCCGCCGAGGCCCCGGATCACCTCGTTACGCGTGAAGGCGAGGGTGGTGCCGTCCGAGGACCAGGCGGGCTGGGCGTCTTGACCGGCCACCTCCCCCGCGGGCGGCACCACCTTGCCGATGATCTTCTTCGTGGCGACATCGGCGACCAGCACCTGACTGGGGCCCGCCGCGTCTCCGACGCCTCCCGGAGAGGTCCGGACGAACGCCATCTTCGTACCGTCCGGGGAGAAGGAGGGGTCGGTGTCCCAGTCCCCGGCGCCCCGCCCGTCCAGGTCCATGACCGCCTCGTTCGTCCCGTCGGTGCCGGCCAGCCAGATCCGCTGGACCCGCACGCCGTCGACGTCCTCGAAGCGGGTCACGGCGATCTGCCGGCCGTTCGGCGTGTAGGTCTGCCGCTCGGTCCAGGGGTCGTAGCCCGCGGAAGGGTGGAACAGCGGGTCGTCGGCGGGGTCGTCGCTGGTGTTGGTCAGGGCCTTCGGGTCCTCGCGCAGCACGTCGAGCCGGAGGTCCCGGGGGTCCGAGCCGTCCTGCCGCATGTCCTGGAGGGTGACGAAGGCCGGATCCACGGTGGTCCTGCGGGTGACGATCACCACCGGAATGCCCGCCCGCACGAGCACGGCCGGGGACTCCACCTTCCGGTCCTCGGAGAGCTCCATCGCCGGTACGGGGTTGTCGAGGGAGCCGGCCCGGTACACATGGTCGTAGACGGAGCAGCCGCAGTCCGTGTTGGGGCTGAGGAAGACCAGACCGTTGCCGTCGGGCAGCCAGGCGGCCGAACGGGTGCCCCAGCCGGCGAAGTCGCCCGTCAGCAGTGGGCGTTCGGTGCCCGGACCGTTGGTGACCCGCAGCCGGTTCCCGGTGTCGGTGTCCGACTCGGGCTCCTGGTGCAGGGTGTACACGAGCAGGTCCTCGTGCGCGTCGTCGTCCACCGGGTTCCACTCCGGCTCGCTCGCGTCGCCCTCCGCCGGGTCGCTGACACAGGTCACCTCCCCACCGGACAGGTCCCGTTCGTAGATCTGCGTGCCCCGCTCCGGGCCGCCGTCGCTCGCGTACGCGATGTGGGTGCCGTCCGGGGAGAGCGTCGGATGGGTTTCGTTCGCGGGCGTGTCCGTCAGCCGCTGGGGATCGGAGGAGCCGTCGACGCCGACCGACCAGAGGTCACGCTGCGCCGAATCCCCGGCTCCCGGTGCGGCCGAGTCGAACACCACGGTCCGCCCGTCGACGGAGAGTTCGGGGTGCGCGGCGTCATAGCCGGTGGTGAGCCGGAGTACGGAACCGTCGGCGCCGCGCACGTACACCTGGGGTTTCGCCTCGTCGCGCAGGCTCGTGAAGACCAGAGCGCCGCCGCGCCCGAACGCGTCCTGGTCGTAGTGGGCGGGACCGGAGCCGAACAGGTCCGCGCTGGCCGTCTCGGAGGAACGCTGCCCGAGACTGCGGTGTCCGGTACCGGCGAAGGCGATCCGTCCGGTGTCCGCGGGCGCCGCGTCCGAGGCGGCGGCCGCCGGCGTCGCCCCCTGCGGGACGGACACGGAACCCGCCACCAGCAGCGGGGCCAGCAACACCACGACGCCGCTCAGCCGGCGCAACCGGGTACGGCGTGCCGGGCCAGCAGGACCGCCCACGGTCCACCTCACAGTCTGGTCGATGGTTCTCCAGTTCGAGCATCGTGTGCGCGGGCGACGGTGGACAGGGGCCGGAGTACCCGGGGTGGGGGAAGACCTGGTGCCCTTTGCGGCCCCGGCGGATGTGCGGGACAGCCCTCAGTAGGCGTCCGTCTCGTTGTTCCACCGGTGACTGGCCCTCGACGTCACGTCCTGGACGTCCTTGACGAACAGCTGGAACAGCAACTGCGTCGCCTCGGTCTCCGATCCGAGACTGAGACTGAAGTCGCCGTGGCTCTCGAGCTTCATACCGACGCGCCCGGTGAGGTTCCCCTCGCCGCCCGAGCCCGTCTCGAACTGGCTGTTCTCGCCGTGGATCCTCCGCAGGGAGTCGGGTGCGCCGGTGTTCCCGGCCAGGGCCATGTACTCCGGAGTGAACAGCTGCCGGTGGGCGCCGGGCTTGAGCGTGAACTCGAGTACGCGGGTCGGCGGGCCGCCGACGACCCTGCCGTTGTCGGCCTTCGGCCCCGACTCGTAGTGCTGGTCGTGGTTGCGCCTGTAGTACTCGTAGGCCTGGTCCATGTCGCCGAGGTGCTTCTTGACCGGCATCGCTCCGACCCTGGACCCGTCGAGGTTCTTGTCATGGTGGAAGTTCTGGGCGGCCGCTTCACCCCGGTTCCGTTCGCCCTCCAACCACTCCTCGGTGCCTGCTTGCTTGCCGTCGCCCTTCCATTTCATGATCGCGTCGGCCTCCTCGACGGTCATCGTCCGGAAGAGCCGCAGCTCCTTCTCCTGCGGGCCGGCGTTACGCAGGTCCCGCAGGAGTTTCCTCGCCACGTCCTTGAGGATCGTGGGGAGTTCACGTCTCGACCCCGAGGCCTTGGGAGCCTGGGCGGCGCTGTTCCCCGCCTGCTCCTGCCAGTACCGGTGGGTCCAGAGGTCCTGGATGTTCTCCGGGTCCTGGACGACTCGCTGCACGGCCCCGGTCCGCACGGAGCGCTGTGCCGTGTCCGGTCCGGACGCCTCCCGGACGGAGGCCCGGCCGGACAGGGCCCGGCGGGCGTTCGCCTCGGCCTCGCGCTCGAAGCGGTCGGCGGGGTCGGACACCCGCAGCCCGCTCCCGTTGTCCGTCCCGGCCACCGGACCCAGACGCTGCTGGATGACGTGGGTGAGCTCGTGGGCGAGGGTGTGCCGGTCGCCTCCGCCGTCGCCGATCACGACGTGATCGCCGGAGGTGTAGGCGCGGGCCCCGATCTCGGCGGCGGAGCGCCGGGCGGCGGCATCGTCGTGGATGCGGACCGTGGAGAAGTCCGCGCCCAGGCGTGACTCCATGTCGGTACGGGTGGCGTCGTCCAGGGGCCGGCCGCCGGAGCGCAGCACATCGGGCACGGCGGAACGCTGCACCTGAGCCTGCCCGGGCCGCTCGTGGCACTCGCCCGCACCGTGCGGGGCCTCCTCGGCGGCGTGCGTACCGGGGTGTCCCGCCTGCCGCAGCATCTGGACGACGTCGGCGTTTCCGGCACCGCGCAGCAGGGCGAGCCGCACGGGGGAGGGCGGGCTCGCGGCGTTCGTCGCCGGAGCCGTGACGGCCGGGCGTACCGGACCGCGCGCCTCACCGGCGACGGGCGACTTGCCGGGGTTGTGCGTACGCATGGGGAGCACGCCTCTCTGCTCTCTGCGGGCGGATCGGATACCCGTTACTGGATTCGGGTACCTGTTCCTGGATATCGCGGCCGGGGTGGTGCGGTGAAGGGCGAGGGGTGCACAGAACGCTGCCCTTCGGGAACCCGCGACGGGCCCGTCCGCGCTCGTGGAGCCCGGTGCTGCCCGCCCCGCGGAGCCCCGGGCCCCGCGGGGGCAACGCCCGTTGCCCCCGGGGCCCGTTGCCGCGGGCTCCCGGGGAGCACCTCAGATGAGGCCGTGCCGCATGGCGTAGCCCACCGCGTGGGCCCGGTTGCGCAGTTCCAGCCGGGCCGCCACCTCGTGGAGCACGTTCTTGACGGTCCGTTCGGAGTACGAGGTCTTCTGCGCGATCTCCGCGGTGCCGTAGCCCTCCGACACCAGCCTGATCATCTCCGCCTCCCGCGCCGTGAGGGTGGAGAGCGACAGCCCCCGGGGGTCGAGGACCGTGCGGTGAAGGCTGCTGACGTGGTCGAGGAGTTTCCCGAGCAGGTCGCCCGGCAGCACTCCTTCGCCCTTCGCGATCGCCGTGACCAGATGGACGAGACGGTCCTGGTCGGCCTCGCCACGCCTCAGCACGGCGGCGACGCCGTACTCGATCAGGGTCTGCAGCGCCCCCGTCTCGAAGAAGCCGACGACGAGCCCGGTGCGGGTGGCGGTGTTGCGCTGGAGGCGGTGCAGGAGCTGGACGGTGGGCTCGTTCACCAGGTCCACCACTACTAAGGAGACCTGTGCCCGGTCGGCCTCCTCTTCCGGTATCAGCTCTATCTCCGGCCGCATGCGCAACTGGTGCACCATGCCGGTCTGCAGGATCAGGTCCTCCGCGTACACGGCCACGGAGACCCGGCCCCCCGGCGACGCAGCCTGCGTGCTCTCCGTACGTTGCTCCGGCACGGAGGGGCCGCGGCTGCGGCCGCCGCCCGTCACGGTCGGCGTCACATCTTTCGTGATCATGGTCATGTGCTCGTCTTCCTCAGCTACTTCCGCAGGTTCCCCGATAGGTGGTTGCGCCGGTTTCCGGTAAGTCGGATGTCGTGCACGTTCCTCCCGGCCCCGGACAGGGAGACCTGGCGCGCGGGCAGGGGGCCAGGAGACGGCGCGGGTGTTCCGCCGGGGCACCGGACCTGCCCGCACGTTGCCCTCCCGCCTCTGCTGCCGGGAGCGGGGCGCGGCCTAACGTCGCATCGTGACCACATCTGCCGAATTCGACATATCCACGGTGACGGTGTCGCCGGGCGCCGAAGCGACGACCACGCTGACCGTGCGCAACGACGGCGACATCGTCGAGGCGTACACCCTCGAAGTGGTCGGCGACTGCGCGGCGTGGGCCACGGTCGAACCGGCGCGGGTCTCCCTCTACCCGGGCACCTCCGAGACCGTGACGGTGCGGCTCGCGCCGCCCCGGTCCCACGAGGTCAAGGCGGGCGAAGTACCCCTCGGCGTACGCGTCCTGCCGGCGGAGCACCCCGAATCGGTGGCAGTTCCCGAGGCGACGGTGGTCGTCGAGCCGTTCAGTGAACTGCGGGCCAGGCTGGAGCCGGGCCGGCGCAGGGGCTGGCTGGGCGCCCGGTTCCGGGCCTCGGTACAGAACCGTGGGAACGCTCCCGTCGATGTCGTGTTCACCGGGAAGCAGGAGGGCGAGGAGCTCCGCCTCGCCTTCACACCGGAGCGCCTGAGCCTGAAGCCGGGCGAGTCCGCCGAGTCGGGCCTGCGGGTGCGGGCCCGGAAGCTGATCTGGTTCGGCGCCCCCACGACCTGGCCGTTCGAGGTCCGGGTGGCGGAGAGCGAGGGGACGGACACGGAGGCCGACCGGCCCGGACGTCCGGAACCCCTGCCCGGTGAGTTCGCGCAACTCCCGCTGCTGCCGAAGTGGTTGCTGATCGTCCTGGCGGCCCTGCTCGCGCTGCTGGTGGCGTGGTTCGCGCTGGTACGCCCCGCCGTCCGCAGCACCGCGAAGGAGGCCGGCGCCGCGGCGGCCCAGGAGGAGAACAAGGAGCGGCCGCAGGGCGGTGCGGCGACCGGTGGCACCACGGGCGGCGGCGACCCGGCCGGCGGGCAGGGCCAGAAGCAGGGGGAGAGCGCCGGGACGGGGACGGACGGGACCGGCGGTGCCGGTACGGGCGGCTCGGGTTCGACGGGCGGCGGCGGGGCGAACGCCCAGCAGAGCTCCCAGACCATCGACGTGCAGACGGATGCCGGAGCCGAGAGGGACGGGACCTATCCGGTTCCGCAGGGAAAGGTCTTCGGTGTCACCGACATCGTGGTGGCGAACTTCCAGGGGGACGAAGGGGTGTTGACCATCTCCTTCGGCGAGCGGAAGATCACCACCATTGCTCTGGAGACGTTCCGCAACCAGGACTATCACTGGGTCACCCCCATTCGGATTCAACAGAACGACAAGGTCACCGTTTCCGTGACCTGTTCCAAACCAGGGACTCCGGCGACCGGCAAGCAGGCATCGAAGTGCCACCAAGTGCTCAATGTCAGTGGTGTGCTGAGCGATTTCGCGCCGTAGGAACGATAGCGCCGGATTCCTTCCCTTCCGTTCCGGGAGCGTGAACAAACAGGGTCCCTGCCAGCGGAAACCCGCACATGGCGGCGCGCCGGGGTGTGGCCCTGAACACACCCCTCCGGATCGGGAACCAAATGGAACGGGCGGGCCGTGGCCGGTCGTTGACGGTCTTCCGCTGCTGATTCCCGGCCCTGTGCCGAGGGCGGCATCCGCTCGAACCGCGGACACCCCTGCTCACCGGAGCGGATCAGGATCGCGAGGGGCCCGACCGGCCGTGGGAATCCGGCCGGTTCGGTCCCTTCGGTCATTAGTTTCTGGCTGAAACTACTGAGATTGAACTCG
>NZ_JAELVH010000287.1 GCF_019399235.1 Streptomyces poriferorum | reverse complement strand
CACCGACCCCGTCACCGCGGTCGATGCCACGGTCGGCATGGAGCCGAAGGCCTGGGGCACCCACACCGTGCTGGAGCTGAAGAACGTGAAGGGCCCGCAGAAGTGCCGGCTGATCGCCGTCTCGAAGACCGGCGAGGAGGAGGTCGTCACCTCCTGGTCCGTCCCGAAGTGGGGATACGGCATCACGGACTCCACCCACCCCACCGCCAGATACCCGCTCTACGTGCACGGCGGGGCGGCCATGGACCGGGCGGACATCGACCACTTCGACGTACGTACGTTCGACGGTGAACGGCTGGTGAGCGTCGGCGTCTGACGGGTCCACGGGGCCACCGACACGCAATCGATATCCCGGCGCGCGAGATCGATACCTGCGGCAGGTGCGCGACGGCCCCCCTTCGCATAGGGTTGACGGCTGCCCAATGCACGTCAGAAGGGGGCCTCGGTGGCCGCGCAGGATGCCGCTGTCGATTCGTTGCGGGACCGGGAAATCGGTGTCGAGCAGGAACATCTCGACCGTGTTTACCACCGCCTCGAGGAGAAGATCCACGAGGCGGAATTTCTCATGAATGACGCCGTCAAGCGCGGCCAGGTGGGTACACCGGGAGCGCTCGCCGAACGTGACGCCCAGGTGTTCCGTGCCGGAATCCATCTCAACCGGCTGAACAGCGAGTTCGAGGACTTCCTCTTCGGAAGGATCGACCTGCTGCTCGGCAAGGACGGTGAGCGCGGCCCGGACGGCGCGTTCACCTCCGTCGAACCGGCCGACGACGCCGTACGGGAGGACAGCACCGCCGATATCGCCGAGACGCTGCACATCGGCCGGATCGGGGTCCTCGACTCCGACTACGCGCCGCTGGTCATCGACTGGCGCGCCCCGGCGGCCGCACCGTTCTACCGCTCGACGCCGAAGGAACCGGGCCGGGTCGTACGCCGCCGGGTGATCCGCTCCAAGGGCCGCCGGGTCCTCGGGGTCGAGGACGACCTGATGCGGCCCGAGCTGACCGCGTACCTGGGCGGCGACACGCTGCCCGTCATCGGGGACGGCGCCCTGATGGCGGCGCTCGGACAGGCCCGCAGCCACACCATGCGGGACATCGTCTCCTCCATCCAGGCCGAGCAGGACCTGGTGATCCGGGCCCCCGCCGCCTCGGTCACCGAGGTCTCCGGAGGTCCCGGCACCGGCAAGACCGCGGTCGCCCTGCACCGGGCCGCGTACCTGCTCTACCAGGACCGGCGGCGCTACGCGGGCGGCATCCTCGTCGTCTCACCGACGCCGCTGCTCGTCGCGTACACCGAGGGTGTGCTGCCCTCGCTCGGCGAGGAGGGCCAGGTCGCGATCCGTGCGGTCGGCTCGCTCTCCGACGAGGCGACCGGCACCGAGGGCGCCACCACCTACGACGAACCGGCCGTGGCGCGCATCAAGGGCTCCTCCCGGATGCTCCACGTGCTGCGCAAGGCGGCCCGCGGGGCGCTGGAACAGCCGCTGTCCCGCCCTGCCCCGTCGCAGGACGGCCAGTTGGCCTTCGGCGAGGCGGAGGAGGCCCCTCAGGAGGCCGCCACCCCCACCCGGCTCAGGGTGGTCGCCTTCGGAGCCCGGGTCGAACTGCACGAGGACGAGCTCCGGCGCATCCGCAACAACGTGCTCAGCGGCACCGCGCCGGTCAACCTGCTGCGCCCGCGCGCCCGCAAACTGCTGCTCGACGCGCTCTGGAACAGGTCGTCGGGCCGGGGCCGCTACACCGATCAGGAGCTGGCGGCCGAACTGCGTTCGTCGTTCGACGAGGACGTCTCCACCGAGAGGCCGTTCATCGAGTTCCTGAACGCCTGGTGGCCCGAGCTCACCCCGCGCGGGGTACTCGCGGCCATGGCCGACGAGAAGCGGCTCGCCCGGTGGGCGCGCCGCACCCTCAACCAGGGCGAGGTGCGCCGGCTCGCGCGCTCCCTGAAGCGTCTGGACGCGGAGGGCCGCGGTCCGCTGTCGGTCCACGACGTGGCGATCCTCGACGAGCTGCAGACCCTGCTCGGGGCACCGCACCGGCCCAAGCGCAAACGCGAGTTCGACCCGCTGGACCAGCTCACCGGTCTCGAGGAACTGATGCCGCAGCGCGAGGAGACCCAGTGGGAGCGGGCCGAGCGGCTCGCGGCGGAGCGCACGGAGTACGCGCACGTCATCGTCGACGAGGCGCAGGACCTCACGCCGATGCAGTGGCGGATGGTCGGCCGCCGCGGCCGGCACGCCACCTGGACGATCGTCGGCGACCCGGCGCAGTCCTCCTGGTCCGATCCGGACGAGGCGTCGGCGGCCCGTGACGAGGCGCTGGGCAGCCGCCCGCGCCGGAACTTCACGCTGACCGTCAACTACCGCAACCCGGCGGAGATCGCCGAGCTCGCCGCCAAGGTCCTGGCGCTCGCCATGCCGGGCATGGAGTCCCCGGCGGCGGTCCGCTCCACGGGCGTGAAGCCGCGCTTCGAGACCGTACGGGACGGCGATCTGGCCGGGACCGTGCGGGAGGAGGCGCGGCGGCTGCTCGGCGAGGTGGACGGCACGGTCGGCGTCGTCGTCGCGATGAACCGGCGGGCGCAGGCCCGTGGCTGGCTCGCGGAGCTCGGCGAGCGCGTGGTGGCGCTCGGCAGCCTGGAGGCGAAGGGCCTGGAGTACGACGCCACGGTCGTCGTCTCGCCCGCGGAGATCGCGGACGAGTCCCCGGCGGGGCTGCGGGTGCTGTACGTGGCGCTGACGCGGGCGACACAGCAGCTCACGGTCGTCTCGGGGGAGCGGGACCTGCCGGACGAGGGCGGGGTACCGGACCTGCTCAGGGACTGACGGGCCCGGCGCGGGAGCCCATTTTTCGGTCAACCTGCGCTGGGGGAATCACTTCCCCGGGGTCTTTGTTAGCCTGGAGTCGGCACCGGCTCGATCCAAGCCCCCGGGCCCAACCTTCGTCGCTTCGAGCGACCACTTGCCGCGAGGCGAGCATGGCGGGTCGGTGCCGCTCAACTGAAGAAGACAGACCCGCGTCACCCTCCGGTGGCGTGGGTCTGTTTCTGTTTACGGGCCGGATTCAGGGCCGGCGGGGGTTCCGCTGAGGCCCTCATATCTCGTATGGTGGAAAACACTTTCCGAAGTGCGGCAGTCATTACCGGCTACCCGTCGGTAGGTGCGAATATCGGAAGGCGTGTCCGGAGAGAGGTGGTTCCGGCCACGCATAGCAATGAAGCTAAGGAAAGCGAAGGACTCGGCCATGGCAACGGCGCCCAGCGTCTCGTACTCGATGACGGTCAGGCTGGAGGTGCCCGCGAGCGGCACAGCGGTCTCCCAGCTGACCACGGCCGTGGAGTCCTCCGGCGGTTCGGTCACCGGCCTCGACGTGACCGCTTCAGGCCACGAGAAGCTGCGGATCGACGTCACGATCGCCGCTTCCTCCACGTCGCACGCGGACGAGATCGTCGAAGGTCTGCGGGACATCGAGGGCGTCGTCCTCGGCAAGGTCTCCGACCGTACGTTCCTGATGCACCTCGGCGGCAAGATCGAGATGGCCTCGAAGCATCCCATCCGCAACCGTGACGACCTCTCGATGATCTACACCCCCGGTGTGGCCCGGGTCTGCATGGCGATCGCCGAGAACCCCGAGGACGCCCGGCGTCTCACCATCAAGCGCAACTCCGTCGCAGTCGTGACGGACGGCTCCGCGGTGCTCGGCCTCGGCAACATCGGCCCGATGGCCGCCCTCCCCGTCATGGAGGGCAAGGCGGCACTCTTCAAGCGCTTCGCCGGCATCGACGCCTGGCCGATCTGCCTGGACACCCAGGACACCGACGCGATCGTCGAGATCGTCAAGGCGATCGCCCCCGGCTTCGCGGGCATCAACCTGGAGGACATCTCCGCGCCGCGCTGCTTCGAGATCGAGGCCCGGCTGCGCGAGGCCCTCGACATCCCCGTCTTCCACGACGACCAGCACGGCACCGCCATCGTCGTCCTGGCCTCCCTGACCAACGCCCTGCGCGTGGTGGGCAAGGGGATCGGGGACGTACGGGTCGTCATGTCCGGTGCCGGAGCGGCCGGCACGGCCATTCTGAAGCTGCTCATCGCCGCGGGCGTCAAGCACGCCGTCGTCGCCGACATCCACGGAGTGGTGCACGCCGGCCGCGAGGACCTGGTGGACGCCACCCCGGACTCCCCGCTGCGCTGGATCGCCGACAACACCAACCCCGAGGGCGTCACCGGCACCCTCAAGCAGGCGGTCGTGGGCGCCGACGTCTTCATCGGCGTCTCGGCCCCGAACGTCCTGGACGGCGCCGACGTCGCGGCCATGGCCGAGGGTGCGATCGTGTTCGCGCTTGCGAACCCGGACCCCGAGGTCGACCCGGCGATCGCACGCCGGACGGCGGCCGTCGTGGCCACCGGCCGCTCCGACTTCCCCAACCAGATCAACAACGTCCTGGTCTTCCCGGGCGTCTTCCGCGGCCTGCTGGACGCTCAGTCCCGCACCGTCAACACGGAGATGATGCTCGCCGCCGCGCGCGCGCTGGCCGACGTCGTCGCCGAGGACGAGGTGAACGCGAACTACATCATCCCGTCGGTCTTCAACGACAAGGTCGCCGGAGCGGTCGCGGGAGCGGTCCGGGACGCCGCGAAGGCCGCCGGCTCGGCTGTGACGGGCCCCACGTCCGTCTGATGTCCGGCGCGTCGCGGGTCGCGGCGCCCCAAACGCCCCTTTAGGGTGGGCGGGCGACGCGTCCCGCGGAGCCCCGCATCAGGTGCGGACCGCTTTTGGGGAGTCGACGGAACGTCACCACGACGAGGCAGTGGTGCTTTTCGTGTGACTCCGGAGGGTGCCGGATTGGCTTTCCCGCCGCAGGTGGGGGCAGGATGCTTTCCCAAGGACTTCGTCCGGGGGAGACCCCACGGGGCGCGAACGTCTAAAAACGGACCCGGGTCCGGGGACTGTCCGAGGGCCCTGGCAGCATCGGCTTCGATCTCACGCCTCACAGGCAAGAAGAACACGGGAGTAACAACATGAACCGCAGTGAGCTGGTGGCCGCCCTGGCCGACCGCGCCGAGGTGACTCGCAAGGACGCCGACGCAGTGCTGGCCGCGCTCGCCGAGACCGTCGGTGAGATCGTCGCCAAGGGCGACGAGAAGGTCACCATCCCCGGTTTCCTGACCTTCGAGCGCACCCACCGTGCCGCTCGCACCGCTCGTAACCCGCAGACCGGCGACCCGATCAACATCCCGGCCGGCTACAGCGTGAAGGTCTCCGCGGGCTCGAAGCTCAAGGAAGCCGCCAAGGGTAAGTAACACCCCCTGAGCACGACGAAGGGCGGTCACCCCGACCAGGGTGGCCGCCCTTCGGCGTACGGGCCGCAGAACACCGTTCCGGGGCCCGGAGGGGCATCCCGGGGGCCGTCGGCCCCCGGGATGCCCCTCGTCAGACCAGCGAGCCGCCCGGCAGCTCCACCTTCGCGCCGAGCTTCTCCAGCTTGTCCATGAAGTTCTCGTAGCCGCGGTTGATCAGGTCGATCCCGTGCACGCGGGACGTCCCCTGGGCCGCCAGGGCGGCGATCAGGTACGAGAAACCGCCGCGCAGGTCCGGGATGACCAGATCCGCGCCCTGCAGCTTCGTAGGCCCGGACACGACCGCGGAGTGCAGGAAGTTGCGCTGGCCGAAGCGGCAGTCGGAGCCGCCCAGGCACTCGCGGTAGAGCTGGATGTGCGCGCCCATCTGGTTCAGCGCCGAGGTGAAGCCGAGCCGGGACTCGTACACCGTCTCGTGGACGATCGACAGGCCCGCGGCCTGCGTCAGCGCCACGACCAGCGGCTGCTGCCAGTCGGTCTGGAAACCGGGGTGCACGTCCGTCTCCAGCGCGATCGCGTTCAGCGCGCCGCCCGGGTGCCAGAAGCGGATGCCCTCGTCGTCGATCTCGAAGGCCCCGCCGACCCGGCGGAAGGTGTTCAGGAACGTCATCATCGAGCGCTGCTGGGCGCCGCGGACGTAGATGTTGCCCTCGGTCGCCAGCGCGGCGGACGCCCAGGAGGCGGCCTCCAGACGGTCCGGGAGCGCACGGTGCGTGTATCCGTCGAGGCGGTCGACACCGGTGATCCGGATGGTCCGGTCGGTGTCCATCGAGATGATCGCGCCCATCTTCTGCAGTACGCAGATGAGGTCCTCGATCTCCGGCTCCACGGCCGCGTTGGACAGCTCGGTGACGCCCTCGGCGAGCACCGCGGTCAGCAGCACCTGCTCGGTCGAGCCGACCGACGGGTACGGCAGCCGGATCTTGGTGCCGCGCAGCCGCTGCGGGGCCTCCAGGTACTGGCCGTCCGCCCGCTTCTCGATCGTCGCGCCGAACTGGCGCAGCACGTCGAAGTGGAAGTCGATCGGCCGGCCGCCGATGTCGCAGCCGCCGAGCCCCGGGATGAACGCGTGGCCCAGCCGGTGCAGCAGCGGGCCGCAGAAGAGGATCGGAATGCGCGACGAGCCCGCGTGGGCGTCGATGTCGGCGACGTTCGCACTCTCGACATGAGTGGGGTCGAGGATCAGCTCGCCCGGTTCGTCACCCGGACGGACCGTCACGCCGTGCAGCTGCAGCAGCCCGCGCACCACCCGCACATCGCGGATGTCGGGCACGTTGCGCAGCCGGCTGGGCCCGCTGCCGAGCAGCGCGGCGACCATTGCCTTCGGCACCAGGTTCTTGGCGCCTCGGACGCGGATCTCGCCCTCCAGCGGGGTTCCGCCGTGGACAAGCAGGACATCGTCTGTGCCGGTCATGAATCTCGCGTTCCGGAGTGGTCGGGCAGGGGGCCAAACGAAAGGGTAATGGCCAGGCACCCCCCTTCCGTAAGAGAACGGGGGGTGTACGAACGTCATGAATCCGCCACAACACGCTGTGCTCTCCCGATCTTGCGGAGGGTTACCGTCCGGATCACCTGTCCCGCCGTGCGCTCCTCGTGCACCCGTGCGCCCTGAGCTGCGCTCGGGCACCCAGGGCGACGACCGGGTCACTTGGCCCCCGCGGAGGACGAAGATGCGGGATCATTTCTGCCATGACCGAGGTGTCCTCGCTCACAGGGCGGCTGCTCGTGGCCACACCCGCCCTGGCGGACCCGAATTTCGACCGCGCGGTGGTGCTGCTCCTCGACCACGACGAGGAGGGCTCGCTCGGCGTGGTCCTGAACCGCCCGACCCCGGTCGGCGTCGGTGACATCCTCGCCTCCTGGGCGGAGCTGACCGGAGAGCCCGATGTCGTCTTCCAGGGCGGCCCCGTCTCACTGGACTCGGCGCTCGGCGTCGCGGTGATCCCCGGCGACGAGGGCCCCCTGGGCTGGCGCCGGGTGTACGGGGCGATCGGCCTGGTGGACCTGGAGACGCCTCCTGAGCTGCTGGCCGCCGCCCTCGGCTCGCTGCGGATCTTCGCCGGTTACGCGGGCTGGGGGCCCGGCCAGCTGGAGTCCGAGCTGTCCGAGGGCGCCTGGTACGTCGTCGAGTCGGAACCCGGCGACGTCTCCTCACCCCGTCCGGAGAGTCTCTGGCGGGCGGTCCTGCGCCGTCAGCGCAGCGAACTGGCCATGATCGCCACCTATCCGGACGACCCTTCGCTGAACTGATGCCCGGGCTTTCAGTACGCTTGGCGGTTATGAGCACTCTTGAGCCCGAGCGCGGGTCAGGCACCGGAACCCTCGTGGAGCCGACACCACAGGTGTCGAACGGCGACGGCGACCACGAGCGCTACGCCCACTACGTCCAGAAGGACAAGATCATGGCGAGTGCCCTGGAGGGCACCCCCGTGGTCGCGCTGTGCGGCAAGGTCTGGGTACCGGGGCGCGACCCCAAGAAGTACCCGGTCTGCCCCATGTGCAAGGAGATCTACGAGTCCATGGGCGCCGGCGGCGACAAGGACAAGGGCAAGGGCGGCAAGGACAAGAAGTAGTCCCGGCGCCACCACGAACAGCCCGGGGAGAGCCCCCGGGGCACGCGACCGCGTGCCCCGGGGGCTCTTCTTCGTGTGAGGCCGCGGCACTTCCTCGTACGGGACCGCCGGCGTTGCACGGGGTGCGTCCGCGGGTCACAGAGTGGTGGAGACCACTTGTCGGCACCCTGGTCCGGACCTACGCTCCTGCGAGTTGTGCAGAACGAAACGAGCGTTGCACATGGTGCAACGCCTACCGGTAGGGGTTCCCGGATGAAGCTTTCTGCCCGCATTGCCGCCCCGGCCGTAGCCCTCGTGCTGGCCGGCCTGACCGCCACAGCCTGCGGTGCGCCGCAGACCTCGGACACCGGTGCCAAGAAGGACGAGAAGACCGGCACGCTGCGCGTCTGGCTGTTCCAGGAGGTCGGCAACAAGCCCAAGGAGAAGGTCGTCGACGCCGCCGTCGCGGGCTTCAGGAAGACCCACGAGGACGCGAAGGTCGAGATCGAGTACATCCCGGTCGAGACCCGCGCCCAGCGCGTCAAGGCCGCGTTCAACGACCCGAAGAGCGCCCCGGACCTCATCGAGTACGGCAACACGGACACCGCCGGCTACGTCAAGGACGGCGGACTGGCCGACGTGAGCGCGGAGTTCGCCGCCTGGGACGACGCCGAGGACACCGACCCGACGGCCAAGGAGTCCGTGACGGTCGACGGCAAGGTCTACGGGGCCCCGCTCTTCGTCGGCGTACGGGCGCTGTACTACCGAACCGACGTCTTCGCGGACCTGGGGATCAAGGCCCCCAAGTCCCAGGCCGAGCTGATATCCACGGCGAAGAAGATCCACAAGGAGAAGCCGGACCTGTACGGGCTCGCCGTCGGAGGCGCCTACACCTACGGCGCGATGCCGTTCATCTGGGCCAACGGCGGCGAACTGGCCGACGGGAGCGGGTCCGCGTACAAGGCGGCCATCAACAGCGACAAGGCCCGCAAGGGCATCGAGGCCTACACCTCGCTCTTCGGCGACACCAACTGCCCGGCCGCCAAGTGCGCCGCCATGGGCGGCAACGCGACCGTCACCGCCTTCGCCGCCGGCAAGGCCGCCATGGCCGTCGGCGGCGACTTCAGCCACACCGCCGTCGAGGCCGGCACGGTCAGGGGCAAGTACGCCGTCGTCCCGCTGCCGGGCCTGGCCGAGGGCTCCGTCGCCCCGGCGTTCGCGGGCGGGAACAACATCGGCGTGCTGAGGAGTACCGGGCACCGCACCCTGGCCGTCGACCTGATGAAGGCGCTCACCGGCAAGGAGACCCAGGCGAAGATGTTCGACGCGATGGGCTTCCTGCCGACGTACACGGACGTGCGGGCCGACGCGGCGAAGCGGGAGCCGTTCGTCGCACCGTTCGTCACCACGCTGGGCTCGGGGACCAAGTTCGTCCCCGCCTCCCCGGCCTGGGGGCAGATCGACTCCTCGCTGATCCTGCCGACGATGTTCCAGGAGATCGTCAGCGGCCGTAAGGACGTGGCGAAGGCCTCGGACGACGCGGCGAAGAAGATGGACGCGGCGTTCGCCGACGCGGGCTGACGATGACGTCGAACAGCACGGCGTACAAAGCGCCCACCGCACCCGGCACGGACGGTCCCCCTCTCCGCCCGCTCCGGCGCCGCCGCCCGGCCTCACCCGCCGGGCGGCCGGGCCGGACCCCCTGGCTCTACCTGCTGCCCGCACTCGTCCTGCTCGGCGGGCTGCTGGTCTACCCGATCTACCAACTGGGCCTGATCTCCTTCCTGGAGTACACCCAGGCCCAGGTCAGCGGCGGCGAACCCGCCACCTTCCAGGGTTTCGGCAACTACGCCACGCTCTTCCGGGACAGCCAGTTCTGGCAGGTGCTCCTGGCTACCGTGGTCTTCGCCGCGGCCTGTGTGCTGGCCACCCTGTTCACCGGATGCGCGCTGGCCGTCCTGCTGACCCGGGTGCGGGCCGTGCCCCGGCTCGCCCTGATGATGGCCGCGCTCGGCGCCTGGGCGACCCCCGCGATCACCGGGTCGACCGTCTGGGTCTTCCTCTTCGACGCCGACTTCGGACCGGTCAACCGGGTGCTCGGACTCGGCGACTTCTCCTGGACGTACGGGCGCTACAGCGCCTTCGCGCTGGTGCTCCTCGAAGTCCTGTGGTGCTCCTTCCCGTTCGTGATGGTGACCGTGTACGCGGGTATCAGGGCGATCCCCGCGGAAGTGCTGGAGGCGGCCGCGCTGGACGGCGCCTCGCAGTGGCGGATCTGGCGGTCGGTCATGGCGCCGATGCTGCGGCCGATCCTGGTCGTCGTCACCATCCAGTCGGTCATCTGGGACTTCAAGGTCTTCACCCAGATCTACGTCATGACGGGCGGCGGCGGCATCGCCGGCCAGAACCTGGTGCTCAACGTGTACGCGTACCAGAAGGCGTTCGCGTCCTCGCAGTACAGCCTCGGCTCGGCGATCGGCGTCGTGATGCTGGTGATCCTGCTGGCCGTCACGCTCGTGTATCTGCGCCTGATGCGGCGCCAGGGGGAGGAACTGTGAGCCTGCCGTCCCTGTTGCGCGTCCGCCGGCCGGGCCGGCTCGCCGCCGAGGCCGCGGCCCTGCTGATCGCCGCCGCCGTCGCCTTCCCGCTGTACTGGATGGTGCTCTCCGCCCTCAAGCCGGCGGGCGAGGTCCAGTCCGCGCACCCGCGGCCGTGGACCCTGTCACCGTCCCTCGACTCCTTCCGCCGGGTCTTCCAGCAGCAGGACTTCGGGCGCTACTTCCTCAACAGCCTGCTCGTCGCCGGGACGGTCGTCATCGTCTCCGCGCTGATCGCCTTCCTGGCGGCCACGGCGGTGACCCGGTTCAGATTCCGCTTCCGCACCACGCTGCTGATCATGTTCCTGGTCGCGCAGATGGTGCCGGTCGAGGCGCTGACGATCCCGCTGTTCTTCCTCATGCGGGACTTCGGCCAGCTGAACACGCTCGGCTCGCTGATCCTGCCCCACCTCGCCTTCTCGCTGCCGTTCGCGATCTGGATGCTGCGCGGCTTCGTCAAGGCCGTCCCCGAGGCGCTGGAGGAGGCCGCGTACATCGACGGCGCGAGCCGTACCCGCTTCCTGTGGCAGATCCTCTTCCCGCTGGTCTTCCCCGGGCTCGTGGCGACCAGCGTCTTCTCGTTCATCTCCACCTGGAACGACTTCCTCTTCGCGAAGTCCTTCATCATCAGCGACACCTCCCAGTCGACGCTCCCGATGGCACTGCTGGTCTTCTTCAAACCCGATGAGAACGACTGGGGCGGGATCATGGCAGCCTCGACGGTGATGACCGTCCCCGTGCTGGTCTTCTTCGTACTCGTACAGCGACGCCTGGTCTCGGGACTGGGCGGAGCGGTTAAGGACTGACGTCATGAACATGGATCTGATCCCGGCCCCCGTGCGCGCCGGTGACCAGGGCCGGTGCGGATTCGTGCTGGACGCGTCCACCACCATCACGGCGGCTCCCGGCACCGGGTCCACCGAGCGCTGGCTGCGCACCACGCTCGGCGCGGCCTTCGGCCTGCCGCTCGCGCCGGGCGGCGAGGGGGCGGCGCGCGCCATCCGGTTGCGCGTCGACCCGTCGTTGGCGTCCGAGGGCTACCGGCTGACCACCACGCCCGACGAGGGCGTCGTGATCACGGGCGGCGGCCCCGCCGGGGTCTTCTGGGGCGCCCAGACGCTGCGTCAGCTGCTGGGGCCCGAGGCCTTCCGCCGGGCGCCCGCCGGCGGCTCCACGGCCGCGTTCGGGTTCACGGACATCGAGGACCGGCCCCGCTTCGGCTGGCGCGGCCTGATGCTCGACGTGTCACGGCACTTCCTGCCGAAGGACGACGTCCTGCGCTACCTCGACCTCCTCGCCGCCCACAAGCTGAACGTCTTCCACTTCCACCTCACCGACGACCAGGGCTGGCGCGTCGAGATCAAGCGCTACCCGCGCCTGACCGAGGTGGGCGCGTGGCGTTCGCGTACGAAGTACGGCCACCGGGCGTCCGAGCTCTGGGACGAGACCCCGCACGGCGGTTACTACACCCAGGACGACATCCGCGAGATCGTGGCGTACGCCGCCGAGCGGCACATCCGGGTCGTCCCCGAGATCGACATCCCGGGCCACTCGCAGGCCGCCATCAGCGCCTACCCGGAGCTGGGCAACACGGACGTCGTCGACACCGCCGCCCTGACCGTCTGGGACAACTGGGGCGTCAACCCGAACGTGCTCGCGCCCTCCGACCACACCCTGCGCTTCTTCGAGGGCGTCTTCGAGGAACTGCTGGAGCTCTTCCCCGCGGACGTCTCGCCGTTCGTCCACGTCGGTGGCGACGAGTGCCCGAAGGACCAGTGGAAGCAGTCGCCGGCCGCCCAGGCCCGCATCAGGGAACTCGGTCTCGCCGACGAGGACGAGCTGCAGTCCTGGTTCATCAGGCACTTCGACAGCTGGCTCACCGCGCGCGGCCGGCGGCTCATCGGCTGGGACGAGATCCTGGAGGGCGGTCTCGCCGAGGGTGCGGCCGTCTCCTCGTGGCGCGGGTACGCGGGCGGCATCGCGGCCGCCGAGGCCGGGCACGACGTGGTGATGTGCCCGGAGCAGCAGGTGTACCTGGACCACCGTCAGCACGGCGGTCCCGACGAGCCCATGCCCATCGGGTACGTCCGCACGCTGGAGGACGTCTACCGCTTCGAACCCGTACCGCCGGCCCTCTCCGAGGAGGCGGCCCGGCACGTGCTCGGCACCCAGGCCAACGTGTGGACCGAGGTCATGCAGAACCGGGCCCGCGTCGACTACCAGGTCTTCCCCCGCCTCGCGGCCTTCGCCGAGGTCGCCTGGTCGGCCCTGCCCGCCCCCGCGGACCGGGACTTCGCGGACTTCGAGCGCCGTATGGCCACGCACTACGGGCGACTTGACGCGCTCGGTGTCGACTACCGGCCGCCGGGCGGCCCGTTGCCGTGGCAGCGGCGCCCCGGGATCCTCGGACGACCGATCGAGGGAACACCCCCGAACGTGTGAGTCCGGACGCGGTCCGGTTGCCGCCACCACGGTCCCGGGGACCGTGGTGGCGGTGCCGTTCGCGGCGGGAGATCTCCCCGGGGGAGCCGCCGCTCGCCGGAGCGGACAAGTCGTACAAGCGCGTGGAACAGCGGCAATTCACGCTCTGCGCCGAAGAGGTGCGAAAAGGGACCATTCCCCTGGCCGGGGACGGATATGCCCTTCGCGGACCCTCGCGTCGGGCCGGTCCGAAGATGTGCCAGAGTTGCCACGTCCGGGCTCTGAGCACGTACCGTACGGCGAAACAGGCCGGACGCCGGGACACCGGGAAGGGGCAGCTGGGTTGACCACGCACGCACCGCAGGCGACGCAGTCCGTCACGCTGCCTGCCTCGCTGGACGAGGCCGTGGCGGCACTCGGCGCCATGCCCGCCGCCGTCCCCGTGGCAGGCGGCACGGACCTGATGGCGGCCGTCAACAAGGGGCTCCTGCGCCCCTCCGCACTGGTCGGCCTCGGCAGGATCAGCGAACTCCGCGGCTGGCACTACCAGGACGGTCATGCCCTGCTGGGCGCCGGTCTCACCCACGCACGCATGGGGCGGCCCGACTTCGCCGCCCTCATCCCCGCGCTCGCCGCGTCCGCGCGCGCGGCCGGCCCGCCCCAGATCCGCAACGCCGGAACGCTGGGCGGCAACATCGCGACCGCCGCGCCGACCGGCGACGCCCTGCCGGTGCTCGCCGCCCTGGAGGCCGAGCTCGTCATCGCCGGCCCCGGCGGCGCACGCCGTGAGATCCCGGTCTCGCACCTGCTGGCGGGCCGCGAGATGCTGGAGCCCGCCGAGCTGATCGGCTTCGTCCGCGTCCCGCTGCTGCACGCCCCGCAGGTCTTCCTCAAGGCGACCGGACGGACCGGCCCCGGCCGGGCCACCGCCTCCGTCGCGATCGTGCTCGACCCGGCCCGGCGGGGAGTGCGCTGCGCGGTCGGCGCCATCGCGCCGATGCCGCTGCGGCCGCTGGAGGCCGAGCGCTGGATCGCCTCACTGATCGACTGGGACGCCGAACGCGGCCTGGCCCCCGACGCGCTGGCCGCCTTCGGCGAGTACGTCGCCGCGGCCTGCATCCCGGACCAGGCACCACCCGCCGACGGGGGTCAGGCGCCACCGCTGCCCCCCGCCGTACTGCACCTGCGGCGCACCGTCGCCGCGCTGGCCCGACGAGCGCTGGGGAGGGCACTGTCATGAGCAACGAGGACCACGCCGACCGGCGCGGGGGCTGGGAACCGACCCCGCAGGGCGGTGAGTACGACGCCGAGGCGACCGCCTTCGTCCATCTGCCGCCCGAGGACCTGGCGAACGTGCCACTGGCCGCGCCCGGCCAGGGGTACGTGCCGCCGATGATCCTGCCGCTGACCCCCGCGGCCGGCCTCGACCCGGCGGCCACCGGCAGCTGGGTCGTCCAGACACCGAACCAGCAGGACCAGCAGGGCCGGCCGGACCCACGGGACCAGCAGGGCCGGCCGGACCCACGGGACCAGCAGGACCGGCACGGCCGGCCCGACGGTCACGAGCCCGGCGCGGAGCCCGCGCCCGCCGCGGTGCACTGGCCGGACCCGAACCAGCAGCAGACGTCGTACGGATACCCGCAGCCCGGCCCGCAGACGGCTCAGGAGTACCCGGACCGGACGTACCCGGACCAGTACCCCGGGACCCCGGCCGCCACCGGCCAGTGGAACTTCGCCGAGTCCGGCGGCCCCGCCGA
>NZ_JAELVH010000286.1 GCF_019399235.1 Streptomyces poriferorum | reverse complement strand
CGCTGTACATCGTCTCCTCGCCGTGCAGCCGCAGCACCGAGGAGACGATGTACAGCGCTGCCACCGTGCCGAGTACGGAGACCATCGAGGCGAGGAACGCGTCGGTCAGGCCGGACTGGCCGCCCATCCGCTCGAAGATCTCCTTCGTCTTCTCGTTGTCCCCGACGAGATCCGCCGCGCCGCCGGTCAGCCCGCCGAAGACGACGCCGACCGCGGCGAAGGACACCGTCCACCCCAGGAGCGCGCCGCGCTGGAGGCGCACCGCGAGGCCCAGGGCGGTGGAGATCCGGCCCCGGGCGGGCCCCGGCCGCGTGGCGAGGAAGCTCATGCCGACATCGCGGCGCCCGGTCAGCGCGTACGCCACGGCGCACTGCACGGCCACGGCGCCGGCCGTCACGAGAAGCACCCACCACCGCTCGTCCGCGTACGGCCGGACGTTCTCTGCCCAGCCGAGTGGGGAGAGCCACGTGAGGACGGACGAGCCGTCGTCCCTCGCCGAGTCGCCCGCCGCCTTCAGGACGAAGGCGGCACCGATGACCGCAGCCGTCAGCCCCTTCGCGAGCCGCGCGCTCTCGGTGAACTGTGCGGCGATCGCGGCGGTGCACGCGAACAGCGCACCGACACCCGCGACGGCTGAGGCGAGCGCGACCGCACCGGCACCGCCCGCGCCCGACGCGGTCATCCCCGCCACGATCACCAGCCCCAGTGCGGCGTTGGCGATCAGGGCGGCCAGCAGCGCGGCGGTGAGCGGCGCCCGGCGCCCCACCATGGCGGAGGAGAGCATCTCCTGACGGCCGGTCTCCTCTTCCTCCCGGGTATGGCGCACGACGACGACCAGGCTCATGACCGCCGCCAGCGCGGCGCCGAAGGCGATCATGCGCCAGCTGACGAGCGCGCCCACGGAGTCGCCGAACACGGGCCCGTACATCGCGCGCAACGAGCTGTTGCCGTTCATCGAAGCGGCGAGCTCGGCGCGTTGTGCGGCCGTCCCGTAGAGCGAGGCGATGGACTGCCCGACGGACGAGAAGGACCCGCCGAGCACGAGCACCCAGACCGGCATGATGATGCGGTCGCGCCGCAGGGCGAGCCGCAGCAGGGGCCAGGTCCCCGCGAGCTGCGCGGTCCCCGTCCGGCGCCCCGTGCGGCCCGTCGCGGTCATGGTCACGGCAGTCATCGCGCCGACACCCCCGCGCCCTGACCGGCGCCCTGTCGCGTGCTCTGCTCCGGGGCCGCCGTGTAGTGCCGGAGGAAGAGCTCCTCCAGGGTGGGCGGTGTACTGGTCAGGGACCGTACCCCGGATGCGGAGAGCGACTTGAGGACGGCGTCCAGCTTGTCCGTGTCGACCCGGAGCGAGACCTGATGCCCCCGGACATCGAGGTCGTGGACCCCGGGCAGCCGCGCCAGGCCGTCGGGGGCGTCCACCAGCTCGGCGGTGATGTTCGTCCGTGTCAGATGGCGCATGCCGGCCAGTGTGCCGGTCTCCACCGTCCGGCCCGCCCGGATGATGCTGACGCGGTCGCAGAGGGACTCGACCTCGCTGAGGATGTGGCTGGAGAGCAGCACCGTCCGCCCGCGGTCGCGTGCTTCGGTGACGCAGCTCTGGAAGACCTCCTCCATCAGGGGGTCGAGCCCGCTGGTCGGCTCGTCCAGGATCAGCAGGTCCACATCGGAGGCGAACGCGGCGATCAGGGCCACCTTCTGCCGGTTGCCCTTCGAGTACGTCCGCCCCTTCTTCGTCGGGTCGAGCTCGAACCGCTCGACGAGGTCCGCGCGCCGGGTGCCGTCGAGGCCTCCGCGCAGCCGCCCGTACAGATCGATCACCTCGCCGCCCGAGAGGTTGCGCCACAGCGTGACGTCCCCGGGGACGTATGCCACGCGCCGGTGCAGCTCCACCGCGTCGTGCCAGGGGTCGCGGCCGAGCAGTTGGGCGGCGCCGGAATCGGCCCGCAGCAGTCCCAGCAGGACCCGGATGGTGGTGGACTTCCCCGATCCGTTCGGCCCGAGGAAGCCGTGCACCTCACCGGACTCGACGGCCAGGTCGAGCCCGTCCAGCGCGTGCGTCCGGCCGAACGACTTGTGCAGTCCGGCCACGGTGATTGCCTTCGTCATGATTTTGAACGTACGCTACTTTCACAAACTTGTGAAGTTAAGGAAGCGTATAAACTCAGTACGGGTGACAAGGGCCCGACGACGTGGGAGGGACGAGGGGTTGATGAGCAGCGAAACCGCGGACACACGCGAGGCGAGTGGTGCCGCCGCCCAGGGGCGCGAGGACAGGGATGCCGAGGCGGTCGCGCGGTTCGTCGAGCGGTTCGCGTCGGAGATGACCGAGGCGGGGATGCAGCGGATGGCGTCCCGCGTCTTCGCCGCACTGCTCGCCGACGACGACGCCTCCATGACCTCGGCCGAGCTCGCCCTGGCCCTGCAGATCAGCCCCGCCGCCGTGTCCGGCGCGATCAACTACCTCACCCAGGTCAGCATGGTCGGCCGCGAGCGGGACCCGGGCTCGCGCCGCGACCGCTACCGGCTGCACAACGAGATCTGGTACACCACCTTCGCAAGCCGCGACCGGGTGCTCACCCGATGGGAGAACACCCTCAGGGACGGCGCCCGCACGCTCGGGGAGCACACCCCCGCAGGCGCCCGGATCGCCGAGACGGCGGCGTTCTTCGAGTTCATGCAGTCGGAGCTGGGCGCGATGATGGATCGCTGGGAGGAGCACCGGAAGACCCTGGACCTGCCGACGGCCGAGGGCTCACGGGACGCCTGACGGCGCCGGCCACCCCCGAGGCCGGACCGATACCGAAGCGGGCACCCGTAGCCTTCCGCCGCCCCGGCGGCGGAAGCAACCGGCTCCGCCCCACGAGCGGAGGTCATCCCTCCGCTACCGGCAGCATCAGTCCCCAGGCCCCCGCCCGTACCGTCCACGTCCGGGTCCGTACCGGTCCGGCCACCTGTATGTCCGCCCGGTAGCGGAAGTCCGCGCCGGAGACCGTGACGGCCTTGGCCTCCGTGGTCATCGGGTCGCCGCCCGGCGCGTGGATCGTGACCTCGGCCATTCCGTCGCCGCAGCCCGAGGTCAGCGTCACCGACTCGACCGGGCGGCCCAGATCGTTCAGCACGATGCCGTCCGCCTCGACGCGCAGCCGGTGTGTGGCAGGCGGGCCGGCCGGGGCCGAGGGGGCGGGGCGCACCAGCGTGCGGACCAGGGAGCGGCAGGTGTCCCAGACCGCGGTGACGCCCGTACGGTCCGGCTGCGTGCCCGGTGCGCCGGTCAGGGCCGGGATCCGCAGCGCGTCGAGGACGACGCCGTCGCTGTCGTCGACCAGCAGGTCCAGTCGGCGCACCGCGCCGTCCAGTGCGGTGCGCGCCGCCGCCACCGCACCCATCGGCACGCCGAGCGAGTGCGCGAGTTCCAGCGCCGCCGCGGCCCCGACCGGGATGAGCGCGAGGGCGCTCATGGCCGGTTCTCGCTCCCGGTGGAGGAGGGCCACCGCACGCCGCAGCGCCCGGTCGTCGCCGATCACCACCGGCCTGCGGGCACCGCGCCGGGCCAGGGCCCGGGCGAACTCCTCGGGCCCGTCCGGGAGGCAGATCTTGGCGTGCGAACCGGCGCTCAACACGTCTTTTGCGATCCGGACGGACTCACCGTCCGTGCGGCGGGCGACCGGATCGATCACCACCAGCAGATGGGGCGCACCGTTACCGGGGGGCTGGGCAGCCGACACCTCGGTCCTTCCTCGGGTAGCATCTTGGTGCAAGAGCCCCTTGCGCTATTGCGCCAGGGGCTTCGTCTATTCCGGGGCACCCGGTTCGACGGTTCAGGCCTTGTCGTACAACGTCGTACGGCATGTACGGCGTTTACGTACGCCCCCTGACCTTGGACATGCCCCGCCCGGAAGGGGTGTACGCCTGTGCCCGCACTTGTGCTGCTCGGTGCTCAGTGGGGTGACGAGGGCAAGGGAAAGGCCACCGACCTCCTCGGTGGATCCGTGGACTATGTGGTGCGCTACCAAGGCGGCAACAATGCCGGCCACACGGTGGTCGTCGGTGACCAGAAGTACGCACTTCATCTCCTCCCCTCCGGAATCCTGTCACCGGGGTGTACCCCGGTCATCGGTAACGGTGTCGTCGTCGACCCTGCGGTCCTGCTCTCCGAGCTGAGTGGGCTGAACGACCGCGGCGTGGACACGTCCAAGCTGCTGATCAGCGGCAACGCTCATTTGATCACCCCGTACAACGTCACGGTCGACAAGGTGACGGAACGGTTCCTCGGCAAGCGCAAGATCGGTACGACCGGGCGCGGTATCGGCCCGACGTACGCGGACAAGATCAACCGGGTCGGCATCCGCGTCCAGGACCTCTACGACGAGTCGATCCTGGAGCAGAAGGTCGAGGCGGCCCTGGAGCAGAAGAACCAGCTTCTGGCCAAGGTCTTCAACCGGCGCGCCATCGAGGCCGGCAAGGTCGTCGAGGACATGCTCCAGTACGCGGAGCAGATCAGGCCCTTCGTCGCCGACACGACGCTGATCCTGAACAACGCCATCGACGAGGGCAAGGTCGTCCTCTTCGAGGGCGGTCAGGGCACGCTGCTCGACGTCGACCACGGCACGTACCCCTTCGTCACCTCGTCGAACCCGACCGCGGGCGGCGCCTGCACCGGTTCCGGCGTGGGCCCGACGAAGATCAGCCGGGTCATCGGCATCCTCAAGGCCTATACGACGCGTGTCGGCGCCGGTCCGTTCCCGACCGAGCTGCTCGACGAGGACGGCGAGGCGCTGCGCCGGATCGGTGGCGAGCGCGGTGTCACCACCGGTCGTGACCGCCGCTGCGGCTGGTTCGACGCCCCGATCGCGCGGTACGCGACCCGGGTCAACGGCCTGACCGACTTCTTCCTCACCAAGCTGGACGTGCTGACCGGCTGGGAGCAGATCCCGGTGTGTGTGGCGTACGAGATCGACGGCAAGCGCGTCGAGGAGCTCCCGTACAACCAGACCGACTTCCACCACGCGAAGCCGATCTACGAGATGCTGCCGGGCTGGTCCGAGGACATCACCAAGGCGAAGACCTTCGGCGACCTGCCGAAGAACGCCCAGGCGTACGTGAAGGCGCTGGAGGACATGTCCGGCGCCCCGATCTCCGCGATCGGTGTCGGCCCCGGCCGCACCGAGACCATCGAGATCAACTCGTTCCTGTAGGCATACCGGAGCGGAGGAGGGCCGGGGCGGCGCCATTTGCCCCGGCCCTCCGGCATGTCCGGGCTCAGTCCTCCCCGCAGATCCGCAGCCCCTCCGGAGTCGCGCACGGCAGGTGGCCGTGGGTGCGGATGACGTCCTGGCCGCTGCCCCGGCTGAGGTAGGAGAGGAAGCTGGAGGCCAGCGAGTCGGCGGGCGGGCTGCCGTACGTGTACGCGTACTCGATCTCCCGGTACGGGTAGGTGCTGGTGCCGATCGTGTCGACGGACGGGGCGGCGCCGTCGATGGCGATCTGGTGCGCCCCGGCAGGTTTGGTCCCCGTACGCATTTCGCTGTAGCCGATCGCCCCGTCGAGCCGGCCGACCTCGGTCAGGACCTGGTCGGTGGAGTCGAGTTCGCAGCGGATGACGAGGGCCTCCGGGTCGTCCTTCGTGGTGCAGTCGCGGGAGGACTGGGCGGGTTCGTTGCGGCTCAGGACGCGGCGCTGGAAGACCTCGCGCGTACCGGAGTTGGCGTCCCGGCTGACCAGCAGGACGGGCAGGTCCGGGCCGCCGAGCTGCTTCCAGTTGCGGATGTCGCCGCGGTAGATGCCGCGGATCGCGTCCCGGCCGAGGTTCTTCAGCGGGACCTTGTCGTTGACGACCAGGCGGAAGAGCGAGACGGCGACGCGGTTCTCACGCAGTTGCGGGAAGCCGCTCGGCTTCGGGCCGTCGGAGAGGGCCACGAGGGCGGGCGAGCCGGACTTCCCGGCCGCGGCGCCCCGTTCGGCCAGTTCCCTTATCCCGGCGGTGCTGCCGTGCGGGTCCACGGTGACGGTGGCCCCGTCGCAGGCCTTGCCGTACTTCTCCGCCAGCTCGTCCAGGACGGGCTTGAAGGCGGTGGAACCGGTCACGGTCAGCTCGCCGCGGGCGCAGCCGATTGGGGGCGGGGTGTCGTCCCGCACCAGGATGATGGAGGCCAGCGTGATGACGCAGACGGTCAGGGCCACGGTGATGAACCGGGCGGCCCGGCCGAACAGCGGGGGCTTCTCGTCCGGGCGGGCGGCGGTGTTCGTCCTGACCTCGCCGTCCCGGATGCCGCCGGTGACGCGGACGGGGCTGCCGACGCGTGAACCGGTGAGCAGGACCAGGAGTTTGAAGTGTTCGCCCCGGTTGAGCGGGACGCGGGGCAGCCGGATCAGGGACCCGCTGCCGCGGAGTCCTTCGGACGGGGTGAAGTGGTCCATGAGGTGGTCGGCGCCCGGGGAGTGGGTGACGGCGATGCCGCGCACCCGCCGGTCGGTGAACTCGACCACGAGACCGTGGAGTTGTCCGTCCGGTCCGGTGTAGTCGCCGCGGTCGATGGACTGCGATCCGTCGTTCTCGACGCGGAGCAGGACGAGGGTGGCGTCGGCCATGTCCGGGGTCTCGTCGAACAGGCCGAGCCGCACGTTGGCCCGCGCCTGGCTGACGTCACTGCCGATCGGCGTGTCCATCTGGACGCGGTAGCCGATGCGTTTGCGGCGGGGTACGCGGCGCTCGTACCAGAGCACGCCCACGGAGGCGAGGACACCCAGCACCGCGGTGAGCACGGCCACGATGTTCTCGGCGCTGAACCACTCCACGGCCCGTTCCCCCTCGGCTGCCGGACGTCTGTACGAGTGCGGGTCACCGTATGGGGCGTGGGGTGCGGGTGGCGGTGAGTACCGGGTCCCGTCGCCAGGTGTTCGCCCGCCGTTCGGACAGGTGGCGATTGGTCCAGACCTTGACAGGTCCAGACCAATCGGGGTTGGGTGTCGGGGTGTCCGGACGGCATGCGGAGCCTGTTCGGGCGCCCTGCCGAAGGAGTGAGCAGCGCTTGAACCGCATCAGGAGCCTTCTGACCGCACTGAGTGCCGTCGTCGCGACGGCGGTCTTCCTCCCCGTTCCCGCGCACGCCGCCCCCGCGAATGCCGTTCCCGTGGGTGTCGTTCCCGTCGACCCGGCCGCGTGCGCGCCCCTCTGGAACTCCTCGACCGCCTACGCGGCCGGTGGCACCGTCGCCCATCACGGCCGCAACTGGACGGCGAAGTGGTGGACGCGCGACGAGAACCCGGGCGCCACCACGGTCTGGTCCGACCGCGGGGCCTGTACGGGCGGGGTCTCCGACTTCGTCATCAGTGAGGCGGAGTTCGACGAGATCTTCCCGGACCGCGACCCCTTCTACACGTACCAGGGCCTGATCGACGCCCTGCACGCCTACCCGCGCTTCGCGAACACCGGGACCGAGGCGATGCGGAGCCGGGAGGCCGCCGCCTTCCTGACGCACGCCGACTTCGAATCGGTCGGCCTCCAGTACGTGAAGGAGATCAACGAGGCCAACTACTGGATCAAGTGCGACTACAGCCAGGTGTTCGGCTGCCCGGCCGGTCGGTCCGCCTACTACGGGCGCGGACCGATCATGTTCAGCTGGAACTTCAACTACAAGGCGGCCGGCGACGCGCTCGGCCTCGATCTGCTGAACAATCCATGGCTGGTGGAGCAGGATCCGTCCGTCGCCTGGCAGACCGCGCTCTGGTACTGGAACACCCAGAACGGTCCCGGCACCATGACCTCGCACGACGCCATGGTCGGCGGCGCGGGCTTCGGCGAGACGATCAGGTCGCTCAACGGGGCGCTGGAATGCGACGGCGGCAACCCCGCGTCCGTGCGGGCGCGGGTCGCCAAGTACGAGCGGATCACGGACATCATCGACACCCGTCCTGGTTCCGGCCTCACGTGTTGAGGGTGGATCAGGTGGGGCGGGGCTGAGCGGCCGGCCTGTCCGGTGTCCCGCATGGTGGACGCGCCCGAAGGTTTTGCCTTCGGGCGCGTCGGCGTTCCGGTCCGTGATCCGGACCGACTGCCTCCGGAATCAGTGCTGTTGAGGGATCGTTTCGGGAAGGGCTCCCGGTCGGGGGGGCGGGTGAGGGGTGCGTCGGGAAGGATTCCCCACCATGGTCTAGACCTTGACAGGTCCAGACCATGACCGCTTGAGTGTCGGCACCCCCCATGGCGGCGCACCGATGAGCTCGGTGCGCCGCGCCGAAGGAGTGATCACATGATCAAACGCATCATGGGCCTGCTCGCCGCGCTGGTCGCGGTCGTCGCGACGGTCGTCATCCTCCCCGCCACCACCGCCTCGGCGGCCGCGTGCGCGGCTGCCTGGAACTCCTCCTCCGTCTATACGGGCGGCGGCGCCGCCTCGTACAACGGGCACAACTGGACCGCCAAGTGGTGGACCCAGAACGAGAAGCCCGGCAGCTCCGACGTCTGGGCCGACCAGGGCAGTTGCGGAGGCGGCGGCACGGACCCCGGTGACCCGGGCTCGTCCGACGGTTTCGTCGTCAGCGAGGCGCAGTTCAACCAGATGTTCCCGGGGCGCAATTCCTTCTACACGTACAGCGGTCTGACCGCCGCGCTGAGCGCCTACCCGGGCTTCGCCAACACCGGCAGCGACACGGTGAAGAAGCAGGAGGCCGCCGCCTTCCTCGCCAACGTCAGCCATGAGACGGGCGGCCTGGTGTACGTGGTCGAGCAGAACACGGCCAACTACCCGCACTACTGCGACACCAGCCAGTCCTACGGCTGTCCCGCGGGCCAGGCCGCGTACTACGGGCGCGGTCCGATCCAGCTCAGCTGGAACTTCAACTACAAGGCCGCCGGGGACGCACTCGGCATCGACCTGCTGGGCAACCCCTACCTGGTCGAGCAGAACGCCTCCGTGGCCTGGAAGACCGGCCTCTGGTACTGGAACACCCAGAACGGCCCCGGCACCATGACGGCCCACAACGCCATGGTGAACGGCGCCGGATTCGGCGAGACGATCCGCTCCATCAACGGCTCCCTGGAGTGCAACGGCGGCAACCCCGCCCAGGTCCAGAGCCGCATCGACAAGTACCAGGCCTTCGTGCAGATCCTCGGCACCACGGCCGGATCGAACCTCAGCTGCTGACCGGCTGAACTCCCCGGGAACGGGGGGTGCGCCGGGCCCGACGGCCCGGCGCACCCCCGTTCCGGTCATCCGGGACCGGTGAGATCCAGCGCCCGGAACGCCAGCCACAGGTCGTAGCGGGCGCTCGGGGTCCGCAGGAGCGAGCGCTGGAGCACGGTCTCCAGCCGGGTCAGCCGCTTGCGCACGCCGGGCACGGAGATGCGCAGTGCCGCGGCGGCCGGGCCGAGTTGGGCCTCGTGCTCCAGCCAGGTACGCAGGGTGGTGTGCGGATCCGCGGAGCCGCCGGCTACTGGGGCGCCGAGCGGCTGCAACTGCTGCACCGCCCAGGCACGGACCGCCGGCAGGCGCAGGATCCCGTCCAGCGAGCGCACGGCCTCCGAGGCGGCTCCCGCCTGCCGGGGCGCGGGCCTCGGCAGGGCCGGCGTGGCGCGGATGCACAGGGCCAGGTCGAGCGCGGACTGGTCGGCGACCTTGTTCAGGTCCATGCCCAGCAGCTCGCCGATCAGCCGCAGCCGTGCGGCCAGTGTGTTGCGGTGGATCTTCAGGTGCTCGGTCGCGTGCGAGGAGAACGCCAGCCAGGAGGCGAGGGTCGCCGCGAGTTCCTGGCTGCCCGGATCCTGGCCGCGGCGCGGCACATGGGCGAGCAGCGGCGCCAGCAGCGCGTCCGCCCAGCGGGCGCCCTCCGCACCGGTCACCAGGGCGAGTTCGGGAGCCGAGCCGAAGTGGGCGTGGCGCTCCGGCAGCCCGCGTGCGACGGCGAGCGCGTGGAACGCCTGGCGGTACGCGGTCGCCGTGTCGGCCAGCGTCAGGTCCTCGCTGATGCCGACGACGCAGTCGTCCACCACCGAGGCGACCTGCGGGCCGAGCCGCCCGTCCGCCTGTCCGGGGCGTGCGGGCACGATGAGGATCAGATGGCGTGCGTACACCGGGCACCGCACGATCCAGGACCGCCCGCCCGAGAGGTCCGCACAGATGCGGGCCACCTCGTCCCGGTCGCGGCCCGCGCACTCGACGACGCAGACCCGGACCGGGTCCGGCAGGCTGGGCTTCAGGGCTCCGGCGACCTGGTGCGCGATCGACAACTGGCCGGTCATCAGCAGATGCAGCACCGCTTCCCGGCCGCGGGACTCCGCCAGGTCCACGCGACGGCGCTTGCGCTCGACGGTCTCGGCCGCCCAGCACAGGGCAAGCGGCAGGGCCGCGTCGGCGAGGAGCGTGGACAGACCCTCCGGCAGCGGACGCCGGCCGACCACGGCGAGCACCGGCGCGGGAACGTCCGGCGGCGCGTCCAGCGAGTAGAACAGAGCGGTGCGGCCGTCCCGGTCGAAGGAGAGGGAGCGGGCACCGAGCGCGGTCAGCTCCCGGGCGCCCTCCGCCGCGATGGCCGACGATCCGACGGCCGAGGAGCCGGGGGCCCGGGCGACGCCATGGAGAACGGTGCCGTCACCGCCGAGCAGTCCCGCCCAGCCGTCCGCACGCCCCGACACCCAGTGCAGCAGCTCCTGGGAGCCGCCCGACCGGGCAAGTCCGTGCATCCGAATGACGTCGTCGGCCCGCCTCCGCGCGTGCACTCCTGCGACGCTCCCGTCCCCGTTCTCGATGCCCATACTCCCGCCAGAAATCGGAGTGCAGCGTACCGGTTCGGCTGTGCGAACTGATACCTCTGCCCGGTCACACCGTGCGAACTGAACCTTTCCCTCGCCTGCCCCGCGACCTAGAGTCCGAACGCGGTTGCGGGCCTTTCGGGGGAAAGGCACGGGGGACGACGGCATCGGCTCACGGGGGTGGCCGCTGTCGTCGGCCGCAGCCGCCTTTTCGTTGCGTTGTCAGTGGTGCCCCTTAGCGTCGGAGACCGGAGACAGCCGGCGCGCGAGGAGAGGTCACCACCATGGAGTTCCGGATCGAACGGGGCGAGCTCGCGGATGCCGTGGCCTGGGCGGCCCGGGTGCTGCCGACGAGATCGCCCGTCCCCGTGCTGGGCGGACTGCTCCTGGAAGCGGCGGACGGCAGGCTCCGCATCTCCGGACTCGACTACGAGGCGTCCGCCCGCATCGACGTATCGGCCGAGACCGTACGGCCCGGCAAGGTGCTGGTCATGGGCCGCCGGCTGCTGGACGTGTGCCGGGTGCTGCCCGAGGGGGCGGTGGAGTGCGCGGTCGAGGGTTCCCGGTTCACGGTGACGGGCAGCGGTGCCGGCTTCGGTCTGTCGGTCCTGCCGCTCGACGACTACCCGGCGCTGCCGCCGCTGCCCGATGTGCTCGGGGCGGTGGACGGACAGGAGTTCGCGGCGGCCGTCGCCGATGTGGCGGTGGCCACGGGCAGGGACGACACCCTGCCGACGCTGACCGGGATCCGGGTGGGGCTCGACGGGGACCGGATGACCCTGGCGGCCACGGACCGGTACCGCTTCGCGGTCCGCCGGCTCGCGTGGAAGCCCGCGGTGGCGGACGTCTCGGCGGATGTCGTCGTCCCGTCCCGCAGACTCACGGAGATCGCCCGCTCCTTCGGCCGGGCGGGCCTGGTCAGCCTCGCGCTGGACGGCGGCTCGGCCGGTTTCGAGTTGGACGGCATGCGCACGACGGTGCGGCTCCTGGACGGCCGTCTGCCGCGCCACGACAAGCTGTTCGCGATGAAGGACCCGGTCGTGGCCGTCACCGAGCGCGAGCCGCTGGTCGAGGCGGTCAAGCGGGTCTCGGTGGTGGCGGACGGCGACAGCCCGCTGCAACTCGCCTTCCGGGACGGCTCGGTGCTCCTCCAGGCCGGATACGAGGACGATGTCGCGTCCCAGCGGCTGCCGGCGGAGCTGACGGGCACGGATGAGCTGACGGTCGCCTTCAACCCGTCGTACCTGATGGACGCGCTGGCCTCCTTCGACGCCCCGGTCGTCAGGTTCAGGCTGATGGGGCCCGGGCAGCGCGCCATGGTCACCGGGCATGCGACACGGGAGGACGCGGCAGGCCCGGCGGAGGGGGCTCACCAGCATCTGCTGATGTCGGTCAAGCCGCTGATGTAGGGCCCTCGCCCCAGGGGCGGAGGGACATGCGGGCGGAAGGACATGCGGCGGAGGGACATGCGGGCGGAAGAACATGCGGGCGGAAGGACATGGCTGCGGGGCCGGGCTGCCCGCGCCCGGCCCCGCAGCCGTTCCGTGTCCCGTCGCCCTGCTACTTGGTGAAGTAGAAGTACTTCCAGGCGCCGTGGGTGGTCGAGTTCACGTAGTCGCCGGACGTGTTGTTCACGTACGAGGCACGGACGCGCATCCGGTAGCCCGTCTCGTGCGTCCCGGTCAGCGTCACGGTCGACCTGCCGTTGGTGCCGAGCTTGAAGTACTGCGAGCCCGCGGCGTACCACTTGCCCCTGTAGTAGAGCTCCAGGGACAGCTGGTACTTGCGGTTCTTGTAGTAGCTCATCGTCGTGGTGAAGGCCGGGTTGGTCTTCTTGTGGAAGTAGGCGTACGAGGTGGAGCCGATCCTGGCCGTCCTGTACTGCTTGGCGACGGAGGTCGAGACCCTCACCTTCGCGTATGCCGTGGAGGCGACCGTCCTGGCCGCGTAGCGGCCGTCACCCTTGAACACGGCGGTGACGGTGGTGTCCCGGGTCATGTCGACCGTCGTGGACAGATTGCCCTTGGAGTTGACCTTGCCGGTCCGCACCAGCCTCTTCGGCTTGTCCGCGCCGTATGGGTCCACCCACAGTTCGACGGTGCGGTTCCTGTACGTCGTGCCGAGGTGGGCGGTGAACGACACGTCGGTGCCGTACGCGTACAGCGCCTTGTTGCGGTTCAGGGACAGCGAGGTGGCCGCGCGGGAGACGGCGGCCTTGTCGCTGCCCGACCCCGCGGAGTGGGTGGCGTCTCCCGCGTACGAGACCTTGTAGGTGACCGTGCCGCCCGCGGGCGGGGTGTCGGTGAAGGAGAACGCGCCGTTGGACTTCAGCGCCACGGCGGGCAGTGCCTTGCCCTTGGGCGACTCGATGTCGGTACGTGTCACCGTCGCCCTGGCACCCGCCGCGAACGCGCTGTTCGACGCCGCCGTGCCGGTGACCGTCAGCTTCTTTCCGCGCGTCGCCTTCGCCGGGGCGTTGACCGTGACCGTGGTCACGGACCTGACGGGGTCGGTGAGCACCCGCAGCGAACGGACACCGAGACTGTTCACGGTGACGGCGAACAGCCGGCCGCCGTCCGGAGCCCAGGCCAGACCGGCCGGGTCCAGGGTGTCCGAACCGCTGCTGGTCCCCGTGTTGGGGAAGTCGTACGTCCGCACCGGCTTGGTGGTGGATCCCGGCTTGTACACGTACACGTCGGGCGAGTACCAGCCCTCGATGCCGGCGGCGACCATGCCGTTCGGGGCGATGTCGACGGCGTTGGGGTACGCGTCGGACGGGTACGCGATCCCGGGCGTGAGGTCCGACGTGCGGTAGCCCTGGTGGGTGTACGGGTAGCCGCTGGCCACCACGACCTGGGTGCCGTCCGGGCTGAGCGCGAGATCGCGCATGTTGCCCCCGTCGGTGCGGGTGTACGCGGTCCGCGTGGCCGTCCCCGAGGCAACGTCGTACGTGGCCAGCTCCGTCGGGCTCTGGCCCTCCATGCCGGCGGCCAGCACGCCGGGTGCGCCGGGGGCGGAGGCCAGGGTCGGCGCCGCGTACCAGGTGCCGTTCGTGTCCTGGGCCAGGCTCACGACCGGCTCGGCGCCGGACAGGTCGAGCGAACCGATCTGGCCCGAGCCGGCCGAGCCGTACCCGAACCAGAGCCTGCCGCCCGCGAGCGCCGGGTACTTCGGGTCCGTGTCGCTTCCGGTGGCGTACCGGGCGGACTCCTTGAGCGCCGCCGTGTCGATCGCGACGATGGCGTCGGCGCCCGGTACGGCGGCGTAGAGCGTGCCGGAGTCGGCGGACAGGTCGAGGCCCGTCACCCCGGGGAGCGACGGGACCGACCCCACGACCGCACCGTTGTAATCGGCGACGAGGACCTTGCCGCCCGTCGGGTCGCTGATGAACACGCGCTTGTGCACGCCGTCGGCGACGATGTCGCCGACGGACGCGGCAGGGAGGAACTTGCTGGAGTCGGCGGCGGCGGGGTTCGCCGCACCACCGGCCAGCACGACCGAACTGAAGAGGACCGCGAGCGAGGTCGCGGCGGAGATTCTTCGTGTACGCATGATGTGTCTACCCCCACGGTGAATGTGGGCCGCGTGACACCCGGAGACGAGAGCGGGGTGCGGCCCAGGGTCGCAGGGTATGGCATGACCTTCACACCGCGTGCACATATTCGGGTCGGTGGACGGAGGGTCCGGAACCGGGCTGCCGCTCGATGGCAGCGGGATCAGGATCGCTTCAGTCGGACCTGGTGTACGTGAGCTTCTCGCCGGAGTCCGTGTTCACCCGGCTCAGGGTGCCGTCCGGGAGCAGGGTGAGCGTGGTGGAACTGCCCGGTGTGCAGGACGTCATCGGTTCGCCCTCCGTCACCGCGGACGGACCGATACTGACCGGCGCGCCTTCGGACGGCTCCGTCGCGAGATCCGCCTGGAAGACGCAGCGGTAGGTGCCGCCGGTGTCCAGCGGTCCCTCCGCGGTGAGAGTGAGGACGGAGTCGCCCACCTGCCCCTGCTGGATGACGAGTTCGCGGGTGGAGTGGCCGGCGGCGTTGTCGATGCTGCCTGACCAGGTGCCCACGTAGGCGTCCGGGACGACTCCCTCGTCGTCGCCGTTCTGCCCGTCGTCGCTGGGCGACGGGTCCTGCGGGCCTTCCGGGGAAGGCGAGTCGGAGGAGTCGTCCGCCGGGGAGGGATCGGCCGAGTCGGTGGGAGAGGCCGTGGTGTCCGCGCCGCGGTCGTTCATGAGCGCGTAGACGGACCCGCCCGCCCCGATGGCGACGAGCACCGCGACGGCGACGAGGGCGATGGTCGACCCGGCACCGCGGCGCGCGGGCGGCGGCTGGGCGCCGGTCGGCTGGACCGGGCCGTACGGAGGTGTGGGCCCGAAGCCGGGCTGCTGCGGATAGCCGTAC
>NZ_JAELVH010000285.1 GCF_019399235.1 Streptomyces poriferorum | reverse complement strand
ACCGGCGTCTTCGCCGGTGTCATGTACCACGACTACGGACCCGGCACGAGTGACGGCAGCCTCGTCACCGGCCGCGTGGCCTTCACACTCGGCCTCGAAGGCCCTGCCGTCACCGTCGACACTGCGTGCTCATCGTCCCTCGTCGCCCTCCACTGGGCAGGGCAGGCACTGCGCCGCGGCGACTGCTCGATGGCGCTGGTCGGTGGCGTGACGGTGATGACGACGCCGGACATGTTCCTCTACTTCAGTCACCAGCGGGGCATGGCCAAGGACGGCCGTTGCAAGTCGTTCGCCGCCGATGCCGACGGCACGGGCTGCTCGGAGGGCGTAGGCGTCCTCATGGTCGAGCGCCTCTCCGACGCCCGACGGAACGGCCACCCGGTCCTCGCCGTGGTCCGGGGCAGTGCCATCAACCAGGACGGCGCGTCGAGCGGGATGACCACCCCGAACGGCCCGTCGCAGCAACGCGTGATCCGCGCGGCGCTGGAGAACGCCGGGATCACGACCACGGACGTGGATCTGGTGGAGGCGCACGGGACGGGGACCCGGTTGGGTGATCCGATCGAGGCGCAGGCTTTGCTGGCGACGTACGGGCAGGGTCGCCCGGAGGGTGATCCGCTGTGGCTGGGCTCGTTGAAGTCGAACCTGGGCCACACGCAGGCGGCCGCCGGTGTGGGTGGGGTGATCAAGGCGGTGCAGGCGATACGGCACGGTGTGCTGCCGAAGTCGCTCCACTCGCAGACTCGTTCACCCCACGTGGACTGGGACGCGGGTGCGGTGGAGCTGCTGACGGAGTCGCGGGCGTGGCCGGAGCGTGATCGTCCGCGTCGTGCGGGGGTGTCGTCGTTCGGTCTGAGTGGGACGAACGCGCATGTGATCGTGGAGCAGGCCCCGGCGACGGACGAGCCGGAGACCGAAGCGGTGAACGGGCTCTCCGTCGTCCCCGTCGTGCTGTCGGCGCAGAGCGGGAGCGGCCTCCTGGACCAGGCCACGCGGTTGCTGGGCCGGGTGGCGGGTGAGTCCTCTCCGTCGTTGTTGGATGTGGGTTTTTCGTCGGTGGTGTCGCGTGCGGTGTTGGAGCATCGTGCGGTGGTGGCGGCTTCGGACCGTGAGGGGTTGGTGCGGGGTCTGACGGCGCTGGTCGAGGGTGAGGTGTCACCTTTGGTGGTGCGGGGGTCGGCCCGGCCGGCCGGTGCTACGGCCTTCTTGTTCACGGGGCAGGGTGCGCAGCGGTTGGGGATGGGTCGGGAGCTGTATGAGGCGTATCCGGTGTTCGCCGCGGCGTTCGATGAGGTGCTGCTTGAGCTGGATGTCCGGTTGGGGCGTTCGTTGCGTGAGGTGGTGTGGGGTGAGGATGCCGCTCTGCTGAACGGGACGATGTTCGCTCAGGCGGGGCTGTTTGCGGTGGAGACGGCGTTGTTCCGGTTGGTGGTGTCGTGGGGGGTGCGTCCGGACTATCTGGTGGGGCACTCGGTTGGTGAGATTGCCGCCGCGCATGTGTCCGGTGTTCTGTCTTTGGGTGATGCGGCTGAGTTGGTGGTGGCGCGTGGTCGGTTGATGCAGGCGTTGCCGGCGGGTGGGTCGATGGTGGCGGTGGAGGCGACGGAGGACGAAGTCCTTCCGCTGCTGAATGACGGGGTGGCCGTGGCTGCTGTGAACGGGCCGCGTTCCGTGGTGGTTTCGGGTAGGGAGGCGCCGGTCGCGGAGCTGGTGGGGAAGCTTGCCGATCAGGGCCGCAGGACGAGCACGCTGCGGGTGTCGCACGCATTCCACTCGCCGTTGATGGAGCCGATGCTGGCGGAGTTCGGCGCTGCGGTGGCCGGGCTGTCGTTCGGCGCCCCGTCGATTCCTCTGGTGTCGAACGTGACGGGTGAGCTGTCGCAGGAGGTCGCGACGCCGGAGTACTGGGTGCGGCATGTGCGGGAGGCTGTGCGGTTCGCGGATGCGGTGTCGTTTGTCGTGTCGCGTGGGGTGACGTCGTTCGTCGAGGTGGGTCCGGACGGTGTGCTGAGTGGGATGGCACAGCAGTCTGTCGACGCGGAGCAGGCAGCCGTCTTCGTTCCGCTGGTGCGTAAGGGTCGACCCGAGGTTGCCTCGGCTGTCGCGGCACTGGGTCAGTTGCATGTGGCCGGTGTGCCGGTGGACTGGGCCCGGTTCTTCGAGGGATCGGGTGCGCGCCGTGTCGATCTGCCCACCTACGCCTTCCAGCGTGAACGGTTCTGGTTGGAGTGTGCGGCTGGTGGAGATGCGGGTGGTCTGGGGCAGGTGGCGATTGATCATCCCGTGTTGAGCGCTTCGGTGGATTTGCCTGATTCAGGTGGTGTGGTGCTGACAGGGCGGTTGTCGGTGGAGGGGATGGGGTGGTTGGCGGATCACGAGGTCTTGGGGTCGCTGTTGTTGCCGGGGGCGGCGTTTGTGGAGTTGGTGGTGCGGGCTGGAGACGAGGTGGGTTGTGGGGTGGTGGAGGAGTTGACGTTGCGGGCGCCGTTGGTTGTTCCGGAGCGTGGTGGTGTGGCGTTGCAGGTGGTGGTGGGTGGTCCGGATGAGGTGGGTTCTCGTTCGGTGCGGGTGCATTCGCGTCGGGAGAGTGCGGGTGCGGGTGGGGCGTGGGTGTTGCACGCGGAGGGTGTGGTGGGTGGTGGTGCGGGGGAGCCGGTGCCGTCGTTCGACCTCACCGAATGGCCTCCGCCCGGAGCAACAGTCGTACGAACGAGCGATGCCTACGAGCTGCTTCACAAGCAGGGTTACGTCTACGGCCCCGTCTTCCGCGGGCTCAAGGCCGTGTGGCGGCGCGGGGACGACGTCTTCGCCGAGGTCGAACTGCCCGAGCAGGCGCACGGGGACGCCGAACGATTCGGTCTCCACCCCGCCCTGCTCGACGCGACCATGCACGCACTGGGGGTCGGTGAGGACGTCACGGGCGACGAGCCGACCGAGCTTCCCTTCACCTGGACGAACGTGTCCCTGCATGCCGCCGGCGCCCGCTCGCTGCGGGTACGCCTGTCGCCCCAGGGCGCCAGCAGCCTCACGATGAGCCTGGCGGGCCAGGACGGCGCCCCTGTGGCCACGATCGGCGGACTTATGTTCCGTCCGGTGTCGGTGGAGCAGTTGGCGGGGTCGGGTGTGGGTGGTGGGTTGCATGAGGTGGTGTGGCGGCCGTTGGTGGCTGCTGCTGCTGCTGCTGGTGGTGCTGCTGGTGGTGTGGTGGTGGGGGTTGGTGGTGCTGGGGTGTTTGAGGTGCCGGTGTCGGTGGGTGTGGATCCGGTGGTGGGTGTGCGGTCGGTGTTGGGTGGGGTGTTGGAGGCGGTTCAGGGGTGGTTGGTGGGTGAGGAGGCTGGTCCGTTGGTGGTGGTGACGCGTGGTGCGGTTTGTGTGGGTGGTGATGTGGGTGTGGATGTGTGTGGGGCGCCGGTGTGGGGGTTGGTGCGGGCTGCGCAGGCGGAGAATCCGGGTCGGTTTGTGTTGGTGGATGTGGATCCGGTGGGTGGTTCGTTCGCTGATGTTGCGGGTGTGGTGCTTGGTTCGGGTGAGCCGGAGGTGGCGGTGCGTGGTGTTGGCGGGGCGTCGTGGTCCGGAGGCTCCTGGGGTTGGCGAGTTGTGCGGTGTTTTGCGTGGTTTGGGTGCTGAGGTGTCGGTGGTGGCGTGTGACATGTCCGACCGGTCCGCGGTGGCGGATCTGGTGGGGGGTGTGGGCGCTGGTCTGGTCGGTGTGGTGCATGCGGCGGGTGCGGGTGATAACGGTCTGGTGGGGTCGATGGATGTGGCTCGGTTGGATCGGGTGTTGGGTGCGAAGGCGGATGGTGCCTGGTATTTGCATGAGCTGACGCGGGAGCGGGATCTTGCGTTTTTCGTGATGTTCTCGTCGGCGGGTGGTTCGGTGTTGGCGGCGGGTCAGGCGAACTATGCGGCGGCGAACGTGTTCCTGGACGGGCTCGCGGTGCATCGCCGGGCGGAGGGGCTGCCGGCCACTTCCCTGGCGTATGGGCTGTGGGACGTCGCCACGGGCCTGACCGAGACCATCGACGACGATGTCCGCCTCATGGCGGCACGCGGCCTCCCGGCCCTCGCCCCGGCCGACGCACTCCGGCTCTTCGACGCCGGCCTGCGCTCCAAGCTGCCGGCGCTGGTGCCGATCGCCGTCGACGTACCGACCCTCAAGGCAAAGCCGGGTGCGCTGCACCCCCTTCTGCGGGACATGGTCCCCACCGGGGCCGGTCCCGTGGTCCGGAACCGCACGAGGAGCGCCGATCCTGCCGCGCTGGTGGCCCGTCTCGCCGGGCTCGGCGCGGAGGACCGGGAACGGGCCCTGCTGGACCTGGTGCGCGGTCACGCCGCCGCCGTTCTGGGGCACTCGGGCGCCGAGGCCGTCCCGGCCGAGCGCGGGTTCCTCGACATCGGATTCGACTCCCTGACGGCTCTGGAACTCAGGAACCGCCTGGGCGAGGTGACCGGCTGCCGGCTGGCGCCGACGCTGATCTTCGACTACCCCTCGGCCGCCGAGCTGGCCGCGCACCTGCGCCGGACGCTCTTCGGCGAGGACGCTCCCGCGGACGACCTCAGTGCGGCCACAGCGGACGAGCTGTTCGACATTCTCGACGGCGAGGTGTGATGCCTCCCAGCAGGCCTCGCCGGTCATGGCGCCAGGCGTTCACGTGAGTACGGACCGGAGACGAGGAGCGAGTGTGCTGAACCGGATAGTGGTCGTGGGCGCGTCGGCCGCGGGACTGACCGCGGTGGAGACGCTGCGTGCCAAGGGGTACGAGGGAGAGCTCACGCTCGTCGGCGACGAGCGCCATCCCCCGTACGAACGGCCGCCGCTCTCCAAGGAGTTGCTGAGCGAAGGCTGGGAACCGCCGAGCACCTGGCTGCGGAAGGAGGAGGTGCTGGCCGCCGTCGACGCCGAGCTGCGCCTCGGCTGCCGGGCCACCGGCCTCGACCCGGCCGCCCGTACCGTCGCCCTCTCCACCGGCGAGCGGCTGCCCTACGACGCGGCGATCATCGCGACCGGACTCCGGCCGCGCCGGCTGCCGTGCGGGGACGGCCTGCGCGGTGTCCACGTCCTGCGGTCGCTGGACGACGCGGTCCGCCTGCGCGAGGCGCTCGCGGCAGGGCCCAGGGTCGCGGTGATCGGGGCAGGCTTTCTCGGTGCGGAGATCGCCGCCACGGCGCGTGGCGCCGGGCTCGACGTGACGCTGATCGACACGAACGCCCAGCCGCTCGCGCGCCAGGTCGGTGCCGAGATCGGGGGGCTCGTGGCCGGCCTCCACCGTGACCACGGGGTGCGGCTGGTTCTCGGTGCCGATGTGGTGGGAATGGCTCGGGACGACGCCGGTGTCCGGGGGGTTCTGCTCGCCGACGGCACCACCGTCGACGCCGAACTGGTCGTCGTCGCGATCGGCTCGGTGCCCGCCGTCGACTGGCTCGCCGAATCCGGACTGCCCCTGGGGGACGGGGTCCTGTGCGACGCCTACTGCCGGGCCGCACCCGGGGTGTGGGCGGCGGGAGATGTCGCCAACTGGCCCCACCCCATGGTGGCCGGGGCCCGCGTCAGACTCGAACAGCGGACCAACGCCGCCCAGCAGGCCATGGCGGTCGCCGCGAACCTGCTGGCGGGCGAAGCGGGAGCGAAGCCGTACACCCCCGTGCCCTTCGGCTGGACACATCAGTTCGGGGAGAAGATCCAGACCATCGGCTGGTGCCCGCCCGACGCGCGGACGGAGATCATCAGCGGCTCCACCGCGGACCGGGAGTTCGTCGCCGCGTACCACCGCGACGGGGTCCTCGTCGGCGGGCTGGGCTGGAACAGCGCACGTGGCCTGCGGCAGTGCCGGCAGCTGCTCGGCCGGCCGTCGTCGGAGCTGGCCGCCACGGCGGCAGGCGTCTGACATCCCTGCCAGGAGGCGGGCGTGGGCCGCCCGGTACGGCACCGCGCTCAGTGCCGTACCGTCTCTCCACCTCGGTCTCACACCGGCTCCGCGTACGGTGGACCCGGGGCGTATACGATGCTCTATGCGTGCGTGATACGCATGGGAAGGGCTCCTGATGAAGGCAGGCACGAGATGACTACTGGTGAAGGAACGAGTACGGAAGGCGTCGGCCTGCCGAACAGCATCGAGGTGCTCTGGGAACTGCGGAACCGGGAACAGCGCACCGCGCGTACCGGTCTGAGTGTCGAGCGCATCGTGACGGCCGCGATCGAGTCGGCGGACGCCGACGGTCTCGCCGGGCTGTCCATGTCCCGCGTCGCCAAGAGCCTCGACTTCGGCACCATGTCGCTGTACCGCCACGTGTCGAGCAAGGACGAGCTGCGGCAGCTGATGCTGGACATGGCCTACGGCACCCCGCCCCGTATCGACACGGCCGAGGGCGACTGGCGGGACGGGCTGGAGCAGTGGGCCCGGGCCTTCCAGGAGGTCTTCCACCGGCACCCCTGGATGCTGCAGATCTCGGTCAGCGGCCCGCCCCTGGAGCCGGGCCAGCTCAGCTGGCTGGAGTGCGGCCTGCGCACTCTGGGCGGTACCACCCTGCGGCCGGACGACAAGCTGTCCGTGATGATGCTGATGATCGGCTACGTGCGCAACAACGTGCAGATGTCGCTCGGTGTCGTAACCCAGGACATCAGCGACACCGACCTGATGGCCAACTACGGCCGCGCGCTGGCCAAGTACGCCGACTCCGCGTCCTTCCCCGCCCTCGTCGAGCTGCTGGAGGCCGGGGCTTTCGATGAGCCCGAGGACGACTTCACATTCGGGCTCCAGCGGGTCCTGGACGGTATCGAAGTGCTGGTTCGCATCCGCAGGGGCGAGGAGCCGCTCACCTGACAGGCCTTCCGGCCGCACGCGTGGACAGGGGCTGGTTGCCCACCCTTCCGGGTGGGCAACCAGCCCCTGTCCACGCGTGCGGCGCCCCGGACCGGGTTCAGCCCGCGGTGGGCTGCATCCGCTTGGGGGAGGGCACGGTCGCCGGTGCGTCTATGTCGTACGGGTCGATGGGCTCGCCCGTCTCGATCGGTACCTTGCGCAGAAGTACGGCGACGATCGCGGCGACCACGACCATGGCGGCGGCCCCGGAGAGCGCTGCCACCTGGAGACCGTGGGTGAAGGCCTCGCGGCTGGTGGCGAGCAGTTCGGCACCGACCGCGGCCGGCTGCTGGGCGGCGATGGTCGCCGCACCGCCGATCGTGTTGCGTACCGCGTCCAGCGCCTCGCCGCCGAGACCGGTCGGGTTCACCGCGTTCATGTCATGCCGGTAGATGGCGGAACCGATGCTGCCGATGACGGCGAAGCCGAACGCGCTGCCGAACTCGGTGAACGTCTCCGAGGTGGCGGTGGACGATCCGGCGTGCTCCTTCGGTGCGGAGGTGACGACGATCTCCGCCGTGAGCGTCTTCGAGGCCGTCATGCCGGCCGCCATCAGCCCCACGCCGACCAGCAGGACGGCGACGTTCGAGTCCACCGTGAGGCGGCTGAGCACGCCGAACCCGATGGCCATCACGAGCATGCCGCTGGCGACCAGATAGACCGGCTTGACCTTGCGGGACAGGGCCGAGACGAGGCCGACCGCGATCCCGATCGCCGGCATCACGGCCATGGACCACAGGGCCGCCCGGAAGGGCGTCATGCCCAGCACCATCTGGAGGAACTGGTTGGTGAGGATGCTGACGCCCATGAACGAGAACATCACCATCAGGTTGGTCAGGATCGCTCCGGTGAAGCCGCCGTAGCGGAACAGCGAGATGTCGATGAGCGGGTGGGACGTCATGCGCTGGCGCTGCACGAAGGCGACGAGCAGGACGGCGCCGACACCGGCCCAGATCGCGGACTCGCCGGACCAGCCGTCGACCGCCAGTTCCTTGAGTCCGTAGATGAACGGCATGATGCCCGCGATCGACAGGAACGCGCCGAGCACGTCCAGCTTGCCGCGCGAGGGGTCGCGCCGCTCCGGCAGCAGGATCGGGGCCAGGATCAGCACCAGCACCATGACCGGGGTGTTGATCATGAAGACCGAACCCCACCAGAAGTTGTTCAGCAGCAGGCCGCCGACGACCGGGCCGAGGGCCGCCCCGGTGGCGAGGGTGCCGCTCCAGGCGGCGATGGCCGACTTCCGCTGCTTGGAGTCGTGGAACATGTTGCGGATCAGGGCCAGGGAGGTCGGCGTCAGCGTCGCGGCGCCGAGCCCCAGCAGGGCGCGCGAGCCGATGAGCATCTCGGGGCTGTCCGCCGTCGCGGCGAGCGCGGATGCGACGCCGAAGACCAGGGCGCCGATGATCAGCAGCTTCCGCCGTCCGAAGCGGTCGCCGACCCAGCCCATCGTGATCAGGGCACCGGCCAGCACGAAGCTGTAGATGTCCATGATCCACAACAGCTGGGTGGCGCTCGGCTTCAGTGACTCGCTGATGGGTGTGATCGCGAAGCCGAGTACTGAGATGTCAATGGCGATCAGCAGGGTGACCAGGACGATCACCACGAGGCCGAGCCATTCCTTGAGCCCCGCCCGGGGCTTGATTTCTGTCATGGCAAACGTCCATGCCTTCCTGCGTCATGACCCTGGGTATGTAACACGCTGAGCGTATCAGGTACGCGTAGGCGTGTCGCGTACTCATCTTTGGCTGACCGGGGCCCCGGGGCCTGTCCCGCCAAGGCTTCAGTGCGGCCGGCCGAGCAGTTCCAGGGCGCGGTGCAGCAGTGCTCGGCGGTCGATCTTGCGATTGGAGTTGAGCGGGAATTCCGCGATGTGGAAGAAGTGCTGGGGGAGTACGGAGCGGGGGAGCGTGCGGCTCAGCTCGCGGGCCAGGACGACGGGCGGCACGCGCTCGCCGGTGTGGAACGCTGCCAGCGTGATGCCCTGCTCGGAGGGCACCGGCACTGTGACGGCGTCTTCCACCCCCGGGCATCGGCGCAGCGCCTCGTCGATCTCCGACAGTTCGATCCGCACGCCACGCACCTGAACCTGTTGGTCCAGCCGGCCGAGGTAGAGCAGCTGGCCGTCCTCGCCCAGCCGGATCCGGTCGCCCGTCCGGTAGTACCGGGCTCCGTCTCGGTCGAGGAACCGGCCCGCGTCGTCGGCCGGGTCCAGATAGCCGGCGGTGAGTTGCGGGCCGGCGACACACAACTCACCTTCCCGTGCGTCCGGTTCGCCGTCCGCGCCGAGCAGCATCCACGCGTGCCCCGCGTGCACAGGCCCGATCGGTACGACACCTGCGACGGAGATCCCGGGCGACCTCTCGGGCGACCAGTGGTGCCGGGTGATGGTGATCGTCAGTTCGGTGGGACCGTAGAGGTTCTCGATGGCCGAACCCGAGGCCGCGCGCTGCCAGTCCGTCACGTCCTGACAGGTCACCGCCTCGCCCGCGAAGAAGCTCCAGCGCAGCGAAGGCAGTGCGCCGTCCGTCAGTTGTCCCGTGCGACGGATCAGACCGATGACGCTGGGGGTGGAGAACCAGACGGTGACGCCCTGCTCGGCGACGAAGCCGGGGAGGTCCCGGTACGCGCCCGCCGGAACGGCCACCAGCGTGGCCCCGGTGCCCCACGCGCAGAACAGGTCGAACATCGCGCAGTCGAAGTTCAGGTCGAAGTTCTGGGAGAACACATCGTCCGGACCGAAGTCGTACCGTGCGTCGAGCAGGCCGAAGTAGTGGGCACCGTTGGCGTGCGTGACCGGCACACCCTTGGGACGGCCCGTGGAACCGGAGGTGAAGAGCACGTACGCGATGTCGTCGGGGGCGACCGGGTGAGGGCGCGCCAGACGTGACGCCGGATCGGGGGCGAGCACGCCGTCGACACCGTCCGCGGCCCCGTCCAGCAGGGCGGGAAGCGTGACACCTTCGGCGCGCAGCTTCTCCAGCGCCGTCACGGCCTCGGCGTCGACGAGCAGCGCCTCCACCCCCGCCGCTTCGAGCATCTGGAGGGTACGGAGCACCGGGAAGGAAGGTTGCAGCGGAACCATCGGAACCCCGGTGAACAGGCAGGCCAGGATGCCCGTATAGGCGTCCAGGCCCTTGCCCGCGAGCACGCCCACCGCGGCCGGGCGCTCCGGGAGCGCGGCCAGCAGCGAGCCCGCCCAGACCAACGCTCGGTCATGCAGTTCCCGGTACGTCAACGAGGCGTCGCCGACACGGATGGCCACCCCTTGCGGGGACCGCGCGAGTCCGCGCAGGAAACGGTCATAGAGGGCGTGGGCCGACGTCTGGTCCATGAGTGGTCCCCGGGTGGCGGTGGATGGATGAGGTGGAGCGGTGCCCGGCGCCCGCGAGCCGCAGGCTGACCTCGGTGAGATCGGCCCAGGACCGGGTGGCCGGCGCATGGTGCAGGGAGACCCGGGGATTTCTCAGCAGCCACTCGCGTACACCCCTGGAACGCATTGCACCCGTTCCGTTCATGAGCACGTGCAGCCTGGGGTAGGGGTGGGCCTGCGCGACCGCGTCCAGGAGGTTCAGAAAGGCGGCCGGCGCGGAGGCGCAGTCGGCGCCCGGTCCGGCCCGGTCGACCAGCAGGGGGCGGAACCGTTCCTCGGCCCGGTGCCCCGTCCGCTCGTCCGCCCGCAGGACCACGGCGTTCCACGACGACGCGCGAAAGACACCGACGACCCCGCGATGGACGCCCGGCGGCAGGGGCGGCACGGACGGCAGCTGGAAGGTCTCCGGGCGATGCGGCCGCACTCCCCACTTGCGCCACACGCGCGCCACCGTGGAGTGGGCGATCCCCAACTCGTCGGCGAGCAGCCGCGACGACCAGTACGGGGCCCGCAGCCGGGCCGGAGGCCTGGCGCCGTCAGCGAGCGTGGCGACGAGCACCGCCACCTCGTCCACCGTCGCGGGACGCCCCGGCCGGGGCAGATCGCCCAGCGCCGCGATACCCGAATCCGTGTACCGCGAACGCCACTTGATGACGGTCGGACGGGAGACCCGCAACTGGGCGGCGATCTCCGTGTTCGAGGCGCCCTCCGCGGCGAGCAGCACGATCCGCGCCCGTCGGACGAGCCCGGCGGGCGCCGTCGACATGCGGGTCAGAGCCTCCAGCCGGGCCCGGTCGCCCTCGTACAGTCGCAATGCCGGGACGCTACGCATGTCACCGGTCCTCAGCGCAGACGTTGCAGTGAGTTCCAGAGAACGTCCGGGGTCTCGAATATCTCCAGGGAGAGCGCCTCGTCGCGGAAGCGCACGTCGTAGGCGGCTTCGAGGCCCGCGAGCAGCTCGATCATGCCCAGTGAATCGAGACCGAATTCGCGCAATCTCATGTCGCCCGTGATCGGCTCGTCCGGGGAAAGGAAGGACAGCTGCTTCCGAAGGAGAATGTCGAACTGTTCATCCCACATGATGACTCCGGTTTCAGGCGCGAAGGGGTGAAGGGGTGAATGATGTTCCGGGATCGCCCGACCGCTGGACGGACCGGAACGGGGACGAGGCAGCCGGCCGCCCACGTACCCGGCCGGAATGGGATACCGGGCCCCGACGCTAGCCCCGGCGGGTCCGAACCAGTACCCCTACCCGCCCCTATGAAGGCGTCGCACGATGGGCGTTCCCGGCAGCGGATGCGGGGTAGGCCCTGCGCGCTCGCGCGTTGCCTCGCAGGTGAGGGTGGTGGACCGACCCCCGTCCCGCCGTGCGCCGCCCGACAGGACGGTCCGGCAACCCCACCCCGGCTCTGGGGTGACCTGGGCGGAGCAGGGGCCCGATTGTGGGGACCCCGGGCACGACTAAGGGGTGGGCAACAGGTCCGCCGGCACCGTAATTTTCCGAGTGGTCCCACGCTCCATTCCTTCATTCCGCTCGTTCCGCCATTTTCTCGGGTCCGCGGTCCGCTGAACGTCATGACACAGGAGGGCATGCTCGGTGAGTAACGAGGAAAAACTTCTCGAGTATCTGCGCCGGGCGACAGCCGACTTGCGCGACATGCGCAAAAGGCTCGCTGCCGCCGAACGCAAGTCCAGCGGCGAGCCGATTGCGATCGTGG
>NZ_JAELVH010000284.1 GCF_019399235.1 Streptomyces poriferorum | reverse complement strand
ACCCCCGCCATCGGCAGGAACACCACCGCGAACGCCCCCGGGTGCGAGCCGGACGCGCCCGCGTCCACCGCCTCGTGCACCGCGCCCACCGCTCCCCCGCCGAGGGCCGCGAACGCCGCGCCGCCCGCGGCCAGCAGCAGGACGTTGGAGAGGCCGTCGGAAATCTGGAGCGCCGCGGAGTTCGCCCCCGCCTCCTCCGGCGCCGACAGCTTCAGCAGCAGCACGCTCGTCGATGCGATCACCATGCCCATGCCGAAGCAGCCGAAGGCCCAGGCCACGGCGACCGTCCAGACCGGCACCCCGTCGATCAGCACGGCGGGCGCCGCCGCTATCGCCGCCGCGACGAGCACCATGCTGCCCACCATCAGCCGGTCGCGGTGCGGTTCCATGCGGGGCCGGGACTGTACGTAGGAGCCGAGCGCCCACGTACCGCCGCCGGCGGCGAGGGAGAGTCCGGCCATCGTCGGGGACATCCCGCGCTGGGTGACCAGCATCAGCGGGACGAACGACTCGGCGGCGATGAACGACCCGGCCGCCACCCCGCGCAGCAGCACCACCGCGGGCAGTCCGCGGGCGGCGCGGGCGGTGCCCGGGGGCAGCAGGCCGCGGATCGCCGGGACGAGCAGGGCGGCACCGGCGGCGGCCGGCAGCAGGGAGAACCAGTTCCGCTCCTGCCCGGCGTACTGGAGCAGACCGGCGCCCAGCGAGATGCCCAGCGCGAGCGCGATGCGCCGGCGGTCGTACGGCTCCACGGGCGCCGCCGGGTCCGCCGGACCGGACGCCGTCCGCCGGATCGCGGGCAGCGCGAGCGCCAGCGGGAAGACGACCAGGACCGGGATGCCGACGAAGACCCAGCGCCAGCCCAGGTGCTCGGTCACGCTTCCGGAGGCCAGCGGCCCGACGACGGACGGGATCACCCAGCTCGCGGCGAACGCGGCCAGGATCGACGGCCGCAGGTGCTCCGGGTAGGCCCGGCTGATCACCACGTACAGCGCGACGATCACCAGCCCGCCGCCGAGACCCTGCACGGCCCGGCCCGCGATGAACATCCACATGGTGCCCGCGGTCCCGGACAGCAGGAGCCCCGCCCCGAAGGCGCTGATCCCGGCGGCGAGCGGTGCGAGCGGCCCGCGCCGGTCGGCCCACTGGCCGGACAGCACCATGGCGAAGAGGCTGGTGGTGAAGTACGCCGAGAACGCGAACGCGTACAGCGGGATGCCGTGCAGCTCACGGGCGGCGACCGGCATCGCGGTCCCGACCGCCGTCGCCTCGAACGCGATCAGGAAGACGACGGAGACGATGCCGATGCTGAGTGCCCGGTAAGTCCGTCCGAGGACGCCTTCGGGCGCCGTGGCGACCGCTGCCCCCGGTGTGTCGTCGGTGTCTTCGATGCGGGGCGAGACATCGGCGTCACGCGGTTCCAGGGCGGTCATGAGCCCAAGAGTAAGGGGCGAAATCCGGCATGGGACCTGTCGTGGGTCGGTCACGTTCTCCGACGTTGGTCGTAGGACCGGGACGGGCGGGACCGCCGGCCATCGTGAACGCCGTATGGCAGTCGCGTTGCACGGCGGCACGCACCCTTGTCCGCCCGGCCGCCACGGGAATACGGTCGGTCCATCGCACCACGGCACAACGGCATCACCCGCACGACCGTGTGCCCGAGAGGCTCAGGGGCTCGACTGCAACTCGAGTTACACCGGTTCGAATCCGGTCACGGTCTCCACACCGGTCCGCCCGCCCCTCACTCCGAGGGGCGGGCGGACCGTCGTTCCGGCACTGTCAGCGGCCGGACACCGCGTTCGGCTCCCGGTCTCCCTCGTACAGCGCCACGAGGGCGTCCGCGTGGGAGAGGCCGCTCTCCTCGACGACTTCGCGGATGCTCTGGGCCTCGCGGACCATGGCGAGGCGGATCCGCCCGGACCGGTCCGTGCGGTATCCGTACACGGCCGGTCTGGGCAGGGAGTTGTACGAGAAGTGCGAGGAGAAGTAGTACGCGCCTGTGTCGTACAGCGCCACCACGTCACCGGGCTCGATGGCCGGGAGTTCGCGGGCGGTCGCGGTCAGGTCCCCGGCGAAGCAGCACGGTCCCGCGATGTCCACGACCTGGAGCGGGCCGTCCTTGGGGCGGCCTGCGGCGTCGAACACGCCGACGCGCAGGGGCCAGGCGTCCGGCATGAACACGGTGCGGGTGGCCACCTGGGCGCCGGCGTGGGTGACGGCGATCTGCCGGCCGCCGGCGGACTTGGTGTACTCGACGAGCGAGCCGATGGTGCCGCTCTTCGCCAGCAGTGAGCGGCCGAACTCGGTGACCAGGGTGTAGCGGCCGTCGAAGAGCCCGGGAGCCGCGTCGCGCAGTTCGGCGACGTAGTCGGAGTAGGTGGGGCGGTCGTCCTCGGTGTCGAAGTTGACGGGCAGACCGCCGCCGATGTCCAGCCCGGTGATCCGGGCGTGCCCCAGCTGGTCGTTGATCCGCTCCGCGAGGTCGTACGCGGCGCTGACGCCCTGGGCGATGAGCGGCAGCGGGCAGCCCTGGGAGCCGACGTGTGCGTGCAGGCGGTTGAGCCAGGGGCGCCGGGTGAAGGCGTCGATCACGGCGTCCACGGCGCCCGGGTCGCGCAGCGCGACGCCGAACTTGGAGGTCGCGGTGGCGGTGCTCATCGCCCCGATGGCGCCGGCGCCGACCTGGGGGTTCACCCGCAGTCCGATGGGTCCGGCGGGCTCGCGGCCGGCCAGCAGCCGGTCGACGCGCTCCAGCTCCTGGAAGTTGTCCAGGTTGACAGCGATGCCGTGCTCCAGCGCGAACTCCAGCTCCTCGACCGTCTTCGCGGGGCTGTCGAAGACCAGCCGGTCGGGGGTGAAGCCGGCGGCGAGGGCCTGCTCCAGCTCGCCGGGCGAGGCGACTTCGCAGCCCATGCCGGCGTCGGCGAGCAGCCGGAGTACCGGTACCAGTCCGCACGCCTTGGCCGCGAAGGTGTGCTGGACCGTGGCCGCTCCCTCGAACGCCTCGTTCAGTGCGTCCACTGCGGCCAGCACCCCGTCGACGTCGAGGAGGCCGACCAGCGGCGCGCCGGGGCCGAGCAGGCCGTCCTCGACGGCACGGGCCAGCGCCGCCTCGCGGGCGGTCTTGCGCCGATGGGCCGAACCGGATGTCACCTGAACCAACTCCTACGTGATGACGTGATGACGTGATGGGTCGCTCGTGCGCCGCGCCCGTCCGGCCGCGTGCCGTTGTGCCCAGCTTCGGTGCGCGGAGCCCGGCATGTCTTCGTCGGACACGACCATGCCTGACCGGTTGGCATGTCGAGTACGACAACCAAACGATCATGAGCGCGGGAGCTGTCCCCGAAAACGCCTCAGCCAGTACGCCTGTCCAGGCGCAGTCCCACGTCCGCCAGGAGCCGCACGGCCGGATCGGCCAGGTCGACGCCGAACAGGTCCCTGGCCCGGCGCAGCCGGTATCGCAGCGTGTTGGGGTGCACGTTGAGGCGCCGTGCCGCGGCCGCCGTGTCACCGAAGGCGTCGAGGTGCGCGGCGACCGATTCGCCGTACCGGGAGCCGTGTGCCCGGTCGTGCGCGGTCATCGCGTGCACCGGTCCCTCCATCGCCCCCCACAGCGGCTCCACCCCGTCCAGCAGCCGCAGCACCGCCGCCTCCGCCGCCACCTCCTCGTACGACGCCACCGCCGACCCGGTCCCGCCTGCGGGCAGGCGTGCGGCCCGCTCCCTCAGCACCCGTACGACCAGCTCCGCCGCGTCACGGGAGCCGGGCAGCTCCGCCAGGTCGGCCACCACGGGGCCGGCGCCGGCGTAGACCACGCCGCGCGGCACCCCGCGGGCCGTCGCCAGCAGGGTGCGCGCGGGGTCCGTCTCGCCGTCCACGGCCGGCACCAGGGCGTACAACCGCTGCCCCGACCGCGCGGTCACACACCCCGGGCGGTAGGCGGCGGCCTGCAACGCGAGCACGTCGAGCACCCGTTGCCCCACGTCGCCCGGCGCGGGCTCCGGACCGTCGTACGCCTCCGCCACCATCACCGCGTACGGCCGGCCCCTTACGATCCCGACGTCGTGCGCCGCCTGCGTGCTGCCCGCCAGGAGTGCGTGCACCGCGCCCTCGCGCGCCCAGGCCGCGGCCCGGCCCCAGGTCCGGTGGTGCGACAGGTGCGGGACCGCGGCGCGGCCCGCCGTCCGCAGCGCGGCGACCGCGTCCTCGGCCAGCGGCCGCCCGTCCGTGGCGGCCCAGATCGAGCCGAGGACCTCGGATCCGTGCCGCACCGCGACGGCCAGCCGCTCGGCGTACCGGTCGTCGGCGGGCAGCCGCACCACGTCGTCGGTGTTCCACAGGGCCTGGAAGAAGCCGCTCTCCCGCAGCTCGGTGACCCGCCAGCGGGGCACTTCCTGGCCCAGGATCGTGAGCCTGCGCATCGGGTCGGGCTCGTGGTCCATGCGTGAGTACGCCAGCACCCGGGACTGCGGGTCCTCGATCGTGATCGCGCCGCCGACGAGGTCCGCCACGGTGTTGGCCAGGCCCGACAGATCTCCCAGCCGCAGACCGTCCACCCCGGCCATGCCCGCGGACCGGTCCGGGACGCTGTGCACCAGCGCCGTCCGCAACCGGCCGAGCACCTCGGTCCAGCCCTGGTCCGGCCGCCGGGCCAGCAAGGCCGTACGTCCCCGCTCCGCCGCCTCCAGCAGGGCCGCCCGGGGCCCCCGGGCGCCGCGCCGCATCACCACGGCCGCTGCCCCGGCGCGGTCCGCGGCGCGCAGCACGTCGACCGCCTCGGGCGAGGCGACCTCCACGCCGACGGCCAGCAGGACCATGCCGGTGGCCGCCCACGCCTCCTCGTCCCGCTCCTCGCCCGGGTCGTGCAGCACCACGTCCCGGACCCGCACACCGGTGCCCTGCGGTGCCACGACGACGTCGAGCGTCCCGGCGGCGATCAGCGCGAGGAGCTGCGCCAGGGTGGGGCCGCTTTCGGGGCGGTCCGTCTCAATGGGGTGCATCCGCACATAGTGGACCGGACCGGCCCGGCGCGGCCATGTCGCCCGTCACTGCGCCGGGGCCGGGATCAGGACTTGGGCGCGGCGACGGCCGCCTGCGGTCTGATCGGGAGGCGGTTAACGGGGCGGCCGGTGGCCGAGCGGACCGCGGCGGCCACCGCGGCCGGCGAGGTCACGACCGGGACCGCCGAGGCGGGCTTGGCGCCGAAGGGGGCCACCACGTCGCGTTCCTCGACGAGCTTGACGATGCGGATGTCCGGGGCGTCCAGGGCCGTCGGCAGGGCGTAGCCCGTCAGGTCGGGGTGGCGGACGAGACCCCGGGCGCTGCGGAGGTTCTCCGTCAGAGCGGCCCCGATGCCCTGCGTGACGCCCGCCTCGATCCGGGTCGCCAGCTGGGACGGGTTGAGGACCCGGCCGACGTCCTGGGCGACCGCCATCTCCACGACCCTGATCGAGCCGAGCTCGATGTCGACGTCCACGACCGCGCGGATCGCGCAGAACGCGAGGCCGACGAAGGCGTCGCCCTGGCCGGACTCGTCGAGCGGTTCGGTGGGGTGGGGGCGGCACTGGGCGGTGGCCCAGAGCTCCTTGCCGTCCATCGCCTCGGTGACGGTCGTGGAGAGCACCCCGTCGTAACTGGTGATCTTGCCGTCGGCGATCTGGAGCAGCTCGGTGGACATGCCGAACTTGTGGGCCAGTGGCTGGAGCAGCTGGGTGCGGACCATCTTCGCCGCGCGTTCGACCGCTCCGGCGGAGACCCAGGTGTGACGGCCGTGCGTCGCCGGACCGGCCGGGGGCTGGTCGGTGTCGACGGACGCGACGTGCACCTCTTCGATGCCGAGCGTCTCCTGCACGACCTGACGGGCGAGCGTGGTGAAGCCCTGCCCGGTCTCGACGGCGGCGCAGATGACGGTGGCGACGCCGTCGTGGACCCGGACGGTGGCCGTGGAGACCTCGTCGGTGCCCTCGGCGCCGAGCATGTGGACCATGCCCAGCGCGTAGCCCACCCCGCGCCGCACGGCGCCGGGTTCGCCCGCGCCCTCGGGGCCGCCGGGCAGCAGCCAGTCGTCCTCCGGGGAGTCCTTGGGCAGCGAGGGCAGCGGGACGTCCCGTACGGAACGCAGGAGCTCCGCGACCGGCGCGGGGCAGGTGACCGTCTGCCCGGTGGGCAGGATGTCGCCGGTGGACAGCACGTTGCGCATCCGCAGCTCTGCCGGTTCGATGCCGAGCTTGGCCGCGAGCTTGTCCATCTGGCCCTCGTACGCGGCACAGACCTGCATCGCGCCCTCGCCCCGGACATGGCCGGAGGGCGGGTTGTTCGTCCGGACGGCCCAGCCCTCGATGAAGGCGTGCGGCACGACGTACGGACCGCAGGCGAAGGCGACCGCGGCGGCCAGGGACTCCGACGAGGCGTCCGCGTAGGCACCCGCGTCCAGGAGGATCTGGGCCTCGACCTTGACCAGGCGGCCCTCCGCGTCCGCGTGGTGGCGGTAGCGGAGCAGCGTGGGGTGGCGGTGCGCGTGGCCGAGGAAGGACTCCTCGCGGGTGGCGGCCAGCTTGACCGGGCAGCCGGTGCGCAGGGCGAGCAGGCCGAGGGGGAGCTGGAAGCCGGGGTCCTCGCGGTCGCCGGTGGCGCCGGGCACCCCGGTGACGACGACCTTCACCCGGTCGGGTTCCAGGCCGAAGCAGGCCGCGGCGAGGTCCCGGTCGGTGTGCGGGTCGGTGGACGCGGTGTAGATCTCCACACCGCCGTCGGGGCGGGGCACGGCGAGTCCGGCCTCGGCGCCGATGGGTGCCGGGTCCTGCCGGCCGATGCGGTACAGGCCCTCGACGACGACCTCGCCGGTGATCTCGGGGTCGCCGTAGCGCAGGGGGATGTGGCGGATCAGGTTGCCGTCGGGGTGCAGCGGCTCGGCGGCGAAGGCCTTCTCCGGGTCGGTGACCGGTTCCAGCACCTCGTACTCGACGGTGATCGCGGCGGCGGCCAGCCGGGCGGTGTCCGGGTGGTCGGCGGCGACGGCGGCGATCGGTTCGCCGTGGTGGCGGACCAGGTCGGACGCGAAGACGGGGCGGTCGACGACGCGGCGGCCGTAGGCGCTGTCGCCGGGGACGTCCTCGTGGGTGACGACCGCGCGCACACCGGGCATCCCGGCGGCGGCCGAGGTGTCGATGGACAGGATGCGGGCGTGCGGGTGCGGGGAGCGGAGCACGGCCGCCCAGAGCAGTCCCTCGGCCCACAGGTCGGCGGCGTACGGGAAGGTGCCCTCGGTCTTGGCGCGGGCGTCGGTGGGCGGCAGGGAGGCGCCGAGGCCGAGCAGCGGCTGCTCGGTTCCGGGGCCGCCCGGGCCGTCCAGCGACGGGATGCTGATCGCCGTGTGGGTGGCGCCCGCCGCGGTGGCCGCGTCGTTGCTCACGCCATGCCTCCGTCCTGCAGATGGGCCTGCACACTACCCGCGCCCGGCGCCGCCTGGTGCGGGATGCGGGCCTCGTCCGCCTCGGCGGACTCCTGCGCGGGCGCCGAGGCCGCCTCGGAGGCGGCCTCCCGGCCCGCGATGACCTCGTTCACGGCGTCGAGCACGCCTCGGTAGCCGGAGCAGCGGCAGAGGTTGCCGCAGAGCGCCTGGCGGGTCTCCAGTTCGCTGGGGGCGTGGTTGCCCTCCAGCAGGTCATGGACGGTCATGGCCATGCCCGGGATGCAGAAGCCGCACTGGACGGCGCCGCACTCGGCCAGGGCGCGCTGGACGTCGGACGGTTCACCGTCGACGGCCAGGCCCTCGACCGTACGGACCTCGCTGCCCGCCGCCGTGGCCGCCGGGACCAGGCAGGAGGCGACGAGACGGCCGTCCACCTGGACGTTGCAGGCACCGCACTCGCCCTGCGAGCAGCCGTCCTTGGCACCGGCGAGGCCGAGGCGCTCGCGCAGCACGTAGAGCAGCGACTCGCCGATCCAGGCGTCGGTGACGGGCCGGTCGGCGCCGTTCACATGCAGCACGTAGGAGGTGGCGGGGTGCTCGCTGGGCAGGTCGAGCACCCCGCCACCTCCT
>NZ_JAELVH010000283.1 GCF_019399235.1 Streptomyces poriferorum | reverse complement strand
CTTCCCGCCTTCCCTCGAAAGCGATCGTGGTGAGCCAGACAACAGCCCCGGCCCCGGCGGCGGGGTGTCCGCCGGGGCCGGGGCTGTTGTCTGGCTCACCACGATCGCTTTCGAGGGAAGGCGGGAAGGGGCGGGGAAGCAGTCGAGTGCGACGGAACGGGACCGTATCGTCGCAACGCCGAGGGTAGGACGTCGCGACGTCGCTACGCAACCGTTTCGTCGTCGCGCACTATGATTCGGCCATGACCACCGACCCGGGAAGCCGCCGCCGTGCCCCCGCCGGAGCCGCCGTGCTGCGCGAGGACGTGACCGATGCGATCCGCGCGGCGGTCTTCGAGGAGCTGGCCGCGGTCGGCTTCGCCCGGATGTCCATCGAGGGCATCGCCCGCCGGGCCGGCGTCGGCAAGACCGCGGTCTACCGCCGCTGGAAGTCCAAGCTGCACCTGGTCCTGGACCTGGTGTCCGCCGTCGCCGTGCAGGGCATGCCGGCCCCGGCCACCGGCTCGCTGTACGGGGACGTCCGTGCCGTGCTCGAACTGGCCGCCTACGCGCTCCGGCACCCGCTCGCCTCCCAGGTCATCCCGGACCTGCTGGTCGAGGCGGCCCGCAACCCGGAGATCTCCGACACCATCAAGGCCGCCCTGCTCGACCCGCAACAGGGCATCGCCGCCGTGGTCGTACGGGACGCCGTCGCACGCGGGGAACTGCCGCGGGACTGCGACCCGGACCGCGCCCTCGACCTGATCGTCGGTCCCCTCTACTGGCGGCTCGCGGTCGTCAGGGGCGAGCTGCCCGCGGGCTACCTGGACGACCTGGCGGCCTCGGCCGTGGCTGCCCTCACCCGCTGACCGGGGGCGGGGCGGGGCAGACGTGCGGGCAGGCGGGCGGCGGGCGGCTTCAGCACGCATGACCGCGACATCACTCGTTGGGGAACGTAACCGGTGACCCCCGGCCATTCACGGGGTTGAGCCATACGGATAGCCAGGACCCCGATGAACGGACGTGCTCACCATGCCGCCACGGCTCAGTGTCGTTGTCCCCGTCTACAACGTGGAACCCTTCCTGACGGACTGCCTGAAGTCCCTCGCCGAGCAGACCGTCACCGACCTCGAAGTGGTGATGGTCGACGACGGGTCCACCGACGGGAGCGCGGCCCTGGCCGCCGGGTTCGCCGCCGAGGACGGCCGCTTCCGGCTGGTCAGCCAGGAGAACGGCGGGCTGGGGCACGCCCGCAACACCGGCGTCCGCAACTGCCACCCGGAGAGCCGCTACCTCGCGTTCGTCGACAGCGACGACATCGTCCCGCCGCGGGCGTACGAACTGCTGGTCGGCGCCCTGGAGGAGACGGGCTCGGATCTCGCGTCCGGCAACGTGCTGCGGCTGCGGACCGACGGCAGGCTCCAGCAGTCGCCCATGTTCCGGGTGCCGATGGCGACCACACGGCTGCGCACCCACATCTCCCGCGACCGGGAACTCACCGGCGACCGGATCGCCTGCAACAAGGTCTTCCGCCGCTCCTTCTGGGACGAGCACCAGTTCGCCTTCCCCGTCGGCGCGCTGTACGAGGACATCCCGGTCGTGCTTCCCGCGCACTTCCTGGCCGCCTCCGTCGACATCGTGAAGGACCCCGTCTACCACTGGCGCGACCGCCCGGGCTCGATCACCGCCGGCCGGGCCGTCGTCCGCGGCATCCGCGACCGGGTCGCGCACGTGCAGGGCGTCTGCGCCTTCCTGGAGGAGAACCGCACGGCCGCCGACAAGAGCCACTACGAGGCGCACGCGCTGGCCAACGACCTCTGGTACTTCATGGAGGTCCTGCCCGACGGCGACGACGCGTACCGCGAGGCCTTCCTGACACACACCAACGCCTTCATCGACCAGGTCGAACCGGCAGTGCTCGACGGGCTCCCGTTGCGGCTGCGGCTGATGTGGCACCTGGTGCGCGAGCGCCGCATGGAGGAACTGCTGGCCCTGCTCGCCTTCGACAAGCGCGAGCCCGGCGCGTTCGCCGTACGCGGGCTGCGCCGCCGGCTGGCCGCCTACCCACCGCTGACCCGGCCGGTGCCGGGCCGGGTGCTGCGCGTCGGCGAGCGTGACCTGCCGCTGGTCGCCCGGCTGCGGGAGGCCGAATGGCAGGACGGCAAGCTGCGTCTGAAGGGGTACGCGTACATCCGCAATCTGCCCGCCGCCTCGGGCGCCGCCGAATTCCGGGCCGGGTGGCTCCGGTCCGGCGGACGGAAGGTGATCCCGCTCCGGCTGCGCAGGACCGCCGAGCCGGAGGCCACCGCGCGCTCCCGGCAGAGCCTGCACGACTACGACCGGTCGGGCTTCGAGATGGTGCTCGACCCCGCCAGACTCCGTATCCCCGTGGACGGACCGGCGGCTCACGTCACCTGGCGCCTGGAGCTCGGCGTCGCCCGGAACGGGCTGCTGCGCCGTTCCGCCCCCAGCACCGCCGAGGCGCCCGTGGCGCCGCCTGTGCGCCGGCCGGACGGGGATCACCGGATCGTGCCGGTCCTCGACGGCGACCGGCTGGTCGTGCACGCCGAGCGGATCGACGCACGCTTCGAGACCCATCGCGCGGGTGAGCAGGCCGACGGCACGGCCGCCGTCGTCGTCGACGGCATGCTCCGCAACCGGCTCGCCGGCCGGGACCTGCGGCTGAGCCTCACCCACCGCTCATCCGGCACCGCCTTCGAGTGTCCCGTGACCGTGCAGGAGGACACCACGCCCTCGGCGACGGGATGGCGTCGCTTCACGGCCGCGATCCCGCTCACCGCGCTCCTCGACGCCCGGCCCGCGGCCACGCAGGGGCGGTCCGGCGTCCCGTACAGCGTCCATCTCGTCGGCCCCGGCGGCAGCCGTACCCCCATCGACGTGCCGGGGCCCGTCCCGCCGGGCCGCTACCCCCTGGCACCGGCCGGTGACGAGCCACGCGAGCTGGGTCTCACCGTGAGCGCGCGCGGCAATCTGCTGATCAGCGACCGCCCCGTCCAGCCCGCCGTGGAACTGGCCGCCTGGACGCAGGAAGGGAAGCTGCTCCTGGAGGGCACCTTCCCGGACGATCCCGGGCGCCCGGTCGAGCTGGTGGCCCGGCACAGCGGTCATCACGAGGAGGCGGTCTTCCCCGTCGCCTTCACCGGTCCGCAGGACGAGCGGCGGTTCACGGCCGAGCTGCGGCCGGACGCCGTCGCGACGTGCGGGGGCGGCGAACTGCCGCTGGGGGAGGGCAACTGGTACTTCTTCCTCCGTGAGAAGGGCGCCGCCGACGAGACCCGTGACACCGCCCTGCGCCTCCCGGCCGCCGTCCACCACACCCTGCCCGCGACCCGCACCCTGGCAGGCCGTTCGTACGTCATCGAGCGGCGCTTCCACGACCAGCTGCTGCTGAGCTGCGCGCCCCCGCTCGGTGCCGCGGAGCGCGGCCCCCGTGGCCGGCGGCTGCTCGGCACGGCCTACACGGCACAGCGCACCGCGGCGCTGCGCGACGCGGTGCTGTTCAGCAGCTTCGACGGCCGGCAGTACTCGGACTCACCGCGAGCCGTTCACGAGGAGCTGACCCGGCGGGGGACCGGTGCGGAACATCTGTGGGTCGTGCGTGACAGCCAGGCGCGCATCCCGGCCGGGGCCACCGCCGTGGAGCACGGCTCAGCCGCCTGGCACGAGGCGCTGGCCCGCAGCCGGCACATCGTCACCAACACCCAGCTGCCCGAGTGGTTCGAACGGCGCGAGGGCCAGACCGTCGTCCAGACCTGGCACGGAACCCCGCTCAAGCGCATCGGCCTGGACCTCGCCGGAACCGCCCAGGCGAACCGCGCCTACATCGCCACCCTCGAACAGCGCGCCCGGCAGTGGAGCCTCCTGGTCTCGCCGAACACGTACTCGACCCCCGTGCTGCGCCGTTCCTTCGGCTTCGAGGGCGAGGTCCTGGAGTGCGGCTACCCGCGCAACGACCTCTTCCACGCCCCCGACCGGACCAAGGTCGCCGCCGCGGTACGGGAGACCCTCCAGATCCCCGACGGCAAACGGGTCGTGCTCTACGCACCGACCTGGCGCGAGGACCGGCCGAGGAACGGGGGCCGCTACACCATGGACCTGCGGCTCGACCTCGCCGCCGCCGAGCGGGAACTGGGCGCGGACACCGTCCTGCTGGTGCGCCGTCACTACCTGGTCACCGACCGGCTCCCGGACAGCGGCACGGGATTCGTCCGGGATGTCTCGCGCTACCCGGAGGCCGGCGAGCTGATGCTGATCAGCGACGCGCTGGTGACCGACTACTCCTCGATGATGTTCGACTTCGCGCACACCGGCCGCCCGATGCTCTTCCACACCTACGACCTGGAGCACTACCGCGACACGCTGCGCGGATTCGCCTTCGACTTCGAAGCGCGGGCACCCGGCCCGCTGATCCCGGAGTCCGCCGATCTCATCGAGGCCCTGCGCGACCCGGTCGGGGCCACCGCGGGACACGCGGGAGCGTACGAGGCCTTCCGGCGGGACTTCTGCGACCTCGACGACGGCCGTGCGGCCGTGCGGGTGGCCGACCGTTTGCTGTAGTCCGTATACCTGTGCCACACCGCTCCGGGCGGGCACGGATGCGCGGTGAGGTGCGGGGCGAGGCGGAGGTGAACACGAATTGACGCACGGGCTGTCCGAACTGCGTGAACCGTTCGAGTGATTCGGCGAAAGTGGCGTTTGCACGGATGTGCAGGAAATCCGATACGCAGGCCGGATAAGTATGCTCATCGGTGCGTCGCATCGTGACTTCGGGTTGCTACGTTCTGTTTTCATGGGTATCCGAATGTGGTGCGAAACCTGGGATGTGCGACGGGCCAGAACCGCTGTACTTGTTGCCGCGGCGGTCGGTCTTCTCACTCGCACGCTCATCGCGGCGAACGTGCCGGGACCCGCCGATGTGCGCTTCTTCCAGGGATTCGCCCAGGCCGTCGCCGCCCATGGACCCATTCGAATCTATGAGCAGCAGCTGCCAGGACTGCCCGTCTACAACCATCCGCCGCTGGCCGGCTGGATGCTGCTCGGACTGAACGGAATTTCGGAATTCGGAATCTCGTTCGCCACGCTGATCAGATGGCCCGCCTCGCTCGCCGATTTCCTCTGCGCCCTCCTCGTGTTCGAAATCGTCCGCAGACGTGCCACGCTGCGCACCGCGGTGCTGTGCGGGACCGGCGTGGCCGTCAGCCCGGTGCTGATCGCCACGTCCGGCTATCACGGCAACACCGACGCGGTCGCCGTCATGTTCGCCCTGGCCGCCGCCCATCTGCTGGCCGACCGCAGATCCCCGCTCGCCGCGGGAGCGGCCGCGGCGCTCTCCATCAGCGTCAAGTTCATCCCGGTCGTGGTGGTCCCGGCGCTGCTGGTCGCCGCGCTTCGGGGCGGCCGTCCGGTGCTGGTCCGCTTCGCCGCCGGATTCGCCGCCGTGTTCGCGCTCGTGTGGGGGCCGGTCCTGGCAACCGTTCCGCAGGACCTCCAGCGGAACGTGCTGGAGTACGCGGGCGGCAGCTACCGCTTCTGGGGGCTGGTCCGCTTCGCCGACGTGTCCGGCCTGCCGGAGTCCGTCATCACCTTCATGCAGGGCGGCGGCCACTTCCTCTTCGTCCTGCTCTGCGTGGCCGCCGGGGCCCGGCTCGCCTGGCTGCGGCCCGCGCAGCTGCCGGGCGTCGTCGCGGCCACGCTGGGCCTCCTGCTCCTGCTGTCCACCGCCTCCGGTCTGCAGTACCTGACCTGGGCGGCAGCCGGAATGTTCGTCCTCGGCGCGTGGGAGGGGCTCGCGTTCAACGCCGTGCTCGGACTGACCGCCGTGCTCGGCTACAGCGGACGCTCCGCCGTGCGCTGGAGCGAGCCGGTGCTGTACCTGGGCGCCGCCGGCTGGATCGTCCTCGCGGCCGGGCTGGCCACCGGTGTCCACCGCCTTCTCGCCACGTGGCCCGGCGAGGACCCGTCCGGCCGCACCGGGCGGGCGCGGCTCTCCGCTCCCCGTACCTCCCAGCCCTCCGGGTCCGCCGTCACCTGACCGCGACGCCGCAGCGGCACCCGTCCTCGTCCCCTCCCCGACCCCCGCCACGAGCACCGAGCGCAACTGGAGAACGCCCCGTGAAGGAAAGCCCGAGCCCCAGGATCGGCATCCTGGTGGTCGCGTACAACGCGGAGACCACGCTGGAGAAGACCCTCGACCGGATTCCGGAGGACTTCCGGTCCCGGGTCGACGAGATTCTCATTCTCGACGACGCGAGTCATGACGCGACCTTCACCGCCGGCTGCCGGTGGTCGCAGGCCGAGGGAATGCCGCGGACCGTGGTGATGCGGCACACCAAGAACCTCGGATACGGCGGCAACCAGAAGGCCGGGTACGCCTTGGCCGCCGCGCACGGACTCGACATCATCGTGCTTCTGCACGGTGACGGTCAGTACGCCCCCGAACTGCTGCCCGAAATGGTCGCACCGATCGAACGCGGCGAATGCGAAGCGGTTTTCGGCTCGCGCATGATGAAGTCCGGCGGCGCCCTCAAGGGCGGAATGCCGATGTACAAGTGGCTGGGCAACCGCATTCTCACCCGGCTGGAGAACGGGCTGCTCGGATCGAAGCTCACCGAATTCCACTCCGGTTACCGTGCCTACAGTGTCGAGGCGCTGAAGAAGCTGCCCATCGACCGGAACACGGACGCCTTCGACTTCGACACCCAGATCATCGTGCAGCTGCTGAACGCGGGAATGCGGATCAAGGAGATCCCGGTTCCCACGTACTACGGCGACGAGATCTGCTACGTCAACGGCATGAAGTACGCGAAGGACGTCGTCAAGGACGTCCTGGAATACCGGCTGGCGGTCAAGGGGTTCGGCACCTGCGCCTGGATCCCCAAGCCCGTGGAGTACGCCTTCAAGGAGGGCGACGGCTCCTCGCACGCGGTCATCCTGGAGAAGATGCGGAAGATGCCCCCCGGCCGGGTCCTGGACCTCGGTTGTTCCGGCGGGCTGTTCGCGCAGCGTCTCGAATCCCTCGGCCACGAGGTGACCGGCGTGGACTACGTCGAGGTGCCCGGTGTGCGCGAGAAGTGCACCCACTTCTATCTCGCCAACCTGGAGGAGGGGCTCCCGGCGGAGATCGGCACCGGCTTCGACTACGTCGTGGCCGGGGACGTCATCGAGCACCTCTCCCGCCCCGAACGGGTGCTCGCGGAGGTCGCCACCGTGTTGCGGCCCGGAGGCGAGGTGCTGCTCTCCGTGCCGAACTTCAGCCACTGGTACTCACGGCTGCGGGTCGCGCTCGGGGCCTTCGACTACGACCGCCGCGGCATTCTCGACGAAACGCATCTGCGCTTCTTCACCCGGGCCAGCCTGCGCCGCACCGTGCGCGCCGCGGGCTACGACGTCCTGGACATCGCCTCGACCGGGGCGCCGTTCTGGTCGCTCCTGGGCCGCGGGCCGCTCACCGCCGTACTCGGCGGGATGTCGAGGCTGCTGACCCGGATCCGGCCGACACTGTTCGGCTATCAGCACGTCGCACTGCTCACCCCGCATGCGGCCGAGACGATCATCGCTGGAGAGCACGTCGATGTACAGGACATCCTCAACCGACAGTACGTCCCTGCCGACCGGGTCGGCGTCTGAGGCGACGATCCCCGAACCCACCCCCGCCCCGGCGTCCGAGTCCCGGGCCGCCGCAGTCAGGAGCAAGGCCTTGACCCTCCCCAGTCTGATCCTGCTGCTGTTCGCCGTGTTCTCGTCGGCCGGTGGCCAGATCATGCTCAAGCACGGGATGAAGGGCGCCGTCGCGACCGCCGGGCGGGACGGCGGCTCGGTCGCGCTGCGCGCCGCCACCAGCCCGTGGGTCGTCCTCGGCCTGGTGGTCTTCGCGGTGTCCGCACTCGCCTGGATGTCGACGCTGGCCAAGGTGCCGCTCTCCATCGCCTATCCGTTCAACGCCCTCGGCTATCTGCTGATCGTCGGGGCCGGGGCGACGGTGCTGCACGAGCGGACCTCGATGTGGACCTGGGGCGGTTCGCTGCTCGTGGTGATCGGCCTCGCCACGGTCATGGCGGGCCAGCAACGCTGAGCCCGCACATGCCGAAGGGCCCGCCACGGCGGGCCCTTCGGCATGTGCGACGGAATCAGACCGTGGCGGACTCCTCGCCCAGCAGGACCCGTCGCACCACGCGCTCGGCGGCGCGGCCGTCGTCGTACGGGCAGAAGCGGGCCCGGAAGGCAGCCAGGAGCTCCCGGTTCGCCGGGCTGTCCCAGCTGCCGTCGTTGAAGACGCGCGCCAGCTCCTCCGTGGTCGTCGCCACGGCACCCGGGGTCTCGCCGGGCCGGCCGGAGAGCAGGTCGAACACGACGCCGCGGACCGTGCGGTACGTCTCCCAGTCCGGGGCGTGCACCACGATCGGGCGGTTCAGGTGCGCGTAGTCGAACATCACCGACGAGTAGTCCGTGATCAGCGCGTCGGCCGCCAGACAGAGGTCCTCGATCCGCGGGTGCTCGCTGACGTCGATGACCGACGGACCCCCGGGCAGCTTCGCACCCCCGTAGAAGTAGTGCGCGCGCACCATGACCACGGTGTCCGGGCCGACGGACGCGCAGAACCGTTCCAGGTCCAGGCGGCTGGTGAAGGCCGCCTCGTAGTCGCGGTGGGTGGGCGCGTACAGCACGGCGCGCTGCCCGGGCTTGATGCCGAGGGCCTCGCGGACCGCCCGGACCTGTTCGTCGGTCGCCGACGCGAGGACGTCGTTGCGCGGGTATCCCGTCTCCAGGCTCCGCGCGGCACCCGGGTAGGCGCGGGCCCAGACCTCGGTGGAGTGCGGGTTGGCGGAGATGCTCCAGTCCCATCGGTCGACCCGCTTGAGCAGCCGGTCGAAGTTCAGCCCCTGCGCCGCCGCCGGATAGTCCTGCTGGTCCAGGCCCATGATCTTCAGCGGGGTGCCGTGGTGCGTCATCACATGCACCTGGCCGGGCCGCTTGACCACGTGGTCGGGGAAGTTGACGTTGTTGAAGAAGTACGTGGCCCGGGCCATCGTCGCCCAGTAGCGACGGGTGCCGGGCACCACGTAGTCGATGCCCTCCGGCACCGAGTCCACCTGGTTCTTCGAGACCACCCACACCCCGCGCACCCCCGGCGCGAGCTCCTGGGCCTTGCGGAAGACGGCTTCCGGATTGCAGCTGACCCCGCGGTTCCAGTACGCGGCGTAGACGGCGAGCCCGCGGTCCAGCGGGAGCTTGCGCCAGTACCAGTAGTAGCGCCTGCTCAGGCTGCGCTTGGCCCGGTCGCGCACGGCGTCCGGGGCGGCCCGCAGCCCGCGGCGCACGGCCAGGGCCGTGTCGAGGGCGCCGAGCAGGGCGTACCGGCCGCCGCCGATCAGCCGGGGACGCAGCCCGCGCGCGCCGCCGGGGAGACGGTGGCCGGCGGGGCGGTAGGTGCGGTGGAAGGCGGCGACGGAGCGTACGTACCTCCGGCGGCGACGGGTCACGGCCGGATAGCCGGCCAGCAGCTCCTGGACGGCCCGTTCGAAGAGCAGCGGCTGCACGGCGAGCAGCCGGGGGCGCTCGCGGAGGAACTCCATCAGCCCGGCGTACGCGTCGACGAGTTCGGCGGTCTCCGCTTCCGGTGTCTCGTCGCCGAGGCCCGGCAGATGGCGCTGCCGGCGGTGTTCGACGCAGGCGGTGGGCAGGACGGCCACGGACTCGGCGACGGCGACGGTCTGCAGGGCGTAGACGCGCTCCCCGTGCCGCCCGGGCCCGAAGGCCAGCTTCTCGCCCTCGTGCAGGGTGCGGCGCACGGCCCGGTTCCAGGACACCGGGGCGATGTCGAGGAGAGCGGACTGGCCGGGTGCGGCCAGCGGGCCGTCGGAGAGTCCGCCCAGCCGCTCCAGCGACCTGCTGGGCCGGGACCGCCCGCGGAACGGCCGCTTGTGGTGGCCGAACAGCAGAAGATCGGGCTCCCCGGCGTCCACGAGCCGCCCGGCGACGGCACCCAGCGCACCCGGCAGGAGGACGAAGTGCGCGTCCAGGAACAGCAGATAGTCCCCGACGGCCCGCTCCGCCCCGGCGTTGCGGCACCCTTGCGGACCCGCGCCGTCGGGCAGGTGGATGGCCTGCACCCGGTCGTCCCGGGCGGCGAACTCGTCGAGCAGCAGCCCCGAACCGTCCGGTGCCCCGTCGGCGACACCGATCACCTCGATGTCCGTGAACGGCTGGGAGAGTACCGACTCCAGGCATTCGCGCAGACTCCCCCGGGCGCGGCGGACGGGGATGATGACACTCAGGCGGGGCATACGGACTCTTTCTCGGACACGGGCGTGCGGAGCGGCAGGGCCGGGGCGCAGCGCACGGACGTACGCGCGCCGACAGTGGAGGCGGGTACTCCGTAAACGCCCGATGGAGTGACAGGGTTACGCCGCATCCCAACTGCCACGCGAAACGCCAGGTGGGGGCACCCCTGTTGGCGTACACAGGGATGCCCCCGGTTGACGTACCGGTGTGCGACGTTCCGTACGGCGCGGCTACTTGACCGCGCCCGCCATCACGCCGGAGACGAACTGGCGCTGGAAGGCGAAGAACACCGCGAGCGGGATCACCATCGACACGAAGGCGCCGGGCGCCAGGACGTCGATGTTGTTGCCGAACTGCCGTACCTGCTGCTGGAGCGCCACCGTGATCGGCGGGGAGTCGGAGCCCGCGAAGATCAGCGCGACCAGCATGTCGTTCCACACCCAGAGGAACTGGAAGATCCCGAGCGAGGCGATCGCCGGTCCGCCCAGCGGCATCACGACCCGGGTGAACAACCGGATCTCGCCCGCCCCGTCGAGCCGCGCCGCCTCCAGCAGTTCGCGCGGGATCTCCGCGAAGAAGTTGCGCAGCAGGAAGATCGCGAAGGGCAGGCCGAAGGCCGTGTGGAAGATGACCACGCCGAAGGTGGTCTCGAAGATCCCGACCGCGCCGAAGAGCTTGGAGACCGGGATCAGGGCGACCTGGACCGGGACCACCAGCAGCCCCACGACCACCAGGAACCACCAGTCACGGCCCGGGAACTCCATCCAGGCGAAGGCGTATCCGGCGAGCGAGCCGATCACTACGACCAGGACCGTCGACGGGACGGTGATCATGACCGTGCTGAACAGCGAGTCGGTGATCGTCGAATTGTCGAGCAGTCGTGAGTAGTTGTCGAAGGTCAGCTCGGACGGGACGGTGAAGATCTTCCACCAGCCGGTCGCCGCGATCCGGTCCGCGCTGCGCAGCGAGGACAGGAACAGTCCGACGGTCGGCATCAGCCAGAACAGGGCCACCAGGACCAGCACGACCCGCATCACACCGCCGCCGGCCAGGGCCGCGATCCGTGAGCCGAGGGACCGTCCGGTCCTTGCCGCGGAGGTGCCCGGGGCGTCGCCCGCCCCGGCGGGCGGGGCCGTGGTCGAGGGTGTCGTCATCGGCGCCCCTCCTTCCGTATCCGCCTGATGTTGAAGAGCATCACCGGGACCACCAGCAGCAGCAGGAGTACGGCGATGGCGCTGCCGATCCCCAGGTCCGCGTCCGTGCCGAACGAGGACCGGTAGAGCTGGAGCGCCAGGACGTTCGCGTCGTCCTGCGAGGAGCCCGGCGCGATGATGAAGACGAGGTCGAAGACCTTCAGGACGTTGATCATCAACGTCACCAGCACCACCGCGAGGACCGGGGCGAGCATCGGCACGGTGATCCGGCGGAACACCTGCCACTCGTTGGCCCCGTCCACCCGGGCCGCTTCCAGGAGTTCACGCGGCAGACCCGCCAGGCCGGCCGCGATCAGCACCATGGCGAAGCCCGCCCACATCCAGACGTAACTCCCGATGATTCCGGGCGTCACGAACGACGGACCGAGCCAGTCCACCCCGTTGTACGGCTCCTTGAAGTTCGAGGCCGGGAGGCGGAGTTCGGCCCCGTCCGCGGAGGCGGGCAGGGTGCTCGGTCAGCACCGCGAAGATCAGACCGAGAGCGGTGGCGACCGTCGGTGCGAAGACCACCCAGATCGCGTTGTTCTTGACCGCCGTACGGATGGTGTCGTCCGTGAACAGCGCCTTGTAGTTGTCGAAGCCGGCGAATCCGGTGCCCGCCTGGTCGAAGAACGACCGGTAGACGGAGTACACGATCGGATACACCACGAGCGCGCCGAGCAGGACCAGCGCGGGCAGGAGGAAGAGCGCCGCGATGATCCTGCGGGTGCCGGTCACGCTCCTGCGGCTGGGCACCTTGCGCAGGGGCGGTCCCCCGGGCGTGGGCTCCCCGGGCACGGGCTTCCTGGGGGCGGGCACCGAAGTCCCGCCGGGGGGTTGCTTGTCGGCGGGGAGCGCCTCGTCGGCGCCCCCCGCTGCGGCTGTCGTCATCNCTGGAGGGTCTTCCACTCACCCTTCCCGGGCGTCCCGCCGAACGACTGCGGGGCCTGGTCGGACATGTCGAACCGGACGGCGTCACCGGCCGCGATCAGTGCCTCGGCCATCGTGCGCTGCACTTCGTTGGGGTACGAGGCGGCGTCCAGGGCCTTGTTCGGCGAGATGAACCCGCCCTGCTCGGCCCAGATCTTCGCGGCGTCGGTGGAGGCCAGCCAGGTCAGCAGGGCCTGGGCGCCCTTGCTGTCCTTCAGAGCCACCGCCGCGTCGCCACCGGTCACCACGGGCGACTCGGCGCCGACCGCCGGGAACGGGAACACCTTGGCGTCCGTCCCGATCTTGGCCTTCGTCTGGGCGATGTTGATACCGACGAAGTCGCCCTCGAAGACCATGGCCCCCTTGGGCTGGTCACCGCCGGTGAAGGTCTGGGTGACCGAGGCCGGGAACTCCGTCTGCAGCGCGCCGTCGGCGCCGCCCGCGATCAGGGAGGGCTTGCCGAACAGCTGCCCCAGCGAGGTCAGCGCGTCCTTGACGGACGGATCCGTCCACTTGATCTTGTGCTGGGCCAGCTGGTCGTACTTCTCCGGGCCCGCCTGGGAGAGGTAGATGTTCTCGAACCAGTCGGTGAGCGTCCAGCCGTCCGCGCCGCCGACCGAGACCGGGGTGATCCCCGAGGCGGACACCGTCTCGGCGGTCGCCAGGAAGTCCTTCCAGGTCTTCGGCTCCGAAGCGCCCGCGTTCTCGAACGCCTTGGCGTTGTACCAGATCAGGGACTTGTTGGCGGCCTTGAAGTACACGCCGTACTGGGTGCCGTCGACCGCGCCCAGGTCCTGCCAGACCTTCGAGTAGTTCTTGGCGAGCTGAGCCTTCGCCTCCGCGCCGACCGGCTTGGCCCACTTCTTCTCGGCGGCCTGCTTGATGGCGCCGACCTGCGGGATCATCGCGACGTCCGGCGGCTGGCCGCCCGCGATCTTCGTACCGAGGAAGTTGACGATCGGGTCCTGCGCCGGGACGAACGTCACCGTCGCGCCCGTGCGCTTCTCGAACTCCTTGAGGACCTTGACGAAGTTGGCCTGCTCGGGCCCGGTCCAGACCGCGGCGACCGAGATCTTCTCGCCGTCCAGTTTCGGTAATACGACGCCCGGCGTGCTCCCGGTCTCCTTGGCCGAGCCACCCCCGTCCTTCGTGTCCTTTCCGCCGTCACCGTCGTCGCCGCAGCCGGTGAGGGCCAGTGCGCCGATGGCGNAGGTCCGTCGGCCCGTTGCCGAGTTCGCGGACCGGGCGACGGGTCGGCGGATCGCCCATCCGCTCCCACTCCAGCGGGACGACCGTGGGCCGCAGCGTCGCCGTACGCGGGATGCGGCCGGTCACCCGGCCGCCCTGGAACGGTGTGACCCGCCCGTCGGGATGGCCCAGCCGCCCGCGGCCCGGCGCCGGTTCGTCAGGCGACGGCGGTATGACGGGCGGATCCAGTACGACGCGCAGCCGCGCCCCGCGGGCCAGTTCGGTGTCCTCCGTGCGGTCCGGGCGGGCGGACGCCGCGACCAGATGGATGCCGAGCCTGCCGCCTTCCCTGGCCACGGCCTCCAGCGCCCGGACGACCGAACCCGCGGCGGGCCGGCCCGGACTGCCCAGCGCCGGGGCTATCAGCGCGTCGAAGTCGTCGACCAGCACGACGAGCCTGGGCAGCGGCGAGGGCCCCGGGTCCGAGGCCCGGGCCGAGGCGGGCCGCAGCCGCAGGGTGCCGCTCATCGCGGACTCCACGTCACCGCGCTGCTCGGACTGGCCGGGCGGACGCTGCCCCACCATCCGCTGCGCCACTTCGTGCCGGCTGTGCCAGTCGGTGAAGTCGAGCCCGCCGAGGAGCTCGGCCCGCCGCTTCACCTCACCGCCCAGCGCCTGGGCGAACTCCCGCATCCGGACCGGATCGGAGGCCACCAAATGCGTGAAAGCGTGCGGGAGTTCGGTGCAGGGGCGCAGGCTCTCCCCGCGCTCGCCGCCCGCCCCGTCGACCAGGAGGATGCCGAGCCGGTCGGGCCGGTCGGCGGCGGCCAGCGACGCGGCGACCGCCCTCAGCAGTTCCGTACGCCCGCTGCCGCCCGGTCCCTCAATCAGCAGGTGCGGCCCCTCCTCGGAGAGATCCACGCTCACCGGGCCCCGGGGCCCGGCCCCGAGCACCACCACGGGCCGCCCGGCCGCCCCGGCGGGTGCGCCGGCGGAGGAGGGCCGGGGCACGGAAGCCCGCCCGGATTCGGCACCGCGTGCGGCGACCTGGGGCGCGTCGCCCTGGCGCGGCCCGCTGACCCGGTTCGAGGAACGCCCCGACCCCGCGCTCCGCAGGCTGTCGGCGCCCTGGACGTCTCCGGCCCCGCCCCAGGACCGGGTGTCGGAGCCCGGCAGCGTACGGGAACTCGGCGTGTCCCCGGGGGCCCCGTCGTGGCGCTGCGCCCCGACGCGCGGGTACGGGGTGCGGCCGGATCCGGTGCTGTCGGGATACGGGGTGCGGCCAGAGGCAGAGCCAGAGCCAGGGGCGTCGGTGGCGCCGGGGTAGGGCGTGCGGCCGGAGCCGGTGGGTTCGGGATACGGCGTGCGGCCGGAGTCGTGGGGCTCGGGATACCGCGTGCGGCCGGAGCCCCCGCTGTCGTACGCGTCGCCGCGGCCCGGGGCGCGGCGCGGCACACCCGCGTGGGTGTCGTTGCTGCCGGGGTACGGGGTACGGCCCGAGCCGGTGGGTTGCGGGTACGGCGTGCGGCCCGAGGCGCGGTCGTCCGTGGTGCCGGGGTACGGCGTGCGGCCGGAACCCGGGGCGTCGGCGGTGCCGGGGTAGGGCGTGCGGCCCGGGCCCGGCGTGCGGTCGTCGTCGTCCGCGCCCCGGGGTGCTCCGGGGTGCGCTGGGGCGGCGGGGGTGCGCTGGGCGCCCACGCGGGGGCCGGGGCCGCCCAGGTGCGCGGTGCGGGCCGAGCCGCGGCCGTCGTCTGACACGGCTCCCGAGGCGCCCGTCCAACTGCCCGAGCCGCGGACCGTCACCCCCGGCTGCTCGTCCGCCGCCGAGGCCCAGCGGGCCATCAGTGAGGCCGGGGTGGCGCGGGCCAGGCCCAGCTCGTCCAGGAGCCGGGCGGACGGCGGGAGCGCCACGGCCGCGCGGTGGCCCGGCAACGCGGTCGAACCCTCGGCCCGCAGCGGCGCCAGTGCCCGTGCGAACCGCTCCGCCCAGTGCGCCGAGACCGCGTCCACCGTCGCCACCGTGCCGTGGCCCGCGGCCTGACCGCCCGAGGTGCGCAGCAGCCGCAGGGCCGTCGCCACGTCACCGCTGAGCATGGCCACGGCCCCGCACTCGCGGAAGGCGATCGAGGCGTGGCAGGCCGCCTCGTACGTCGCGGCGACCGGTGACGTGGGGCTGGCGGCCGGGGTCTCCGCCAGACAGACCAGATGGATGCCGGCCGCCGCCCCGGCCGCGGCCAGCCGGGCGGTGTTCTCACGCAGTACCGCGGAACCGGGGTCGCCGTCGACGACCACCACGGTGAACGGACCCTCGTAGTGACGGGCGGCCTCGGCGACCGTGCCGGGATCGAGGCTCGCCCAGCCGGGGCCGAGCGGGCCCTC
>NZ_JAELVH010000282.1 GCF_019399235.1 Streptomyces poriferorum | reverse complement strand
CACCAACACCCACCCCCACCTCCCCACCTACCCCTTCCAACCCACCCACTACTGGTTGGACGCGACAGCGACCGCCACGGCCGACGCGCTGCTCGACCCGGCCGTCGAGCTGGCCGAGGACCACGGTCTGCTCTTCACCGGTGAGGTGGGCACGGCCCTGCTCCCCTGGCTCGCCGACCATGCGATGGGCGGAGTGCCGCTCGTGCCGGCGGCGCTCTTCGTCGAACTGGCGCTGCGGGCAGGCGAGAAGGCGGATGTTCCGGTCGTGGACGAGCTGACGCTCGAAGCTCCGCTCGCGCTGCCGGCCGACGGCTCGGCGGTGTCTCTTCAGGTGACGGTCGGCGCGCCCGACAGCACGGGCCGACCGTTCAGCGTGCATGCCCGCCCCGCCGACGGTTCGCCGTGGGTGCGGCACGCCTCCGGCCGGCTGGCTCCGGCGGACCACGAGGTTCCCGCGCCGGAAGCCGTGTGGCCTCCGGCCGACGCCGTCCCCACGGACGTGGCCGAGGTCTACGGACGGCTGGAGCAGCTGGGCTACGGCTACGGCCCGGTCTTCCGTAACCTGCGGAACGCCTGGGCCGTCGGGGACGCCCTCTTCGCCGAGGCCGCCCTGCCGGACGAACTGCGCGACTCCGCAGCTGAGTTCGCCCTGCATCCCGCGCTGCTCGACGCGGCGCTGCACCTCCTGCCCCTGCGCGACGGAGGTGCGGAGCTGAAGCTTCCGTTCTCCTGGTCCGGTGTCCGCCTCCACGCCACCGGTGCCGACTCGCTGCGGATCCGGCTGGAGCCGGCGGGCGGGGACTCCATGTCCCTCTCGCTGACCGATTCGGGCGGGGACCCGGTCGCCTCCGTGGACGCGGTCCATCTGCTGCCCGCGCCCGCGGTGACGACGGCCCCGACGGCTCCCGCCCACACCGATCCGCTGTACGCGGTGGAGTGGAAGGAGCCGGGGGCTCACCGCGGGCGCGCCGGTGATGTGCTGCCCGCGCCCGAGATCGTACGGATCGACTCCGGCCTCTCCGTGGCCGAGGCGGCCCACCGGGCCCTGGCGCTCGTCCAGGAGTGGCTGGTGGCTGAGCGGCCCCCGGGCACCGGGCTCGCCGTCGTCACCTCGAACGCCGTCGCGGCCGGTCCCGGCGAGGCCGTCGCCGGTCTCCCGGCCGCTGCGGTGTGGGGTCTGCTCCGCACCGCCCAGTCCGAACACCCGGGCACCTTCGTCCTCGTCGACTCCGACGGAAGCGCGGCGAGCGAACGGGCCCTGGCCGCTGCGCTGACAGCCGACGAACCCCAACTCGCGCTGCGCGAAGGCCGGGTTCTCGTACCCCGGCTGGCGCAGATCGCACCGGACGGCCCGGACACCGCGTCTCCGGCCCCGTCGGTCGCCGGCCCGGACGGAGCGGGCACCGTGCTGCTGACCGGGGCCACCGGAGCGCTCGGCGCCACGATCGCCGAGCGTCTCATCACCCATCACGGAGTCCGGCATCTGCTCCTCGCCGGGCGGCGCGGACCGACGGCCCCCGGCGCGCCGGAACTGCTCGCGCACCTCGCGGAGCTCGGGGCCACCGTCACCCTCGTGGCCTGCGACACCGCCGACCGGGCCGCCGTCACCCGCCTGCTCACCGGCATCCCCGCCGCACACCCCCTGAGCGCGGTCGTACACGCGGCCGGAGTCCTGGACGACGGTGTACTGGAGGACCTCACCCCGGACCGCCTCGACACGGTTCTGCGGCCGAAGGCGGACGCGGCCCTGCTGCTGCACGAACTCACCGTCGAACTCGGTCTGGAACCAGCTGCCTTCGTCCTCTTCTCCTCGGTCACCGGGATCACCGGCACGGCCGGCCAGGCCAACTACGCGGCCGCCAACGCCTACCTGGACGCCCTCGCACAGCACCGCCACGCCCTCGGTCTGCCCGCCGCCTCGATCGCCTGGGGTCTCTGGGACCAGCCCGACGGGATGGGATCGGGGCTGGACGCCTCCGATCTCGTCCGGCTCGCCCGTTCCGGCATCGCCCCGCTTCCCGCCGAGCACGCCTTGCGGCTCTTCGACGACGCGCTCGGCTCCCGGCTCCCGCTGCTCGTCGCCTCCCGCTTCAGCACCGCCACCCTGGGCGAAGGAGGCGTGCCGGTCCCCGCACCGCTGCGGTCGCTGACGCCGACGCGGCCCCGCCGTGCGGCCAACTCCGCCGCCACCCCTTCCGGTCCGGCCTTCGCCGGTCAGGTGGCCGGTCTCTCTCCCGAGGACGCGGAACGGAAGCTGCTGGAGCTGGTGCGCACCGCCACAGCCACCGTGCTGGGCCACCCGGACGCGGCGGCGGTGCCCGGTGGCCGCGCCTTCACCGACCTCGGTTTCGATTCGCTGGCAGCCGTCGATCTGCGCAACCGGCTCGGTACGGCCACCGGTCTGCGCCTGCCCACCACCCTGGTCTTCGACCACCCGACCCCGCGGGCGCTCGCTGCCCGGCTGCGTACCGAACTCGTCGGCTCCACAGCCGCGTCGGCCCCGGTGGCGGCGGCAGCCGCCGCCACCGACGACGACCCGATCGCCATCGTGTCCATGGCCTGCCGCTTCCCCGGCGGGGTCACCACGCCCGAGGAACTGTGGCGCCTGGTCAGCGACGGGGCCGATGCCGTGTCCGGCTTCCCCACCGACCGTGGCTGGGACCTGGACGCCCTCTACGACCCGGACGCCTCCCGCCCCGGCACCTCGTACGCCAGGGAGGGCGGATTCCTGCACACGGCCGCCGACTTCGACCCGGAGTTCTTCGGGATGAGCCCGCGCGAGGCCCTCACCACGGACCCGCAGCAGCGGCTGCTGCTGGAGACGGCCTGGGAGGCGTTCGAGCGGGCCGGGATCGATCCGGCCGGGCTGCGCGGCTCCCGTACCGGGGTGTTCGCCGGGGTGATGTACAACGACTACGGGGCCCGGCTGCACCAGTCGCCGAACGCCCCCGGCGAGGTCGAGGGGTACCTGGTCAGCGGAAGCGCGGGCAGTGTGGCCTCCGGCCGGGTCTCGTACACCTTCGGTCTCGAAGGGCCCGCGGTGACCGTGGACACGGCGTGCTCCTCGTCCCTGGTCGCCCTGCATCTGGCGGCCCAGGCGCTGCGGCAGGGCGAATGCGACCTGGCACTCGCCGGCGGGGTCACCGTGATGGCCGGGCCCGCGACCTTCGTCGAGTTCAGCCGGCAGCGGGGGCTCTCCGCCGACGGACGGTGCAAGCCGTTCGCGGAGGCCGCCGACGGCACCGGGTGGGGTGAGGGCGTCGGGCTGCTGCTCGTGGAGCGGCTCTCGGACGCCCGGCGCCACGGCCATGAGGTGCTGGCCCTGCTCCGGGGCTCGGCCGTCAACCAGGACGGCGCGAGCAACGGCCTCACCGCACCCAACGGCCCCTCGCAGCAGCGGGTCATCCGCCAGGCCCTGGAACGGGCCGGTCTGGCCGCCAGGGACGTCGACGCCGTCGAGGCGCACGGGACCGGGACCCGGCTCGGGGACCCGATCGAGGCCCAGGCACTGCTGGCCGTCTACGGGCAGGACCGGCCGGACGGCACGCCGCTGCTGCTCGGTTCGGTGAAGTCCAACATCGGGCACACGCAGGCCGCGGCAGGCGTCGCGGGCGTCATCAAGACCGTGCTCTCCATGCGGTACGGGACCCTTCCCAGGAGTCTGCACATCGACCGGCCGACCTCGCAGGTCGACTGGTCGGAAGGCGGCGTCGCGCTGCTCACCGAGACGACCCCCTGGCCGGAGCACGGGCGGCCCCGGCGGGCGGGCGTGTCGTCCTTCGGGATCAGCGGAACCAACGCCCACGTCATCCTGGAGGCGCCGGAGGGCACCGCGGCCGCCGCGGACACCACGGCCGCCGTCGAGACCCCGCCCGCCACGGAGGCTCCGGACACCGGCGCCGGCGGCCCGCTCGTCCCGTGGCTGGTTTCCGGGCACACGCCCGGTGCGCTGAGGGCGCGGGCGGCGCAACTGGCCGACGTGCTCGAGCGGCGGCCGGCGCTGCACCCGGCGGATGTCCCGGCGGCTCTGACGGCGGGGCCCGGTCCCTTCGAGCACCGCGCCTCCTTCGTCGCGGCCGGCCGGGAGGAGGCCCTGCGCGCGCTGGCCTCGGTCGCGTCGGGCGAGAACCGGGGGGTCCTGGCGCCCGAGGGGGTGCGGACCGCTTTCCTCTTCACCGGTCAGGGCAGCCAGCGCGCGGGCGCGGGACGGGAACTGTACGCGGCGCACGCTGCGTTCGCCGACGCCTTCGACGAGGTGTGCGCGGCGCTCGACCCACACATCGGCCGCTCGCTGCACGAGATCATGTTCGCCGGCGAGGGCACGCCCGAGGCGGCCCTGCTGAACGAGACGCGCTACACCCAGCCCGCGCTGTTCGCCCTGGAGACGGCGCTGTTCCGGCTGGTGGAGCACTTCAGTGTGCGTCCCGACGCGTTGCTCGGGCACTCCATCGGGTCGGTGGCCGCCGCGCACGCGGCGGGTGTGCTGTCGCTGGGCGACGCGGCGACACTCGTGGCGGCGCGAGGGCGGCTGATGCAGGGGTTGCCGGCCGGGGGCGCCATGCTGGCCGTGGCGCTCGACGAGGAGTCGGTGACGCGGCTGCTGACCGGCCTCGACGACCGTGCGGGCATCGCGGCGCTCAACGGGCCCCGCGCCACCGTGGTGTCGGGCGAGGCCGGAGCGGTGGACGAGATCGCCGCCCGGGCGGCCGGGACGGGCGCGAGGACGCGCAGGCTCACCGTGAGCCACGCCTTCCACTCACCGTTGATGGAACCGGTCCTCGCGGAGTTCCGCGAGGTGGTGTCGGGGCTGGACTTCCGGACACCGGCCCTCACCGTGATCTCCGACCTCACCGGACAGGCCGTCGATGCCGACGACTTCGCCTCCGCCGACTACTGGGTACGGCACGTCCGCGAGGCGGTCCGTTTCGCCGACGGCGTCCGCACGCTCAGGGACCTGGGCATCGGAACGTTCCTGGAGCTCGGCCCGGACGCGGTGCTCGCGACCATGGCCGCCGACTCGCACCCGGAGGCGGTACTGGTGCCGCTGCTGCGCCGCGACCGCTCCGAACTGCGCTCGCTGCCGGAAGCGCTCGGCACGCTGCACGCCGCCGGCGTCACCGTCGGCCGGACCCTGTACGGGGCGCCGGAAGGCCGCGGGCGCGTCGAGCTGCCCACGTACCCGTTCCAGCGCGAGCGGTACTGGCTGGACCGCCCGGCGGCTCCCGCCGGGACGGCCGGGGTGGAGCAGGCGGGTCTCGGCGCCACGGACCATCCACTGCTCGGGGCCGCCGTGGAGCTCGCCGGCGGTACCGGCACGGTCCACACCGGGCTCCTCTCCCTGGACAGCCATCCGTGGCTCGCCGACCACGCGGTGCTCGGCACGGTGGTCCTGCCGGGAGCCTCGCTGCTCGAACTCGCCCTGTACGCGGGCCGGGAGGCCGGTGCAGCCGTGGTCGACGAACTGACCCTCAGTGATCCGCTGCTGCTCCCGGACGCGGAGTCCGTACGGGTGCAGGTGAGCGTAGGGGCGGCCGGGGCGGACGGCCGCCGGACGGTCACGGTCCACTCGCGGCCGGATGCCGGGCACCGGGACGCGGCGGCCGGCGAGCCGTGGACGGTGCATGCCTCGGGGGTTCTCGCCCCGGACACGGCCGCACCCCCGGAGCCGGACACGGGCGCCTGGCCGCCGGCCGGGGCTGAGCCCGTCGAGGTCGGCGGCGCCTATGCCGAACTGGCCGCCCTGGGCTACACCTACGGCCCCGCCTTCCAGGGGCTGCGGGCCGCATGGCGCGACCCGGCCGACGGGACCTGGTTCGCCGAGGTCCGACCGGCCGAAGCGGACGACGGACACCTCCTGTCGCCGTCCCTCATCGACTCCGCCCTGCACCCGCTCGCGCTCGCGGGCCCCGGGCCGTCGGGCGGACTCCCGGTCCCGTTCTCCTGGAACGGGGTGCGGGTGCACCCGGCGCGGAGCGGACCGCTGCGCGTGCGGCTGTCTCCGGCCGGGCCCGACACCACCGCACTGCTGCTGACCGACGAGGCAGGGGCCCCGGTGCTGTCCGTGGCGTCCCTGGTCGTACGGGAGGCCGATCCGGCCCGGTTCGCGCGGGCCCGCCGGGACGGGGACGGTCTGTACCGGGTGGAGTGGACGACGTTGCCCGCCCCCGAGGAGCAGGCGGCCGCGGTCGGCCTCGACGAGGCACTCAGGATCGCGGACGCGGAGGGCGAGTTCCTCGGCGATGCCGTGCTGGACGGGGCGCGGCGTTCGCTGCCCGGCCTCGTGCGGGTGCTGCGCGACTGGCTGGCCGAGCCCCGCTTCGGCCGGGCCCGGCTGGTCGTCCCGACGACCGGCGCGATCGCCGTCCGCGACGGTGAACCGGTGCCGGGGCTCGACCGGTCCGCGTGGTGGGGACTGGTGCGTACGGCCCAGACCGAGCATCCCGGGCGGTTCGTCCTGCTGGACACGGACGGGACGGACGCGTCGGCCCTGGTCCGGGACGCGGCTCTCGGTACGGAGGAACCCCAACTCGCCCTCCGGGAGGGCGAAGTACTGGTGCCACGCCTGGCCGCTGTCCCGGTCGCCGAGGAGAGCCGTGCGGCCCGGCCGGACGCGGGGCGAGGCACGGTGCTGCTGACCGGTGCGACCGGAGCGCTCGGCCGGCTGGTCGCCGAACGGCTCATCACCCACCACGGGGTCCGGCGCCTGCATCTGACCGGCCGCCGGGGCCCGGACGCACCCGGTGCCCGGCAGCTCGTGGCCGACCTCACCGGTCTCGGCGCGGACGTCACCCTCACCGCCTGCGACCTTGCCGACCGGACCGCGCTCACGAAACTCCTCGACTCCCTTCCCGACCGTTATCCGCTGACCGCTGTCGTACATGCGGCGGGGGCCACGGCGGACGCCACGCTGGAGGCGCTCACCGATGACGCCTTCGCAACGGTGCTCCGGCCGAAGGCGGACGCCGCCCTGCTGCTGCACGAGCTGACCCTGGAGCGGGGAATCGAGCTGGACGCGTTCGTCCTGTTCTCCTCCGTCGCGGGGGTCATCGGCAACGCGGGGCAGGCCAACTACGCCGCCGCCAACACGTACGTGGACGCGCTGGCCCAGCACCGCCACGCGCTCGGGCTGCCCGCGCTCTCCCTCGCCTGGGGGCTGTGGGAGCAGCCAGGCGGCATGGGCGGGGCCCTGGGCGCCGCCGATCTTGCGAGGATCGCCCGTACCGGCATCGCACCGCTGACCGCGGAGGAAGGGCTCGCGCTGTTCGACGCGGCGCTGGCTTCGGGACTCACCACCGCCGTACCGGCACGGCTGGACACCTCGGCGCTGCGCGGGCTCGGTGACCCGGACCGCGTGCCGCCGATGTTGCGGACCCTGGTCGGTCTGCCGGCCAGGCGGTCCGCGCAGGTGTCCGGGGCGATGGGCGGGCCCGTCGCCGTCGTGGACGGTGACGCCCCCTGGGTCCGCAAGCTCGCCGGGGCCGCCGAGACGGACCGGCCGCGCATCGTGCTGGATCTGGTGCGGGCGGCGGTGGCCGAGATCCTCGGCCACCCGCCGAACCGGCCGGTTCCCGCCGACCGGGGTCTGCTCGACCTCGGCCTCGACTCACTGGCCGCTGTCGAACTGCGCAACCGCCTCGCCGCCGAGACCGGGCTGAGGCTGCCCGCCACCCTGCTCTTCGACCGCCCGACCGCGACCGCGCTCGCCGCCCATCTCCACGGGGAGCTGACCGACCGGCTGCCCGGCGGGGCGGCATCGACGCTGGCCCGCATCGACGAGCTGGAGACCGCCGTCGACGGGGCCGCGTTCGGTGCGGAGGCCCGCGAGCGGATCACCGCCCGACTGGCCTCCCTGCAGGCCAGGCTCACAGCAGCCGGGGGCACCACCTCAGCTGTCACGGACACCGACACCACCGCCACCCCCCAGCTGGACCAGGCGTCCGACGACGAGCTCTTCCAGCTCATCGACGGGCAGCTCGGCTCCGAATGAACCGTACGAAGAGGAGAGTTGACGTCGCATGACGAACGAGGCCAGGCTCCGCGACTACCTCAAGCGCGTGACCAATGACCTGCTCCAGACCCGGCAGCGGCTGACCGAGGTCGAGGCGGAGCGGCACGAACCGATCGCGATCGTCGGCATGTCGTGCCGCTACCCGGGCGGGGTCCGCTCCCCCGAGGAACTGTGGGAGGTCGTCGCTTCGGGCACCGACGCGATCTCCCCGTTCCCGGAGAACCGGGGATGGGACACCGCCGCGCTCTACGACCCCGACCCCGAGCGGACCGGCCGGAGCTATGCGCGGGAGGGCGGATTCCTGCACGAGGCGGACCGCTTCGACCCTGCGTTCTTCGGGATCAGCCCGCGGGAGGCGACAGCCATCGACCCGCAGCAGCGGCTGCTGCTGGAGAGCGCCTGGGAGGCGTTCGAGCGGGCCGGCATCGACCCGGACACGCTGCGCGGCTCCCGCACCGGGGTGTTCGCCGGGGTGATGTACGGCGATTACGGCGGGCGGATCCGCCGGGCCCCGGACGGCCTGGAGGGATACATCGGGACCGGCAGCGCCGGGTCCGTGGCCTCCGGCCGGCTCTCGTACACCTTCGGGCTCGAAGGCCCTGCGGTGACGGTGGACACGGCGTGCTCGTCGTCGCTGGTCGCCCTCCACCTCGCTGTGCAGTCGCTGCGCCGGGGCGAGTGCGATCTCGCGCTGGCGGGCGGGGTGACGATCATCGCCACGCCCGGCCTGTTCGTCGAGTTCAGCCGGCAGCGCGGACTGTCCCCCGACGGCCGCTGCAAGGCGTTCGCCGCGTCGGCGGACGGCACGGGCTGGGGCGAGGGGGTGGGTGTGCTGCTGGTCGAGCGGCTGTCCGACGCCCGCCGCAACGGACACCGGGTGCTCGCGGTCGTACGGGGCTCCGCCGTCAACCAGGACGGCACGAGCGGGCAGTTGTCCGCACCCAACGGCCCCTCGCAGCAGCGGGTGATCCGCCAGGCCCTCGACGACGCCGGACTCACCACGGCGGACGTCGACGCGGTCGAGGCGCACGGCACGGGCACGAAGCTGGGCGACCCGATCGAGGCGCAGGCACTGCTCGCCACGTACGGGCAGGACCGGCCGGCCGAACAGCCCCTGTGGCTCGGGTCGTTGAAGTCGAACATCGGGCACACCCAGGCCGCGGCCGGGGTCGGCGGCATCATCAAGATGGTGCAGGCCATGCGGTACGGGCTGCTGCCGAAGACCCTGCACGTGGACGAGCCCTCTCCACACGTCGACTGGGACGCCGGAGCCGTACGACTGCTCACCGAGGACGAGCCCTGGCCCGAGCACGGCGGGCCGCGCCGGGCCGCCGTCTCGTCGTTCGGGATCAGCGGAACGAACGCACACGTCATCCTGGAGGCGCCGGCGTCCGCCGCCGCCGGCGCCTCCAGGATGA
>NZ_JAELVH010000281.1 GCF_019399235.1 Streptomyces poriferorum | reverse complement strand
GCCGTAGGAGGGGAGGGGAGCGGCGTTCCGCAGACGGAGCGCCGCTTCCCACTTGTCCGGCGGCGCCGACGAAATCGGACGACTGTTCCCGGACGGCGGAGATCGGCGCTATGTTCGGCTGCCATGGACCAGACCACAGACCCGGCGGCCCCGGACGAGTCGGCGCCGGAGACCCCCGCCGAGCGGCCGGACACCCTCTTCGAGCAGATCGGTGGCGCCGCAGCGGTCGCCGCCGTGGTGGACCTCTTCTACGCACGTGTCCTGGCCGACCCCGAGCTGACGCCCTACTTCGTGGGGAAGGACGTGACCCGCCTCAAGGCGCACCAGCGCGTCTTCGTCGGCAGCGCCCTCGGCGCCGCGGCTCCCTACACCGGCCGGGCCATGGGCCACGCCCACCAGGAACTCGGCATCACCGGGCCCCACTTCGACCGGGTCGTGGACCATCTCGCCGCGGCCCTGGCAGACGGCGGCGTCGATGCCGCCACCATCGGCCTGATCGCCGCGAAGCTGGCCCCCCTCAAGCCGGACGTCGTCAGCGGCTGACCGCGGACAGCGCCTGCAGGGCCTGGTCGAACGCCTGGAGGAACCGGTTGGTCGTCGTGCGGTCCCGTACCGCCAGCCGGAGCCACTCGTCGCCGAGCCCCGGAAACGTGTCGCCGCGCCGTGCCGCGAAACCGAGCATCCGCAGCCGCTCACGTATCTCCGCGGCCCGCTCCAGCCGGATCAGCACGAACGGGCCCTGCGCCGGCTCCATGACCCGTATCTCGGTGAACTCCCGCAGACCCGCCACCAGATGGCAGCGGTCCACCGCGATCCGGTCCGCCGCCGCAGCCGCCTCGGCCAGCGCCCGCGGCTCCACACACGCCTCGGCCGCCGCCAGCGCCGGGGACGACACCGGCCACAGCGGCTGCGCCTCCTCCAGGGTGCGGATGGTCTCCGGCGCGGCCGCCACGTACCCGATCCGCAGCCCGGCGAGCCCCCACGTCTTGGTGAGGCTGCGCAGCACCACGAGCCCGGGGATGTCCGTACGGCCGCACAGCGCCTCGCGTTCGCCCGGCACGGCGTCCATGAACGCCTCGTCGACCACCAGCGTCCGCCCGGGACGCGCCAGCCGCTCCAGCACGGCCGCCGGATGCAGCACCGAAGTCGGGTTGGTCGGATTGCCGACCACCACCAGATCCGCGTCGGCCGGCACGTCCGCAGGATCCAGCCGGAAGTCGTCCCCGGCCCGCAGCAGCACCCGTCCCACCTCGTGCCCGGCCGCGCGCAACGCCGCCTCCGGCTCGGTGAACTGCGGATGCACCACGACCGGTCTCCGGGCCGGCAGCGCGCGGGCGATCAGCACGAACGCCTCCGCCGCACCCGCCGTCAGCAGGAGCCGTTCCGGCGGCAGCCCGTGCCGGGCGGCGACCGCGGCGCGCGCGGCGCGCCCGTCCGGGTACGCGGCGAGCGTGCCCAGGGACGCGGCTATCCGCTCCTTCAGCCAGGCCGGTGGGGTCCCGGCCCGTACGTTGACGGCGAGATCGGTCAGATCCCGGCCCCGTCCCCGTACCTCCGCGTCACCGTGATGACGCAGATCGTGCGCGCCCGCGCCTGTAGCGTCGGGACTCTCAATGGGAGTGTGCATGACCGCCATGGTGGGGGTGGTGGTGATGGCCGTCGTCGTCAGGGTGGAAGTGCGGCTGCTGCGGCAGTCCCACCTTGTCCTCGAAGCCCGGCAGTGCGATCCGGTACACGCAAGAGTCGCAGTTCATCCGCAGATCGCCCTTGACGGCCTCCCGGTAGCGCTCCATGACCAGATCGAGCAGTTCTTCCGCGGCACCGATCACCTCGGCCGGCCGGACGTCCAGCTCGGGGTGGGCGGCGGCCCACTCCGTGGTCTGGTGACGCACCCGGTCCGGCAGGATGCCCGTGAAGAGGAAGTACGGCAGAACGACTATGCGCCCCGCACCCAGCTTCACGCAACGGTCCAGACCGGACGGCACATCAGGGGCGGCCAGCGAGACGAAAGCCGTCTCCACACCCGCGTAGCCCCGGCCCTCCCAGAACAGCCGCGCGGCCTTGTGCACCTCGGCGTTGGCGTCCGGGTCGGTGGAACCGCGCCCCACCAGCAGAATCGTCACCTCGGACCGGTCCGTGTCGCCCAGCACCTCGTCCACCCGTCGCTCCAGCACCTTCAGCAGCGCCGGATGCGGGCCCAGCGGACGCCCGTACGTGTACGAGATGCCCGGGTGGCGCTCCTTCTCGCGGGTCAGCGCCGCCGGGATGTCGCCCTTGGCGTGGCCGGCCGACACCAGCATCAGCGGGACGGCGGCGAAGTGCCTGACCCCCTGCTCGACGAGCTCGGTCACCGCGTCGCCCAGCGGCGGCGGCGACAGTTCGATGAAACCGCCCGCGACGGGCAACTGCGGGTTACGGGCGCCGAGTTCGGCCACGAAGTCACGGAAGGCGGCGGCCCCGCCCTCGTCCCGGGTGCCGTGGCCGGCGATGAGCAGTGCGGGACGGTCGGTCGGGGTGTTCACGGATGCTCCTGGGTGTTCATGGGGGGTGGGGTACGGGGTGGTGGTGGCGGCCCGGTTCACGAAGCCGCCTCCGGCGCCGGGGCGGCCGTGGCCGACTGCCAGCGGTAGCCGCGCGGGGTGACCATGCGGCCCGCGATCTCGCGGGTGGCGGTGTTGCCCACGGTGACGACGGTCATCATGTCGACGACCCCCGGGTCCAGCGCCGCGAGCGAGGTCACCCGGCTGGACTCGTCGGGCCGGGAGGCGTTGCGTACGACTCCGACCGGAGTGGCCGGGTCCCGGTGTTCCGACAGGATCGACAACGCCTTCGGGAGCTGCCAGTCGCGGCCCCTGCTGCGCGGGTTGTAGAACGTCACGATGATGTCGGCCTCGGCCGCGGCCCGGACCCGGCGCTCGATGACCTCCCACGGTGTGTGCAGATCGGAGAGGCTGATCGAGACGTGGTCGTGGCCCAGCGGGGCGCCCAGGATCGCCGCCGCCGCCAGCGCCGCCGTCACCCCCGGCACACCCACCACGTCGATGTCGGCGCCCGCCTCGGCCAGCGCCGGCGACGCCATCGCGTAGACCCCCGCGTCACCACTGCCGATCAGCGCCACGGCGTGGCCCTTGCGTGCTTCGGCGACCGCCGTGCGGGCCCGCTCCTCCTCGGCCCCGAGGCCGGACTCCAGAACCGTCGTACCCGGCCGCAGCAGATCCCGGATCTGGTCGACGTACTGATCGAGCCCGACCAGCACCGACGCCCGCCGCAGCTCGTCGCGGGCCCGCGGAGTCAGCAGGTCACGCGCCCCGGGTCCGAGTCCCACGACCGCGAGCCGCCCACGGGGCGCCCGGCGCACCACGGCACACGTGGCCATGGCCGCCCGCCCCTCGGGTGCCGACTTCCGCTTCGGTACGAGGAGTTCACCGCCGCCGGCGAGTGCCGCGGCCTCCGCGACCGAGGGCGTTCCGACCGCGGCGAGGGGCGCGTCCGACGGATGCGGGACCTCGATCCGGGCCAGCTCCTCGGCCGGGTACGTACGCAGCGGCACACCGAGCCGTGCGGCGGCGGCCACGATTCCGGGCTCCTGCGCCTTCGCGTCGACGGTCACCAGCTCCGCGATGCTCAACGGCGAGAGACCGGCCCCCGCCAGCGCGTCCCGGATCAGCCCGAGCACCTCGTCCGCGGGCGCGTCCTTCGACGCACCGACCCCGACGACGAGCGAGGCCGGCCGCAACACGGCCTCCCGCGCACCGAGTTCCACGACCCGGTCGGTGAGGTGCAGCACCGCCGACCCGGTCGCGCAGGGGCGCACATTCGGCGGCAGCGCGGGCAACGGCCGTACCGAGTCCGCCCGCAACGCCACCGGAGCACCGTCCAGCATCGCCCGCGACACCCCGGCGACATCCCCCTCCACCGGGAGGCCCAGCATGTCCAGCCCGGGCACGCCCACCGCGTCCGTCGCCGTCGTCACCACCGGGGCCGCGCCGAGTACCTCACCGACCGCCACCGCCAGGGCGTTCGACCCGCCGCCGTGCCCGCCGAGCAGCGCCACCGCGTGACGCCCCGCCTCGTCGACACAGACGACACCCGGGTCGCCCGCCTTGTCCGTGAGCAGCGGCGCGACCAGCCGCACCACGGCCCCCGTCGCGAGGAAGCACACCAGTTGCTCGCACTCGCCGAACGCCCGCTGCACGGCCTCGCGCACCGGACCGTCGTAGACCACGGCACGGCCGGGCCAGGCCGCGGCCAGCCGGTCACGGGCGACGGCGCCCGCCGCCGTCGCGGAGATCAGGCCGATCACAGGGTTGCTCCTTCATTCGCACCGGCCGAGGGGCGGACGCCCCACAGCAGAAAGACCGGGTTGGCCGCGGCGAGCCGGGTCACGTCACCGGGCAGGGGCGCCAGCCGCGACGACTGCAGCAGGACACCCTCGGGCTCCAGCCCGGCGGCGGCCAGCGCCGACCGCACCGGCCCCACCCGGTCCAGGGCCGCCACCGCGACCACGACCGCACGCCGTGCCCGCCGGGCACACGCCGTCACGATCGCCGGCAGTTCGTGACCGCCGCCTCCGATGAACACCGCGTCCGGGTCCGCCAGATCGGACAGCACTATGGGCGCGGCACCGTGCACCGCCCGCACGTACACCCCGTGCGCGGCGGCGTTCGCCCGGATCCGCTCGACCCCGTCCGCCGTCTTCTCGACAGCCACGGCGGCCGCGCCGAGCCGCGCGCACTCCACCGCCACCGAACCCGAACCGGCACCGATGTCCCACACCAGATCACCCGTGCGCGGCCCGAGCCGGGCCAGCGCCAGCGCCCGCACCTCGAACTTGGTGATCATCGAGTCGCGGTGTTCGAACTCCGCCTCGTCCAGCGCCCAGCCGGCCGGACCGACCGCCGGACCCGCCACCGTGCGTACCGGCGAAAGGGCCCGCGACTCGTCCAGGCACAGCACCACATTCACCGGATCGGGCCACTCACGGCCCGCCGCCTCATGAAGCGTCAGCCGCTCGACGCGCTCGTGCTCCGGATCCCCGAGCGCCGTCGCGACGACCAGGGTCCGCTCCTCGCTCCGGTACAGCAGCCCGGCCGCCAGCTCGGCGGGCCCGGCGCCCGGTCCCGTCAGCACCGCGACCTTCGGGTGCGCGAAGCACACGTTCACCGCGGTCCGCGGATCCCGGCCGTGCGCGCTCACGACGACCGCGTCGTCCCACGGCAGCCCCAGCCGGGCGAACGCCACCGCGATCGACGGTGCCCCCGGCCGCACATCGAGCGCCTCGGGCCCGAACCGTTCCGCCAGCGCCCGCACGATCCCGAAGAACCCCGGATCACCGGAGGCCAGCACCACGACCCGCGCCCCGTCGTCCTCGGCGAGGTGCTTCCCGATCCGGTCGAGGGCCGGGGCCAGGGGCCCCAGCACCACCCGCCCGGCGCCCGCCGGAAGCGCGGCGGCGTCCAGATGACGCCGGGCCCCGACCACCAGCGTGGCCGCCGCCACCGCCCGCACGGCTTCGGGCGTTGGCGGCGCCCCCGTCCCCGTACCGAAGACCCGGATCACGAGCCGGACCGCTGGGCGCGCAACTCGGCCCGCGCCGCCCTGTCGGCCTTGCGGTACCCGTGGAAGTGGCCCGGGTGGTACAGGTGCGAACGCGTCCCGGACGCCGACAGGGCCGGGCCGACCAGGAACAGCGTGTGCTTCCAGAGCTTGTGCTCCTTGACCGTGGTCTCCAGCGTCTCGATCGTGCAGTGCAGGATCAGCTCCTCCGGCCACGTCGCCTGGTACGCGATCACCACCGGCGTCGACGTCGGATAGCCGCCCTCCAGCAGTTCCTGCGTCAGCTGACCGGACCGGGCCGCCGACAGGAACAGCGCCATCGTCGTGCCGTGCCGGGCGAACTCCCGTACCTCCTCGCCGGGCGGCATCGGCGTCTTGCCGCCACCGAGCCGGGTCAGGATCACCGACTGCGCCACCTCGGGAATCGTCAGCTCGCGCTGCGCGATGGCCGCGACCGCGGAGAACGACGACACCCCGGGCACGATCTCGACCCCGACCCCCAGCTCGCCGCACCGGTCGACCTGCTCCTGGGTGCCACCCCACAGCGCCGGGTCACCGGAGTGGATCCTGGCGACCTTCAGCCCGTCCTCAGCCGCCCGCCGGTACACGGCGACGACCTCTTCGAGTGACATCTGCGCCGAGTCGAGGATCTCCGCGCCCTCCCGGGCGTGTTCGAGGACCTCCTCCTGCACGAGGCTGGCCGCCCAGATGACGATGTCGGCGTCCGCGATGGCCCGCGCCGCCCGGAAGGTCAGCAGATCGGCGGCGCCGGGGCCGGCACCGACGAACGTCACGGTGCCACGGGTGGGCGCGGCGGCTGCGTCGACTGCTTCGGACATGGAACGGGTCCTTTCGAGAACGTGGATCGTGGGATTCGGGGATGCGCGCACCGGGGTCAATCGGCTAGCAAGAGCCCATGGCGGTGTTCGTCGCGCTCGGCGCGTTCCTGATGACCCTGGTCGGCGGCTGGGTCGCCCAGCGCGTCACCGACCGCCGCCACCTGGTGCTCGGACTCGCCGGCGGACTGATGCTCGGCGTCGTCGGCCTCGACCTGCTGCCGGAGGCCATCGAGGCCGCGGGCGGCCTCGTCTTCGGCGTACCGGCGGCCCTGCTGCTGTTCGTGGGCGGCTTCCTCTTCGCGCACCTGGTGGAGCGTCTGCTCGCCGTACGCCAGGCGGCACACGGCGCGAGCGAGGAACGCGTGCCCCAGGTCGGACTGACAGCGGCCGCCGCCATGGTCCTGCACAGCCTGATGGACGGTGTGGCGCTCGGCGCGGCCTTCCAGGTCGGCGGCGGCATGGGAGCAGCCGTCGCCCTCGCCGTCATCACCCACGACTTCGCGGACGGCTTCAACACGTACACGATCACCAGCCTGTACGGGAACGCCCGCCGCAAGGCCCTGACGATGCTGTACGCGGACGCGGCGGCGCCCGTCATCGGCGCGGCGACGACGCTCGTGTTCACCCTTCCGGAGCAACTTCTCGGCTGCTATCTCGGCTTCTTCGGCGGCGCCCTGCTCTACCTCGCCGCAGCCGAGATCCTGCCCGAGGCGCACCACGAACACCCGGCCCGCTCCACCCTGCTGTGCACGGTCGCCGGGGTGGGCTTCATCTGGCTGGTGGTGGGCCTGGCGCAGTGACCGCCTCACAACTTGCCGCCCCGCCCGCCGTCGCGCGGCGCCGGCGCGATCAGCGTCGAGAGGTACGGCAACGGCCCGTCTGCCAGCTCCGCCGCCGGCCGGATCGACTCCTCCGGCAGCCCGAGCGCCGAACCCCACACCGCGTCCTCGGTCCGCCCCGTCTCGCGCAACGCCGTGGCGACCTCAGCGGCCAGCCGCCCGAACTTGTACGCGACGACCGTCCCGGGCCCCTTCAGCGCCTCCCTCAGCACTTCCGCCCCGGCCGTGACCGGAACCAGAGTCAACGGCTCGGTGCCCTCGGTCAGCACCGCGCCGCTGCGCGCGGCCAGCTCCTGCATCGCCGTGATCCCCGGCACCGTCACCACGGCCGTACCCGGCAGCAGCTCACCGATCGTGTGCGCGAGATACGTGAACGTCGAGTACACGTTGGGGTCCCCGATGGTCGCGAACGCCACCGAGCCATGCGTACGCAGCAGCTCCGCGACCCGCGCGCCCGCCGCGTCCCACGCCGCCTCCCGGCGAGCCCGGTCCGTCCGCTCGTTGAGCGCGAACACGACGCGCACGACCTTCTCGGCACCGACGTAGTGCAGCACCGTCGCCTCGGCGCGGCCGCGCTCACCGGTGTCCATCACGGGCACCACGACGACGGCGGCATCACGCAGCGCGTTGACGCCCTTGACGGTCACCAGCTCCGGATCACCGGGTCCGACTCCGACCCCGACCAGCGTGTTCATCCCTTGCACCTCTCCACGAATCGGCGGGCCGTACCGGGCGCCGAGGCCCAGTGCGTATGCAGATAACTCGCGTGCACGCCCTGCTGCACGAACCCCTCGACGCGCCGCTCCGGCTGGTGCATGCCCCAGGCCGGAGCATCCCCGGCGCCGGGTTCCAGCACGGTGCGGTGGAACTCGTGCCCCCGCATCCGCGTCCCGGCCACCGCCAGCACACTGTCGGAGAGCGCCACGGCGTCCCGGTAGCCGAGCGTCAGCCGCTCCGACATCCGCGCCCCGGCGTCCAGGACCCCGCACATCGGCAGCCCGTCGAGCGACCGCGCCAGATACAACAGCCCCGCACACTCGGCGGCCACCGGAGCCCCGGAGTCCGCCAGTTCCGCGACGGCCTTGCGCAACGGCTCGTTGGCCGACAACTCGGGGCCGTACACCTCGGGAAACCCGCCCCCGACGACGAGCCCGGTCGTCCCCTCGGGCAACGCCTCGTCCCGCAACGGATCGAACGGCACGACGGTGGCCCCGGCGGCGGCGAGCAGCTCGTTGTGCTCGGCGTAGGAGAAGGTGAAGGCGGGCCCGGAGGCAACGGCAACCACCGCTCCCGGCCCCGTGGGCGTACTTTCCATCCCCTCGGGGGCGTATTCCATCCCCTCCGGCGTTTGAGGAG
>NZ_JAELVH010000280.1 GCF_019399235.1 Streptomyces poriferorum | reverse complement strand
GGGGAGCGAGGGGCGGGTCACAGGACAGGAGGGGCGGCGAGGATCGCCGAGGTGAGAGCGAGCACGGCGTCGATGCCGTCCTCCCGGTCCAGGCGCAGGACGCGTTCGGCGAGCTCACGCGTGAGGGCGCTCTCGCCGCCCGCGTTGGCATGGAACCCGGCGACGACCCGCGCGGTGTCCGGGGGCCGCACGGGGCCGCCCTCGATCCGGACGTCGAGGGCGGTCCCGTCGTGCAGCAGCGCCCGCAACACCCCGGGCGCCTCGGCGTCGGGACCGTCGTACGCCCGGACGGTGTGGGTGACGCGGGCGGCGAGTGTCGTCACATCCGGCCGGAGCAGGGCGTCGGCGCGGTAGCCGGCGAGGGACAGCGTGCCGTCGCACAGCATCAGCGCGGTACTGAAAGGCAGGGAGAACTTGGCCTCGTAGGCGGTGCGCGGCGCGACGCGGTGGGGGCGCGGTACGCAGACCACGGGCTCGGTGCCCGGGGGAACTTCCGCGACGACGGAGGCGAGCGCCGATGTGCCGCCGTACGGGATCAGCCGTGCGTGCAGCGAGGCCGCCGCGTCGAGGGTGCGGTGCAGCAGGTGACAGCACGGGTAGAGCTTGCTCTGCACCGCGCTGACGTGCCACATCTCGCCCAGGTCGCCCACGATCTCGTCGGCTGTGACGGTGTGGCCGGCCAGTGCCGTGTACACCCCGTGGCGTCCTTCGAGAACGGTGGAAGGGCCTTCTGCGCCGGCCGCGGCGAGGCGCGTGGCGAGCAGTCCGGCGTGCGCGGCGAGCCCCGGGTGCAGGGACTTGGTGTCGCTGCCCGTGTCCAGGAACTCCAGCAGCCCGCCCGCACTGCTGCCGGCGATGCCCAGCGCGTGGGCGGTCACCTCGGCGGACCGCCCCTGAAGGACCGACGAGGTGACCGCGGCGGCGAAGACGGCCGCGACCTGGGTGGCGTGCACGCCCCGGGCGTGGAAACGGTAGGGGGCGCCGAGACCGACCCGCAGCGCGGTCTCGTAGCCGGCCGCGGCGGCGGTCAGCAGGGCGGGACCGTCCGCCCGGGCGGCTGCGGCCGAGGCGAACAAGGCGGGCAGAACGGCAGCCGTGGCGTGCACGAGTGCCCCGGGGTGGGTGTCGTCACAGTCCAGGGCGTGCACCAGCGCGCCCAGCGCGAGCGCCGCGGCCGGTGACCCGACCGGTGCGGCGAGACCCGGGACCACGGCCTCCGGTGGGCCGCCGAGCGCGGCGGCGACGGTCAGCGCGGGTGCGGCCTGCCCGCCGCGTGCCGCGGCGAGCACACAGCCGAGGCCGTCGAGCAGTTGGCGGCACAGGGCGCGGCGGATCACGCTGGGGATCTTCGCCGGTGTCAGTTCCACCGCCCAACGGGCGAGTTGGACGGCCGCGGGCTCGCGCGCCAGGTCGTCGGGGTGCGTATGGGAGTGGCCGTGACCGGCCCCATGAGGGCCGTGCGCGTGCGGATGTGGTTGCGCGGGGCCGATCGCCTCGGCGGTGGCTGTTTCGGCCACGGGTGGATCGGCCACGGCTGGTTCTGCCACGGCCGGGTCCGCCACGGCCGGGACGGTGTGTGGCCGGCCGGTGTCAGTCACCGAAGGCCCCCTTCGCGCGCAGGCCCGCCGCCCGGTCGGCGTCGTAGCCGAGAAGGTCGCGCAGGACGGTGTCGGTGTGTTCGCCGCGCTGCGGCGCCCGGGGCGCCTTGCCGGGGGGCCGCTCGCCGACCCGGACGGGGCTGGCCACGGAGCGCACGGTGCCGTAGCGCGGGTGGTCGCACTCGACCACCAGGCCGCGCGCTTGCGTGTGCGGGTCGGCGAGAGCCTGCGGCACGGTGTGCACCGGCCCGCACGGCACCTTCGCCGGGGTGAGGATCTCCAGCCAGGCGGCGACGGTCCGGGTTGCGAAGAGCGCCTCCAGCTCGGGCACGAGGGTGTCGCGGCGCTCCCCGCGGCCCGCGAAGTCGGCGTACGGATGGCCGGGTTCGGCCCACTCGGGATGTCCGAGCACCGCGGCGAGGCGCTGCCAGAACTTCTCCTTGGCACAGCCGACCACCAGCCAGCCGTCCGCGGCCTCGAAGGCCTGGAATGGCACCAGGGAGGGGTGGGCCGAGTGCCGGGTGCGCCGGGGTTCGTAGCCGGCGCTGAGGTGCCACGTCGCCGGGTACGTGAGCATGGAGACGGCCGTGTCGTACAGGGAGACGTCGCAGTCGCAGCCCACGCCGTCGCGGCGGGCCGCGTGCAGCCCGGCGAGCAGCGAGAGCGCGGCGACGAACCCGCCGGAGTAGTCCACCAGCGACAGGCCGGACTTGGCGGGCGGACCGCCCGGCTCGCCGGTCAGGTCCATCCAGCCGGCCAGGCCCTGCAGGACGTAGTCGTAGCCGGGCTGGGCCGACCGCGGCCCGGTCAGCCCGAAGCCGCTCAGGGAGCAGCAGACCACGGCCGGGTTGAGGTGGCGCAGATCGGCGTAGGTGATGCCGATCCGGGCCGGGACGTCACCGCGCAGGTTGGAGTAGACGGCGTCGCTGTGGCGTACGAGATCCTCGAAGACCTCCCGGCCCGCCGGGTTGGCGAGGTCGAGGCGGACACTGCGCTTGCCGCGGTTGAAGGTCTCGAAGAACAGCGAGTCCTCGCCCTCCTGGTACGGCGGGACATAGCGGCCGACGTCCCCGCCGGAGTGGGGTTCCTCGATCTTGATGATCTCGGCGCCCAGTTCCGCCAGGTGCCAGGTGCCGAACGGTCCGGCGCCGTACTGCTCCACGGCGATCACCCGGACGTCCTCCAGGGGGCGTCGGGCGGGGGAGGGGGCGGTGGTCATGGGCGCAGCTCCCGGATGAGGTCGAGGACATGGGCCTGGGACTCGCGGATCTCATGGCTCGTCAGGCCGTGTACGGGCACGGTGAGTTTGAGGCTGTCCGCAGTGCCCGCGTAGCCGGTGAGGAGCTCCGCGACCTGCTCCCGGGTACCGCACAGGGTCAGCGCGCGGGTCATCGCCGGGTCCACGGCCGCGGCCAGCGCGCCCGCGCGGGCTCCGGGCCTGCGGAACTCCTCCGCGACCCGGCGCTGCGGCTCCTGCAGACCGTGCGCGGCGAACAGCGGTGCGTACGTACGGACCGAGGCGTAGAAGCCGACGTTGCCGGCGGCGCGGCGCAGGGCCTCGGCGGGGTCGGGGTGGACCGAGACACACACCGACGCCACCACCTCCAGGTCCTCCGGCTTGCGGCCGGCGGCGGTCAGCCCGGTGTGCAGGGCGGGCAGCACGGTGTTCCGCAGATGGTCGCGGGAGCCGAGTTCGTGGCCGATCCAGCCGTCGGCGATCTCGCCCGCGAGCCGGAACGTCAGCGGACCGGCGGCCGCCAGGTGGAGCGGGACCCGGGTGCGCGCGGGACGGGGCCGGCGGTAGCCGCGCACCCGTAGCGAGGCGAGCGGACCGCCTGCCTCGAAGGGCTCGCCGTCCGCGCAGCGGGCGATGAACGTCCGTACGCAGTCGACGGTTTCGCGCAATCGCTGTGCCGGGTGGTCGAACGGTACGCCGTGCCAGTCCTCGTTCAACCGGCGTACCCCCGTGCCGAGCCCCAGTACGGCCCGGCCGCCGGAGAGTTCGTCGAGGTCCATGATCTCCAGTGCGCAGATCATGGGGGAGCGGGTGAAGGCCAGCGCGACGGCGGTGCCGATGCGGGCGGTGGAGGTGGCACAGGCCAGCGCGGCGGCGGTGACGGTCGCGCTGCGGTGGAGTTCGGATGCCCACAGGGTGTCGGCGCCCGCTTCCTCGGCGGCCCGGCCGGCGGCGGTCAGTTCGGCGAGATCCTCGCCCCACGGGGCGTAACCGAGGCGGGGCGCGGGCGGGGCGCTCACTCCGGATTCCGGGCGGCGGCCGGGCGCGGGCGCTCCGGTCGTGCGGGAGCGGGAGCGGGGTGCGCGGTCAGGGCGGTGGCGGGCCGGGGGCGTACGTCCACCAGGGCCGAGGCGCCCCGCTTGTGGACGTAGAAGGTGCGCAGAAACGAACACACCTCCGTGCCTTGCTGGTTGATGGTCCGGGTGCGCACGGTGACGATGCCGGCCTCCGGCCGGGAGGCGGACTCGCGCTTGGAGACCACCAGGGACTCCGACCACAGGGTGTCGCCGGCGTGCACGGGGGCGGTCATACGGATGTCGTCCCAGCCCAGATTGGCGAAGGCGTTCTGGGTGAGGTCGGTGACGCTCTGGCCGACGGCGATGGCGACGGTGAGGGTGGACACGACCAGCGGGCGGCCGAACTCGCTGTGCTCCGCGTATGTGCTGTTGAAGTGCATCTGACTGGTGTTCATCGTCAGCAGCGTGAACCAGGTGTTGTCCGCTTCGCTGATCGTGCGGCCGAGTGGATGCTCGTAGAGGTCACCGGGGCTGAAGTCGTCGTAGAAGCGCCCGGTCCAGCCCGGACGGACGACGGGTTCGGGCTCGGCGGTGGAACTCATGGCGTCCTCTTTCGGATGCGGGCTCCCGGGGCCGCGGCGAGAGGCTGTGCGCCGCCCGGACGTCGGACCGGAGCGGGCGGCCATGCGGCGGCGATGCGGTGGAGAGACAGGTGGGCCCCGGGTGCGGCGGGGCGGTGACGGACAGGACCCGGTTGCCGTGCGGTCCGGGGCGGTGTCCCGTCTCGACCCTAGGAGGACGCCAAGCCCCCGTCAAGAGGAATGTTTCCCTGTGCGGTCCAGTGTTTCCCTTCACGGGTGATGGCTCGACTCCCTTCGGAAACAGGAGTTTTACCGCCGCAGGCCGTCTGCGCCTTGACAGCGGGGCGCGACGGTGGCTCCATTTGACCCACTGATTCGAAACACCGTTTCCCCATAAGAAACACTCCGGGTGCCGTCGGCGCCCGGCTCCCACGGCACGTGCGAGTGCGCGTGCCGCACATGGAGGGGGCAGTTTCCCGCTATGAGAGCCAAGACCATCGCACCGTGTTCGACCCGCACCGCGGCAGCGCTTGCCGCGCTGGTCGTCGCCGCGGCCGGATCACTCGTGCTCGGCGGCGCCCGGCCGGCGTTCGCCGGCAGCGCCGAGGTGTCCTACGACTGCGTGTTCTCCTCGTCCCACTCGCTGTTCAACACGACGGCGACCCTGACGGCCGCGGACACGACCACGGCCGGCGCTCCTGTCGACCTCACCCTGGCCTTCGCCGACGGACCCGCCAACGGCCCGGTCGCACTGACCGCGAACACCGTCGCCGTCTCCGCCAAGGTCGGTGTCTCGGGCCAGGACGCGGTCAACGTGAGCGCGCCCGCCTCCAACGCGGCCGTTCCCGCGTACGCGGAGATCCCCATCCCGGAGCTCACCGGACAGCTCACCGTCGCCCAGCCCGGCACGGTTCAGCTCACTCCCGGTGACATCACGCTCAACATCACCAACTACGGCCTCACCATCGCGTGCACGGTCCAGGGCACACCCCCGGTCCTGTCCACCGTGACCGTCACCGACGGCAGCGTCGGCTCCGCCGCCGCGGCCGTCGAATCGATCTCGGGCCGGCCCGCCGCCGACACCACCGGGGCCCGCCGGGGTGACGTCGTCACCCTCGGCGGCACCGGCTGGACCGCCGGCGAGGCGGTCGACGCCGAACTGTGCGCCCTCGACGGCACCGCCTGCGCCGCGGGTGCTGTCACCCCCGCACTCACCGTGGACGGCGACGGCAAGCTCGCGGGCACCGTCGCGATAGGCGCCGACGCCACCCCCGGCCCGCACAGCCTGGTCCTCACCCAGGGCTCGCTGAGCTCCACCGTTCCCCTCGGTGTCCTCGGCACCCGCGCCATCCAGCTCAGCCCGGCCACCGGCGGGCCCGGCACGACCACCACCGTCACCGGTGCCTCCTTCGACCCGGGCGACGAGGTCACGGTCACCGGCGTCGACGCCGACGGCAATCCCGTCGGTGACACGCTCACCGCACCTGTCAACGCGCGCGGCGGCTTCACCGCCTCCCTCACCCCGCCCTCGGGCACCGTGAAGATCCTGGCCACGGAGAAGGACGGCACCGCCGCGGACTCCGCCGAGCTCGCCTGGACCGCGCTCGCCGACGGCGGCAGCTCGGAGCAGACCCTCAAGGTGGTCGTCTCCGGCGGGGCACTGACCATGGCCCAGGAAGCGGGCGAGGTCACCCTCTCGCCCGTGTCGGTGGACGGTACGGAACACGCGTCGACCGGTGATCTCAAGGCCGTCGAGGTGAAGGACTTCCGCGGCAGCACCCGTGGCTGGTCGCTGGTCGGGACCGTCACGGACTTCACCAACGCCGCGGGCGCCGCCATCCCGGCCGGCAACCTGTCATGGACGCCCACCTGCGCCGTCCATGACGGCGCCGCCGCGGCCTCCACCGTCACCCCGGGCAGCGCCGGAGCCCTCAGCTCCACCACCGCCGTCCCGCTGTGCACCCAGGCCGCGAGCGACGATCCTGCCTCCGTCACCGGCGGCGACTTCGACGCCGGCGCCGCGCTCGATCTGAGCGTGCCGGCCATCACCCAGGCCGGCGAGTACGCGGCCGTCCTGCGCCTGACCCTCTCCTGAGGCGCACCCGGCTCCGCCCGCGAGCGCGGTACTTCTGGCGTTCGTGCGAACTCCGCCCGTGAACACGGGACTCCTGGCGTTCGTGCGAACGACCCCAGCCCGCCGTGGGCCCCGTACTCCGGGGTCCGCGGCCGTCCGGAGGATCTGACAGACCGATGCGTCCTACCGCCCGCGGCCGCGTGGCCGCCCGTTCGGTCCCGCTCGCCGTGCTCGCGGTGCTCACCGCCCTGGCCGGCTGGCTGCTCGCACCTGAGGCCGCGGCCACGGCCGGCACGGACGGGAAGTCCCAGGCGTGGTCGGTACAGCCCACGGACAAGGGCTCCGGCGGCGCCCGGCGCCTGGTGTTCCAGCTGGACGCACCGCCCGGCGCCGTCATCCGCGACTCGGTGCGCGTCAGCAACCTCTCCAGCGAGCCGATCTCGTTCCAGGTGTACGGCGCCGACGCCTACAACACCCCCCGCGACGGCGGGCTCGCGTACCGCCAGGCAGGCGAGGCCCAGCGCGCCATCGGCGCGTGGGTGAAGCTGCGGACCAACGCCCTCGTCATCCCCGCGCGCCGTGCCGCCGACATCCCGTTCACCGTCACCGTTCCCCGCGACGCGACCCCCGGCACCCACACGGGCGGAGTCATCGCCCTGGACAACGCCCTGCGAGGCGCCGGCACCACCGACTCCGGCGTGGACGTCAGCATCCAGCGGGCCATCGCGGTCCGCCTGGAGCTCACCGTCTCCGGACCGCTCACCCCGGGCCTCTCGGTGAGCGGGGTCCGCCTCGACCAGACGTCCGGCGACACCCCCTTCGAGGCGGGTCGTGCCACCGTCCACTACACCGTCACCAACACCGGAAACACCCCGGTGCAGGGCAAGGCCGCCATCGCGGTCACCGGCCTCTTCGGCCGTACCGTCGCCACCCGCACCCGGTCCCTGCCGCTGATCCTGCCCGGCCAGCACACCGAACTCACCCTCGACACGGGCCGCTCCCCGCCCGTCGACCTGCTCACCGCGAAGGTCACGGTCTCCGCGACCGGGACGCCCGACACGACCGCCCGCGTCAACCGCCTGGCCCTGTCCTGGCCCACGCTCGGCGCCGTGGCCGTCGCCGCCGCCCTCGTCGTCGCAGGGCTGTCCCAGCTCCGCCGGCGTCGCCGCACCCTCGCGCTGGAGCACGTATGACCGTTCGCCGGGCCGTGGCACCGCCGGCCGCTCACCGCCTACTCTCCCCGCTTCCCGGTGCCCTCGCCGCGGCCGTCGTCGCCGTCGCCCTGGCCGCCGGCCCGTCAGTGGCGGCTGACGGGCCGGACGCTGCCCGGCCGGCGATCAGCACCGATACCGGCCGGCTGGTCCCGGGCCGTCCCGTCACGGTCGGCGGCACGGAGTGGCCCGTCGGGGCCACCGTGCAGACCGAGGTGTGCGGGCTGCGCGCCGTCCACGGCAGCTCCGACTGCGACACCACCCGCGGCGCGGTCGCCCTGGTCGCGGCCGACGGAACCTTCAGGCTGACCCTCCTGGTGGGCGCCCCGCCCGCCGACTGTCCGTGCGTACTCCGTGCCACCACAGGAGCGGGCCAGAACGCCCGCAGCGCCACGACCGACATCGAGGTGGCCGACGTCCCCGAGGGTGTGGTGCCCGATCCCGGCACCAGCACCCCCCAAGTGGCGGTCGTCGACGCCGAACTGACCGGGGACGGCGGCCTCGCCGAGCTCTTCGGAGGACGCCCTCACCGCACCCTCGTCGTCACCGTCCGCAACACCGGCACCGCCACGCTCGGACGTACCCCGCTCATCGTGCGCTGGGGCGGGGGCAGCAGCATCGACACCGACGTCGCCGCCCCTCTCACCTCCCCGCTGAAGCCGGGGGAGCAGGCCACCTACCGCGTCCCGGTGGCCATGCCACTGGCCTCCTTCGGCCGCTACTCGGTGGGCGGCCGCTACGACTCCCGGTCGTTCGTCGTCACCACCGACCTCTACCCCTGGGGGCTGATCTCCGTGGCCGGCGCCTCGGTCCTGCTCACCGTCTTCTCCGCCGGCTGGGCGATCCGCCGCCGGCGGAACCGGCC
>NZ_JAELVH010000027.1 GCF_019399235.1 Streptomyces poriferorum | reverse complement strand
CCGCACCACAGCGACCAGCCGATGTGCATCGACGGCATCGCCGCGTACTGGTTCGACATCTGTTTGAAGTTGCCCGAAGCCATCGAACCCCAGGTCTGGTGGACCATGACCGTGTCGATGAAGTTGCCGCCGTTCATCAGCCGGGGCGGAGCCAACGGATACAGGTAGTAACCGAGGAGCGCCACGGCCGTGGTCGCGAACAGGGCCAGACGGGCCGGTGCGTAGCGGCCCGGGTGACGGCGGAACAGCCAGATGAGCACACCGATGGTGACGACGAAGTGCAGGGTCGCGTAGTAGTAGTTCATCGACACGATCAGCCATGTCACCGAGTTGACCGCGTGGTTGACGGACTGCTCCACGGCGATGCCCATGAACCGTTCGACCGACCACAGCCAGTCGGCGTTGGACAGGGCCGCCGCCTTCTGTTCGGGGACGGCGTTGCGCACCAGCGAGTACAGCCAGTAACTGACCGCGATCAGCAGGATTTCGAACCAGATGCGTGGCCGCCGGGGCGACCGTGGGGAGCGAAGGCCTGCCAGACCGCGGTCGAGCAGTCTGCCGATCCGGTTTCCGTCGCGGTTCTGCTTCGTATTCGCCTCGGGGGCCGCCTCGTTCACGATGGGTGACGGGGTGGCCTCCGTGCGGCCTTCCTGTGGTTTCACGCTCAATTCACCCATAGGCACAGAGTCTGCCAGATTTGCCCCCTCTCACCGATGATCCTCCGGCGGGGAGCGGGTTGCACGTCCTGCGGGTTACGAACGTGCGTGGGACCCTGGAACAGCCGGAGCACCCGAGGTCGCGTCCGGGCCGGGTCCGGCGGCTGTCGAGCCGCGCACGACGAGCTCCGGCATGAAGACGAACTCGCTGTGCGGGGCGGGTGTGCCGCCGATCTCCTCCAAGAGCGTGCGCACCGCGGCCTGGCCCATCGCTGTCACCGGCTGCCGGATCGTGGTCAGCGGCGGATCGGTGAACGCTATGAGCGGGGAGTCGTCGTAGCCGACCACCGAGAGGTCGCGCGGGACGTCCCGGGAGAGCCGGCGGGCGGCGCGGATCGCGCCGAGCGCCATCATGTCGCTCGCGCACACCACCGCCGTGCAGCCGCGCTCCATCAGCGCCGAGGCCGCTGCCTGGCCGCCCTCCAGCGTGTACAGGGAGTGCTGGATCAGCTCCTCCACCTCGTCCGCCGTGAGGTTCAACTGCTCCTGCATCGTGGCGTGGAAGCCCTCGATCTTGCGGAGTACGGGGACGAAACGCTTCGGGCCGACCGCCAGGCCGATCCGGGTGTGGCCGAGCGACACCAGGTGTGTGACGGCGAGCCGCATGGCGGCCCGGTCGTCCGGTGAGATGAACGGCGCCTGCACCTTGGAGGAGAAGCCGTTGACCAGGACGAAGGGGACGCCCTGGGCGCGCAGTTGTTCGTAGCGCTGCATGTCGGCCGAGGTGTCGGCGTGCAGTCCGGAGACGAAGATGATGCCGGAGACGCCCCTGTCGACCAGCATCTCCGTGAGCTCGTCCTCGGTGGAACCGCCGGGCGTCTGGGTCGCCAGCACCGGGGTGTAGCCCTGTCGCGTCAGCGCCTGGCCGATGACCTGGGCGAGCGCCGGGAAGATGGGGTTCTCCAGCTCGGGCGTGATCAGGCCGACGAGTCCCGCACTGCGCCTGCGCAGACGTACCGGGCGTTCGTAGCCGAGGACGTCGAGCGCGGCAAGGACGGATTCGCGGGTGGTCGCGGCAACACCGGGCTTGCCGTTCAGTACACGGCTGACCGTCGCTTCGCTGACCCCCGCCTGAATTGCGATATCGGCAAGCCGTGCGGTCATGGGACTGGACTGTACCGGGCGTGGGTCGGATTGCCCACCATGGACAGGAATCGGGCGACAGCTCCCGCGCGGGCCCTCGCGCGCACGTGCAGGAGTGGATGCCCCCGCGGTCCGGCAGCAACGTCTTGCAAGGTCTTGCGGGGCGGGTCTGTCGGGTGCGATCAGATCGTCGCACTGCGGAATCAGGCGTGCTCACCCACTACTGCCAGGGATCGACGGCTCCCGTCAAGAGGCTTGACGGCAACCGTGAGGACACGCGAATGTAACGATCGCCGGAGCTTGCAGAAATCTTCCGCAAACTCTTTCGGCCGTCTTTCATCCTTGTTACGTTCACGTCGACCCGGCGCCGCGACGGAGCGGTACGGCAGTTGAAGGAGTTCAGATGCGACGTGGCATAACGGCCACCGCCCTGGTCGCGGCCCTGGCGCTCGCGGCGACCGCCTGCGGCAGCGATGACGACAGTTCCAACAGCACCTCCAAGGGCTCGGGCGAGCTCTCCGGCACCGTGACGTGGTGGGACACCTCCACCGCGGGCAGCGAGGACAAGGTCTTCAAGAAGATCGCCGAGGGTTTCGAGAAGGAGCACCCGAAGGTCGACGTCAAGTACGTCAACGTGCCCTTCGGTGACGCCCAGAACAAGTTCAAGAACGCGGCCCAGTCCGGCTCCGGCGCCCCCGACGTCATCCGCTCCGAGGTCGCCTGGACGCCCGAGTTCGCGGACCTCGGCTACCTCGCCCCGCTGGACGGCACCGCCGCCCTGGTGAAGCAGGACGACTTCCTGAAGCAGGCCGCCGCGTCCACCAAGTACAACGGCAAGACGTACGCGGTGCCGCAGGTCATCGACTCCATGGGCATCTTCTACAACAAGAAGATGTTCAAGGAGGCCGGCGTCGAGGTTCCGAAGTCGATCGACGAGCTGAAGACCGTCTCGAAGAAGATCAAGGAAAAGACCGGCAAGACCGGCTTCTACCTGCGCGGCGACGACGCGTACTGGTTCCTGTCCTTCCTGTACGGCGAGGGCGGCGACATGGTCAACGCCACCGACAAGTCCGTCACCATCGACGACGAGGCCGGCGTCAAGGCGATGAAGGTCGTCAAGGACCTCGTCGACTCCGGCGCCGCGAAGACCGACGCGACGGACGGCTGGGAGAACATGCAGTCGTCCTTCAAGGACGGCGACGTCGCGATGATGATCAACGGCCCGTGGGCCGTCGCCGACACGTACGCCGGCAAGGAGTTCAAGGACAAGGCGAACCTGGGCGTCGCCCCGGTCCCGGCCGGCTCCGCCGCGCAGGGCGCCCCGCAGGGCGGTCACAACCTGGCCGTCTACGCCGGTTCGAAGAACCTCGACGCCTCCTACGCCTTCGTCGACTACATGACCTCCGTCAAGACGCAGGCCCAGGTCACCAAGGAGCTCAACCTCCTGCCGACCCGCACCTCGGCCTACGCCGAGGAGGCCGTCGTCGACAACGAGATCGTCGGCTTCTTCAAGCCGGTCGTCGAGAGCGCCGTCGAGCGCCCCTGGATCCCCGAGACGGGCAGCCTCTTCGCCCCGCTCGTCACCGAGTACACCAAGGTCCTCACCGGCCAGACCTCCCCGGAGAAGGCCGTCAAGACGACCGGCGACTCCTACCGCAAGCTCCTCAAGGGCTGGAAGTAACTCAGGAAGGCAGGCCGGCTGATGGCTGTCCACACCAGCCAGTCGGTGGCGAAGGCCGCGGGCGACGACGTCGCCCGCGGCCGGAGCCGCGGTACTGGTAACCCCCCGCCGCCGGGCAGGCTCCGGCGGGCTCTGTCGACGCACTGGTACGCCTGGACGATGGTGGCCCCGGTCGTCGTCGTGATCGGCGTGATCATCGGGTACCCGCTGGTCCGCGGCATCTACCTGTCGCTGACCGACGCCAACGAGCGCAACGTCGCGCGGTCCATCGGTGTCAACCACATGCCCGCCACGTACGAGTTCGTGGGCCTGGACAACTACGCCGACGCGCTCACCGGTGACCAGTTCCTCGGCACGCTCGGGTGGACCCTGGTGTGGACGGTCTCCTGCGTGGCCATCACCTTCGCCCTCGGTATGGCGCTCGCCAACATCCTGAACCGCAGGATCGCCGGGCGCTCCGCCTACCGGATGGCCCTCATCCTGCCCTGGGCCATCCCCGGCTTCGTCTCCGTCTTCGCCTGGCGCTTCCTCTACAACGAGGACCGCGGGCTGCTCAACAAGATCCTCTCCGGCGGCGGCTTCGACGGCATCGCCTGGCTCGACGACCCCACCTGGGCGAAGGTCTCCGTCATCGCCGTCAACGTGTGGCTCGGCGTGCCGTTCATGATGGTCGCCCTCCTCGGCGGCCTGCAGTCCATCCCCAGTGAGCACTACGAAGCCGCGGAGATGGACGGCGCCACCGCCTGGCAGCGCTTCCGCCACATCACGCTTCCCGGACTGCGGCCGGTCTCCACGACCGTGATCCTGCTGTCCACCATCTGGACCTTCAACATGTTCCCGGTGATCTTCCTGCTGACCCGCGGCGGACCCGGTGACGCCACCCAGATCCTGGTGACGCAGGCGTACAAGTTCTCCTTCGAGATCAGCCCGCGCGACTTCGCGCAGTCCTCCACGTGGGGCGTGCTGATCCTCGTACTCCTGCTGCTCTTCGCCGCCGTGTACCGGCGAGTCCTCCGCACCCAGGGAGACGACTGGTGACCACCACCGCACCCACCACCGCCGCGCGGCACTCCGCGCCCAAGGTCCGGATGCGCGGGGAGCGTTCACCGCTGGCCTCCACCGCGCTGCACCTGACGCTGATCGTCGCGTCCGTGATCGCCGTCTTCCCGGTGCTCTGGATCCTGCTCACCTCGCTGAAGCCCGCCGCCTTCGCGACCACCACGGACTTCTTCAAAGAGACGACGTTCGAGAACTACACGAACCTGCTCCAGAACACGAAGTTCCTGACCTGGTTCGGCAACTCGGTGGTCGTCGCGGGACTCACCACGCTCCTCGGCGTCATCGTCTCCGCCTCCACCGGCTACGCCGTCAGCCGCTTCCGCTTCCCCGGCAAGCGCGGACTGATGTGGACGCTGCTGATCACCCAGATGTTCCCGGTCGCCGTCCTCATCGTGCCGATCTACAACATCATGGCCGGCATGGGGCTGCTCAACCAGCCGGCCGGTCTGGTCATCACCTACCTCACCATCTCGGTGCCGTTCTGCGCCTGGATGATGAAGGGCTTCTTCGACACCATCCCGCGCGAGATCGACGAGTCGGGCCAGGTCGACGGCCTCACCCCGTTCGGCACGTTCTGGCGGCTTATCCTGCCGCTGGCCAAGCCGGGCCTCGCCGTCACCGCGTTCTACTCCTTCATCACCGCCTGGGGCGAGGTGGCGTACGCCTCCGCGTTCATGGTCGGCGAGGACAACCTCACGCTCGCCGGCGGACTCCAGCTGTTCGTCAACCAGTACGGGGCCCAGTGGGGTCCGATGACCGCCGCGTCCGTGCTCATCGCGATACCCGCGGCCCTGGTCTTCCTGTTCGCGCAGAAGCATCTCGTCACCGGCATGTCCGCCGGAGCCGTCAAGGGCTGAGCGTCCCGACCGGCACGGCCGTACGACCCGCACGCACCAGTCACGGTGGCGCCGGCATCCCGACCCGGTCCCGGCGCCACCCCCCACCCAGACACCCCAGGGACGACATGACCCAGCACCTCGCTGCCCCCTCCACCGGCACGTCCGACGACGCCCCGGGCCACCGCACCGGCTGGTGGCAGGACGCGGTGATCTACCAGGTCTATCCGCGCAGCTTCGCCGACGGCAACGGCGACGGCATGGGCGATCTCGCAGGCGTCACCGCCCGGCTCCCGTACCTCAGGGACCTCGGCGTCGACGCGGTGTGGCTCAGCCCCTTCTACGCCTCCCCGCAGGCCGACGCGGGCTACGACGTCGCCGACTACCGGGCCATCGACCCCATGTTCGGCACCCTGCTGGACGCCGACGCCCTGATCCGGGACGCCCACGACCTCGGCCTGCGGATCATCGTCGACCTGGTGCCCAACCACTCCTCCGACCAGCACGAGTGGTTCAAGCGCGCGCTCGCCGAGGGCCCCGGCTCCGCCCTGCGCGACCGCTACCACTTCCGTGCCGGCAAGGGCGCGAACGGCGAACTCCCGCCCAACGACTGGGAGTCCATCTTCGGCGGCCCGGCCTGGACCCGGACCACCGACGCGGACGGTACGCCCGGCGAGTGGTACCTCCACCTCTTCGCGCCCGAGCAGCCCGACTTCAACTGGGAACACCCGGCGGTCGCCGACGAGTTCCGCTCGATCCTGCGCTTCTGGCTCGACATGGGCGTCGACGGCTTCCGGGTCGACGTCGCACACGGTCTCGTCAAGGCCGAGGGCCTGCCCGACCTGGGCGCGCACGACCAGCTGAAGCTGCTCGGAAACGATGTCATGCCGTTCTTCGACCAGGACGGTGTGCACGAGATCTACCGCAGCTGGCGCACCATCCTGGACGAGTACCCCGATGCAATGGGGCCCGAAGGGCCTTCGTCAGAGGGGCGGCGGCGGGCGACGGGCGGGCGGATCGCGGTGGCCGAGGCCTGGACCCCGACCGTCGAGCGCACCGCCAACTACGTGCGCCCCGACGAGATGCACCAGGCCTTCAACTTCCAGTACCTGTCGACCGCCTGGGACGCCGCCGAGCTGCGCGCCGTCATCGACACCTCGCTGAACGCGATGCGTCCGGTCGGCGCCCCCACCACCTGGGTGCTCTCCAACCACGACGTCACCCGGCACGCGACCCGGTTCGCCAACCCGGCCGGCCTCGGCACCCAGATCCGTACCGCGGGCGACCGCGAGCTGGGCCTGCGCCGGGCCCGCGCGGCCAGCCTGCTGATGCTGGCGCTGCCCGGCTCCGCGTACGTCTACCAGGGCGAGGAGCTCGGCCTGCCCGACGTCACCGACCTGCCCGACGAGGCACGCCAGGACCCGTCGTTCTTCCGGGCCGAGGGCCAGGACGGCTTCCGCGACGGCTGCCGCGTGCCGATCCCGTGGACCCGCGAGGGCAGCTCGTACGGCTTCGGCGACGGCGGCAGCTGGCTGCCGCAGCCCGCAGGCTGGGGCGAGCTGAGCATCGAGGCCCAGACCGGCGCGTCCGGCTCCACCCTGGAGCTGTACCGGGCCGCGATCGCCGCCCGCCGGGTGCACCCCGGGCTCGGCGCGGGGACCGCGGTGGAGTGGCTGGACGGCCCCGAGGGCGTGCTGGTCTTCGCCCGTCCCGGCTTCGTCTGCACCGTCAACACCACGGGTGCCCCGGTCCGCATCCCCGTACGCGGCACCGTCCTGCTGTCGAGCAGCCCGGTCCGGGCCGACGGCGCCGAGATCGAGCTGCCGGCGGACACCACGGTGTGGTGGACGGTGTGACCGTCCCCCCGCCCAGGGCCGGCAGCGCGCTGAGGCTCTCGGACATCGCCGGCCAGGCGTCCGTCAGCGAGGCGACGGTCAGCCGGGTGCTCAACGGCAAGCCGGGCGTCGCGGACACCACGCGTCAGCGGGTGCTCGCGGCGCTCGACATCCTGGGCTACGAGCGCCCCGTAAGGCTGCGGCAGCGCAGCGCCGGGCTGATCGGACTGGTGACGCCCGAGCTCACCAACCCGATCTTCCCGGCGTTCGCGCAGTCCGTGGAACAGGTCCTGGCGGGCCACGGCTACACCCCGGTGCTCTGCACCCAGCTGCCCGGCGGCGCCACTGAGGACGAGCTCGTCGAGCAGCTCGTCGAACGCGGCGTCGGCGGCATCGTGTTCCTCTCCGGACTGCACGCCGACACCTCGGCCGACCCGGCGCGCTATGCCGCGCTGACCGACCGCGGCGTGCCGTTCGTGCTGATCAACGGCTACAACGAGCGGATCAGCGCCCCGTTCGTCTCGCCCGATGACAACGCTGCCGTGCGGATGGCCGTCGGGCACCTCGCCGAACTCGGCCACCGCCGGGTCGGACTGGCCATCGGGCCGCAGCGCTACGTGCCCTCCCGCCGCAAGCGGGACGGGTTCGTGGACGCCGCGGTCTCGCTGCTGGGCCTGGACCGCGCCGATGCCGAAACCCTGGTCTGCTCCACGCTGTTCAGCGTCGAGGGCGGTCAGGTGGCGGCCGGCGCGCTGCTCGACCAGGGCTGCACGGGCATCGTCTGCGGCAGCGACCTGATGGCGCTGGGCGTGGTGCGCGCCGCCCGGGACCGCGGGCTCGACGTGCCGCGTGACGTGTCCGTGGTCGGGTTCGACGACTCGCAGCTCATCGCGTTCACCGACCCGCCGCTGACCACGGTGCGCCAGCCCGTGCAGGCGATGGCGGCGGCCGCGGTGGGCGCGCTGCTGGAGGAGATCGCCGGAAGCCCCGTACAGCGCACGGAGTACGTGTTCCAGCCGGAGCTGGTGGTCCGGGGCTCGACGGCGGCGCTGCGCAGCGCCTGAAGCGACGCGTGAGCGGGGCCGGCTCCGGAGGGGGGAACCGGCCCCGCTTCCGCGTAGGGCGCGGGTGGCCGGGTGCGTCAGGTCAGCAGGGCGCGGGCGTGTTCGCGTGCCTCGCGCAGCCAGGAAGCGCGGGTCTCGTCGCAGGAGTCGGTGACCGTCCGGAAGACGACCCGGCGCACGTCGGTCACGCCCACGTACGGCAGGACACATGCCGACCAGATCCGGTCCAGCGGATCCCCGAACTCGCTCGCCTCCCGGTCGGCGGGAGTGTCGGAGGTGTTCAGGACGAGGGCCCGGCCGGCCTTCAGGAGCCCCCGCGGCTCCCCGTCCGAGGTGCCCAGTTTGTAGGCGACGCCGGGCACCAGCACGCGCTGCACCCATCCGGTGAGGACGGCCGGCGGCATACCCCACCAGTTGGGGTGGATGAACACCAGGGCGTCGAGCGTGGCCACCTCGGCCCGGTGCGAGGCCAGTTGTGCGTCCGGGGTGTCCGCGGCGGACCGGACCGTCTCCGTCTCGCCGGCGGTCAGCCCGGGCGCGAATCCCTCCGCGCACAGATCGTGCGCCCGTACGTCGGAACCCCGGTCGCGGAGCTCCTGCGCCACGGCGTCGAACACCGCGTGGTTGAAGCTTCCGGGCCGCGGATGGGCGAGGTAGACCCCGGTACGTGACATGCCGTTTCCCCCATGGTGTCCTGCGTGGTCATCAGCCGCGGGGGGCGTGGAGCAGCCCCCGCTCGGTGCCCATCATGACAAGTGAGGTGCCGCCGGGGGGCGGGGCCGCCGTCACGCACACGAGGGGCACCGGGAGTCGACCCGGGCGGGTCGGCGGGGAGTGTGACTCCCGGTGCCCCTCGTACGTGACCGGTCCGGCCGGCCGGGCGCGTGGGGCCCGTGGGTGACGGGACCCCCGGCCGACCGGACCGGAGTCGGGAGAAAGGTAACAGTGCTGCAATGTCTTGCGTAAGTCCTTGCAGGAAGGAATCGCCAGTATTTCGTGGATGTGAGCAGCTCGTGTTCAAAGGGTTGACCGGAACCTGGCGGGCTCGTACGGTCTCCCCGCGGCAAGGTTTGCATTCTTGCAGCAAGAACATTCAGGAGCCTTGAGGGCAGGGCGCGTTGCCGTATGAGGCTGCACCTCACCCGCATTTCCCCCACCGCAGGAGGAAACAATGGCCAGCAGACCCCTGTCTGCCGCGCTCGCACTGATAGCGGGCGCCGCCGCCCTCGTGGTCCCCGCCACGAACGCGCAGGCCTCCGCCCCGGGTACCAAGGACGTCACCGCCGTCCTCTTCGAGTGGAAGTTCGACTCCGTTGCCAAGGCGTGCACGGACTCCCTCGGCCCGGCCGGCTACGGCTTCGTACAGGTCTCGCCGCCCCAGGAGCACATCCAGGGCGGGCAGTGGTGGACCTCGTACCAGCCGGTCAGCTACAGGATCGCCGGACGGCTCGGTGACCGCACCTCGTTCGCCAACATGGTCAGCACCTGCCACAGCGCGGGCGTCAAGGTCGTGGCCGACTCCGTCATCAACCACATGTCGTCCGGCTCCGGCACGGGCACCGGCGGGTCCTCGTACAGCAAGTACGACTACCCGGGGCTCTACTCGGTGAACGACATGAACGACTGCCAGTCGAACATCAACAACTACGGCGACCGCGCCAACGTCCAGAACTGCGAACTCGTGGGCCTCGCCGACCTGGACACCGGTGAGGACTACGTCCGCGGCAAGATCGCCGGATACCTCAACGACCTGCTCTCGCTCGGCGTAGACGGCTTCCGCATCGACGCGGCCAAGCACATGCCGGCCGCCGACCTCGCCAACATCAAGTCCCGGCTGACCAACTCCGGCGCCTACTGGAAGCAGGAGGCGATCTACGGAGCCGGCGAGGCCGTCTCGCCCGACGAGTACGCCGGCACCGGCGACGTCCAGGAGTTCCGCTACGCCCGCAGCCTCAAGCAGGTCTTCAACAACGAGAACCTCGCCAACCTGAAGAACTTCGGCGAGGGCTGGGGCTTCATGTCCTCCTCGAAGGCCGCGGTGTTCGTCGACAACCACGACACCGAGCGCAACGGCGAGACACTGAACTACAAGAACGGCGCCAACTACACCCTCGCCAGCGTGTTCATGCTGGCCTGGCCCTACGGCTCGCCCGACGTCCACTCCGGCTACGAATGGTCCGACAAGGACGCCGGTCCGCCCAGCGGCGGCGCGGTGAACGCCTGCTTCAGCGACGGTTGGAAGTGCCAGCACGCCTGGCGCGAGATCTCCTCCATGGTCGGCTTCCGCAACACCGCGCGCGGCGAGGCCGTCACCAACTGGTGGGACAACGGCGGTGACCAGATCGCCTTCGGCCGCGGCTCCAAGGCGTACGTCGCGATCAACCACGAGGGCTCCTCGCTGACCCGGACGTTCCAGACCTCGCTGCCCGCCGGCGACTACTGCGACATCCAGTCCGGCAACGGCGTCACGGTCAACGGCTCCGGCCAGTTCACCGCCACGCTCGGCGCCAACACCGCCCTCGCGCTCCAGACGGGCGCCCGCACCTGCACCGGCGGCGGCACCGACCCGACGGATCCGACGGACCCGACCGACCCCGGCACGGGCACGTCCGGCGCCTCCTTCGGCGTCAACGCCACCACCCAGCTCGGCCAGAACATCTACGTCACCGGCAACCAGTCCGCCCTCGGCAGCTGGAACCCGGCGTCCGCGCTGAAGCTGGACCCGGCCACGTATCCCGTCTGGAAGCTCGATGTGAGCCTGCCCGCCGGCACGTCGTTCGAGTACAAGTACGTCCGCAAGGACGCGAGCGGCAACGTCACCTGGGAGAGCGGTGCCAACCGCACGGCCACGGTGCCGTCCTCCGGCAAGGTCACCCTGACCGCGGATGTCTGGCGGAGCTGAGGTCTCTCCGTGAGCGGCGCGGTCTCCGGCCGCGCCGTGTCCTCAATCGCCGGACGGGCTGAATCCCGCCCGTCCGGCCCCATACCCGTACACCCCTTCGAGGAGAGCCCGAGTGATACGTCCGTCCCCGCGCGTGCCCGCGAGAAGAACGGCCGTCGCCGTTGTCGCGGCCGCCCTGTGCGCGGCCCTCGTGCCCGCGCTGCCCGCCGCCGCGGCCAGGCCGCCCGCCGCGCCCTCGGACGCCGAGCTGGCGGCTCAGCCCGCGCGCCAGGACCTGACCCGCGAGCAGTTCTACTTCGTCATGCCCGACCGCTTCGCCAACGGCGACACCGGCAACGACAGGGGCGGGCTGACCGGCTCGCGGCTGGAGACCGGGTACGACCCCACCGACAAGGGGTTCTACCAGGGCGGCGACCTCAAGGGGATGACCAGCCGCCTCGACTACATCAAGGGGCTCGGCACCACCGCCATCTGGCTCGCTCCGATCTTCAAGAACCGCCCCGTCCAGGGCACCGGCAAGGACGCGTCGGCCGGCTACCACGGCTACTGGATCACCGACTTCACCCAGGTCGACCCGCACTTCGGGACCAACGCCGACCTGACGAAGCTGATCGAACAGGCCCACCGCAAGGGCATGAAGGTCTTCTTCGACGTCATCACCAACCACACCGCCGACACCGTCGACTACGCCGAGAAGACCTACGGCTACAAGCCCAAGGGCGCCTACCCGTACCTCGACCGGAACGGCCGGCCCTTCGACGACGCCGCCGGCATGGCGAAGACGGACGCGGACTCCTTCCCGTACAAGCCGGTCACCACCGGCGGCAAGACGCCGTCCTGGCTCAACGACCCGACGATGTACCACAACCGCGGTGACTCGACCTACGCCGGCGAGTCCACCACGTACGGCGACTTCTCCGGGCTCGACGACCTGTGGACCGAGCGGCCCGAGGTCGTCTCCGGCATGGAGAAGATCTACGAGAAGTGGGTCCGCGACTTCGACATCGACGGCTTCCGGATCGACACCGTCAAGCACGTCGACATGGACTTCTGGACCCAGTGGGCGACCGCGCTCGACACCTATGCGGCCCGGCACGGCCGCAAGGACTTCTTCATGTTCGGCGAGGTCTACTCCGCCGACACCGCGATCACCTCGCCCTACGTCACCCAGGGGCGGCTCGACGCGACGCTCGACTTCCCCTTCCAGGAAGCGGCCCGCCAGTACGCCTCGCAGGGCGCCCCGGCCTCGAAGCTCGCCGCCGTCTTCGGCGACGACTACCGGTACACCACCGACAAGGCCAACGCCTACGAGCAGGTGAAGTTCCTCGGCAACCACGACATGGGCCGGATCGGGACCTTCCTGAAGCAGGACAACCCGAAGGCCGATGACGCGGAGCTGGTCAAGCGCGCCGAGCTCGCCAACGAGCTGATGTTCCTCAGCCGCGGCAACCCCGTCGTCTACTACGGCGACGAGCAGGGCTTCACGGGCGCCGGCGGCGACAAGGATGCCCGGCAGACCCTGTTCGCCTCGCAGACCGCGGACTACCTCGACGACGACGAGCTGGGCACGGACCGCACGCACGCCTCCGACGCGTACGACACCACGCACCCGCTCTACCGGTCCATCGCCGCGCTCTCCGAGCTGACCGCGAAGAACCCGGCGCTGCGCGACGGCGTCCAGACCGAGCGCTACGCCGAGGGCTCCGTCTATGCCTTCTCCCGTACGGACCCCGAGCGCGGCAACGAGTACGTCGTCGCCACGAACAACGGCACCGCGGCGAAGACAGTCGAGCTGTCCACCGAGTCCGCCGGCATGGACTTCCGTACGCTGTACGGCGGATCCGGCACCGTCCGCAGCGGCGCCGACAAGAAGATCACCGTCACCGTCCCGGCGCTGTCCAGCATCGTGCTCCGCGCCACGAAGACGCTGACCGCCCCCGCGGCCAAGCCCTCCATCACGCTGAAGGCACCGGCCGCCGGCGCCACCGGCACCGTCGAGCTCACCGCGGACGTCGACGGCGGCTCCCTCAACCGGGTCGTCTTCGCCGCCCAGACCGGCAACGGCAAGTGGACCACCCTCGGCACCGCCGACCACGCCCCGTACAAGGTCACCCAGACCATCGGTGACAGGACGGCCGCCGGAACACCGCTGCGCTACAAGGCCGTCGTCGTCGACCGCACCGGCCGCACCGCGAGCGCGCTCGCCGCGTCGGCCGCCGGACAGGCACCCGCCCCGGCGAAGCCGGTCGCCGTCGAACGCGACTACGCCGTCGTCCACTACAAGCGCGCGGACGGCGACTACGACGGACGGCAGGTCAGGTCCGGCGACACCACCGCCGCCTTCACCGGGCGGGACGCCTACGGCGCCTTCGCCTGGATCAAGGTGCCGGAGGGCGCCTCCTCGGTCCCGTACACCGTCGAGAAGTCCGGTACGGCCGAGGGGCCCGAGCGCACCGTCGACCTCGCGAAGACCGGACAGGTCTGGATCGAACAGGGCAAGGACGGCCAGGCCGACACCGCCCCCGACGGCGCCTACCCCGCCCCGGACACCACCAAGGCCGTCCTGCACTACTACCGCGCCGACGGCGACTACGACGGCTGGGGCCTGCACACCTGGACCGGCGCCAAGGAACCGACCGACTGGTCCAAGCCTCTCCAGCCGGTGAAGAAGGACGCCTCCGGCGTCACCTTCGAGGTCCCGCTCGCCGACGGGGCCACCTCGCTCAGCTACATCCTGCACCGCGGCGACGAGAAGGACCTGCCCAGCGACCAGTCGCTCGACATCGCGAGCTACGGCCACGAGGTCTGGATGCTCGGCGGCACGGCCGGCTACCTGCTCCCGCAGACCGGCGGCGTGCCCACCCCCGACCTCACCAAGGCCGAGGCGCAGTGGATCGACTCCGACACCGTCGTCTGGAAGGTGAAGGCCACCGAGGCCACCAGCCAGCAGCTCGTCCACGCATCGAGCGGCGGCATCTCCGTCGTCGACGGCGCACTCTCCGACGAGGGCCAGTGGCTGCGGCTCAGCCCGTCCGCACTGACCGACGCACAGAAGGCGAAGTACCCGCACCTCAAGGACTACCCCGCCTTCGCCATCGACACCCGTGACCGGGACAGGGTCCGCGAGGCCCTGCGCGGCCAGCTGATCGCCACCCAGCGCGCCGCCAACGGCGCCCTGCTCGCCGCCACCGGAGTCCAGAGCGCCGGCGTGCTCGACGACCTGTACGGGACGAAGGCGAGCAGCGCCTCGCTCGGGCCGGTCTTCCGGCACGGCACACCCACCCTGTCCGTCTGGGCACCCACCGCCCGCACCGTCTCCCTCGAACTCGACGGGAAGACCGTGCCGATGCGGCGCGACGACCGCACCGGCGTCTGGTCCGTCACCGGGAATCGCAGCTGGAACGGCAAGCCCTACCGCTACGCCGTGGACGTCTGGGCGCCCACCGTCCAGAAGCTCGTCACCAACAAGGTCACCGACCCCTACTCCACCGCCCTGACCACCGACTCCGCCCGGAGCCTCGTGGTCGACCTCGACGACAGCAAGCTCGCGCCCAAGGGCTGGAGCGGACTGCGCAAGCCTGCCGCCGTACCGCTGCGCGACGCGCAGATCCAGGAACTCCAGATCCGCGACTTCTCGATCGCGGACCCCACTTCCAAGCACCCCGGTGAGTACCTCGCCTTCACCGACACCCGCTCCGACGGGATGAAGCACCTCAAGGAACTCGCCGGCTCCGGCACCAACTACGTCCACCTGCTGCCCGCCTTCGACATCGGCACCATCCCCGAGAAGAAGAAGGACCAGCAGAAGCCGGCCTGCGACCTGTCCGTCTACGCCCCCGACTCCGAGGAGCAGCAGGCCTGCGTGGCGAAGGCCGCCGCGAAGGACGCCTTCAACTGGGGCTACGACCCGCTGCACTACACCGTCCCCGAGGGCAGCTACGCCTCCGACCCCGACGGCACCAAGCGCACGGTCGAGTTCCGGCAGATGGTGCAGGGCCTCAACGGCGCCGGTCTGCGGACCGTCATGGACGTCGTCTACAACCACACCGTCGCCTCCGGCCAGGACGACAAGTCCGTCCTCGACCGGATCGTGCCCGGCTACTACCAGCGCCTCCTGGAGGACGGCACCGTCGCCACCTCCACCTGCTGCGCCAACACCGCGCCCGAGAACACCATGATGGGCAAGCTCGTCGTCGACTCGGTCGTGACCTGGGCCAAGGAGTACAAGGTCGACGGCTTCCGCTTCGACCTGATGGGCCACCACCCCAAGGCCAACATCCTGGCCGTCCGCAAGGCGCTCGACGCGCTGACCGTGGCCGAGGACGGCGTCGACGGCAAGAAGATCATCCTCTACGGGGAGGGCTGGAACTTCGGCGAGATCGCCGACGACGCCCGCTTCGTCCAGGCCACGCAGAAGAACATGGCCGGCACCGGCATCGCCACCTTCTCCGACCGGGCCCGCGACGCAGTGCGCGGCGGCTCCCCGTTCGACGAGGACCCCGGTGTGCAGGGATTCGCCTCCGGCCTCTACACCGACCCCAACACCTCCACGAGCAACGGCACCGAGGCCGAGCAGAAGGCCCGGCTGCTCCACTACCAGGACCTGATCAAGGTCGGACTCACCGGCAGCCTCGCCGACTACACCTTCACCGACACCACCGGCGCCACGGTCAAGGGTTCGGGCGTCGACTACAACGGAGCCCCGGCCGGATACGCCGCCGCCCCCGGTGACGCCCTCGCCTACTCCGACGCCCACGACAACGAGACGCTGTACGACACCCTCGCCTTCAAGCTCCCGGCGGGCACCTCGGCAGCCGACCGGGCCCGTATGCAGGTCCTCGCCATGGCGACGTCCACCCTCTCCCAGGGCCCCTCGCTCTCCCAGGCCGGCACGGACCTGCTGCGCTCCAAGTCGCTGGACCGCAACTCCTTCGACAGCGGCGACTGGTTCAACGCCCTGCACTGGGACTGCCGCGCGGGCAACGGCTTCGGCCGCGGACTGCCGCCCGCCGCGGACAACCGGGCCAAGTGGTCCTACGCCAAGCCGCTGCTCGCCAACGCGGCGATCAGCCCCGGCTGCGCACAGATCAACGGTGCCTCGTCCGCGTACCAGGACCTCCTCACCATCCGTGCCACGGAGAAGGACTTCGACCTCTCCACCGCCGGACAGGTGCAGTCCACGCTCTCCTTCCCGCTCTCCGGCAAGGACGAGACGCCCGGCGTGATCACCATGCGGCTCGGCAAGCTGGTCGTCGTCCTCAACGCGGCACCCGGCGCCACCACCCAGAAGGTCGCCTCTCTGGCGGGCAAGAACTACGCCCTGCACCCCGTCCAGGCGGCGGGCGCGGATCTTACCGTCAAGAGGTCCGCATACGAGAGGAGTTCGGGAAGCTTCACCGTTCCGGGACGCACGGTGGCGGTGTTCTCGCTGCGCTGACCCGCATCGGGTCTACCGTGTGGGCAGCCGCCGGGCAGTGCCTCAGCGCTCCACTCCCGGCGTGCCCTCCCACTCCACCCGGCCGGTCCCGGCCCCTTCTCCCGTACGGCACCGCCGCCGATCGTCCGACGGTGCCGTACGGGGGCGCAGGGGGCCGGGACCGGCCGCTCCACCTGGTCAGCGACGGTGACGATGGCGAGCAGCATTCCCGAGGGGACCACGAGCCCCGCCGGACTCGAGACGGAACTCGACCGGATCGAACACGCCCTCGCCACGGGCCGGCTGACCACCCTCACCGGCACCGGCGGAGCCGGCCGGACCCTGCTGGCGATCCATGCGGCCGGGCGCGTGCGGTCCCTGTACCGCGACGGCGTCCGATGGGCCGACCTCGCCCCGGTCCATGACGACGAGCTGCTCCTCGCCACCGTCTGTGAAGCGGTCGGACTGGGCGGCCGCACACGGCGGGGGCCCGTCGAGGCGCTGGTCGAGGTGGTGTGCGAAGGGCTCGCCGAGATGCACCTCCTGCTCGTCCTGGACTCCTGCGAACACGTGCGCCCCGGCTGTGCGCACCTCCTCGGGGAGATCCTCACGACCTCTCCCGGGCTGACCGTCCTCGCCACGAGCGGACAGCCCCTGGGTGTCAGGGGTGAGCAGTGCGTCGGCGTCCTCGGAGCCGGCGCGGACCCCGGGCCCGGCCCTCGCCCTCCTCGGTGAACCGCCCACATAGTGATTCCCGCTTGTGCGCCCTCCCGGCGAGCGCAAGGCTGGGGCCGACCACCGTCCCACGCCCGCTCAGGAGCCCGTCATGCCCCAGATCACCGTCGACTACTCCGCCGAACTCGACGACACCTTCGACCGTTCAGGCTTCGCGGGCTCCCTGCACCCGCTGATCGCCGAGACGGTCACCACGAAGATCGCCGCCTGCAAGACCCGCTTCCGCCGGGTCGAGGAGACCGTGGTCGCGGACGCGCCCAGCGGCGACGCGATCGTGCACATCGACATCGCGCTGCTGCCCGGCCGCACCCCCGAGATCCGGGCACAGCTCACGGAGTCCGTACTGGAGCTGCTGGCCGCCCACATCCGGCCGGCCGAAGGGCTGGCCCTCCACCTCTCGGCCGAGACCCGCGACCTCGACCCCTCCTACCGCAAGATCTGAGGTCCTCCCGCAGCCGCAGCCGCAGCCGCAGCCGCAGCCGCTGTCCTACCGGAGCCGCTGCGGAGGCACGGCCGGCACGGCGGGCGCCAGCGAGGAGAGCCGCACCAGCAGCTCTCCGAACGGCCCGTCCGCCGGCTCCTGCGCGAGGACCCGCAGCACGACGCCGGCCATCTCCTCGTTGTACGCCGCGCTCACGGCGGCCAGCGCGGCGAAGTCGTGCACCAGCTGCAACTCCAGCTCCGCACGCGGGATGCGCCGTCCGTCCAGCCACATCAGGGCCGTCGACTCGGCGAGCGAGACCCAGGACCTGACGACCAGCTCCAGCCGGGCCGGCGGCTCCTCGACGCCCAAGTGGGCCAGGATCTGCTCGCAGGCCGCCTGGCGCACCCCGTCGACCATCGCGTTCGCAGTCGAGGAACCCACCGCGGGGCCGCCCCGCATGAGGGCCGCGAACCCGGGCCCGTGGTCGTCGACGAAGTCGAAGAACCGCCCCATGACCCGCAACAGCCGTGCGCCCAAGGGCCCTTCGCGCGGCTCCAGGAACCGGGCCGCCAACTCGTCCGCCGCCCGCCGCAACGCCGCCTCGTACAGGCTCTGCTTGCCCGGGAAGTAGTGGTACACCAGCGGCCGGGAGATCCCGGCGGCAGCGGCGATCTCGTCGATCGACACCTCGTCCGGGGACCGGTGACTGAACAACTCCAGCGCGACGCCGATCAGCTGCTGCCTGCGCTCCTCGACGCCCATCCTGCGCCGTACCCCGGTCGTCATGGAGAACAGGGTACCGACCGGCACGGTCTTCGAACGAGAGGCCCTACAGGTCCAGTACCAGCCGTCCGCCGCGGCAGCGTGACACACAGATCAGCATCGACTCGCTCCGCTCCGCGTCCGTCAGCAGGTCGTCCCGGTGCTCGACCTCGCCCTCCACGACCCGCTGCTGGCACGTTCCGCAGAAGCCCTGCTCGCAGGAGTACGTGACGTGCGGCAGCTCGGCACGCACGGCGGAGAGCACCGACTGGCCTGCCGCCACCGGCACGGTGCGGCCCGAGCGGCGCAGCTCCACCTCGAACGGCTCCGACCCCGCGGCGTCCGCCCCCGGCGCGGAGAACCGCTCCAGGTGCAGGGTGCGGCCCGGCGGGAGCGCGGCCGCGACCGCGTCCATCAAGGGCTCCGGACCGCAGCAGTGGACCGCCGTGCCCTCGGCCGTGTCCGCGAGGGCCGCCGCGATGTCCGGGTGGCCCGCCTCGTCCTGCGGGACGACCGTGACCCGGTCGCCGTCGGCGCCCAGCTTCTCGATCTCCGCCAGGAACGGCATCGTCGACCGGCTGCGTCCCCCGTACAGCAGCCGCCAGTCGGCACCCGAAGCGGCCAGCGCGCGCACCATCGGCAGGACCGGTGTGATGCCGATGCCGCCGGCGACGAAGACGTAGGAGGGGGCGTCGGCCAGCGGGAAGCGGTTGCGCGGGCCCCGGACCTCGACCTCCCGGCCCTCGTGGAGCAGGGCGTGCACCTCGCGCGAGCCGCCCCGGCCGTCCTCGGCCAGCCGGGCCGCCACGGTGTACGTGGCGCGGTCGGCCGGGTCGCCGCACAGGGAGTACTGGCGGACCAGCCCGGACGGCAGCACCAGGTCCAGATGGGCGCCGGGCTGCCAGGGCGGCAGGTCCGGGCCCTCCAGCCGGAGCTGCACGACCCCGTCCGCGGGGGTGGTCCGCTCGGTGACCAGCAGCCGCCGGCCGGTGGTGGAACGGCGCTGCGCCCGGCCGGACACGGGCTCGTCCAGCGCGGGCAGCGGCCACAGCGGGGACTTCTCGATGCGGCGGCGCATCGCCCGCTTGGCGAGCAGCGCGGCGCCGGCCACCACGGCGACGGTACGCAGGCGGGGCAGGAGCAGGGGCATGGATCAGCCGGCTTCCGTCGTACGGGCCTCGGCCGCGACCGCGGCGGGCGAATGGGCGAGATAGTCGACGGCCTGCGCCGTGCTGCCCTCCTGCGAGGGGTGGTACGTACGGCTCAGATAGCGCGGGATGGACCGCAGCATCGAGGGGGTGCTCGGCAGGGTGCCCTGTCGGCCGCTTCGGTAGAACCGGCCGAAGGAAGCCTTGCCGTCCAGCAGGCTCGGATCGTTCTCCATGAAGAACCGGGTGCCGCGCTGCCAGAGGAAGAGCAGCGCGGAGAAGGCCGTCGCCCAGGTCCGTACCCGCCGCCGGTATCCGCCGTCGACATGCATGAACACGTCGAAGGCGACCGAGCGGTGCTCGACCTCCTCGGCGCCGTGCCAGCGCAGCAGATCCAGCATCGTGGGATCGGCGCCGCGCCGGTCCAGCTCGTCGGCGTTCAGGATCCAGTCGCCGAGGAACGCCGTGTAGTGCTCGATCGCCGCGATCGTCGCGACCCGCTCCATCAGCCACCACTTGCGCGCCCGGCCCGGTGGCAGCGTCCGGTCGCCGAGCAGCTTCTCGAAGAGCCAGTCGACCTGGGCGGTGTACGGGGTCGGGTCGAGGCCGAGGTCCTTCAGGTGCGGGAGCACGTCGTCGTGGGCCTGGGAGTGCATCGCCTCCTGGCCGATGAACCCGATGACGTCCTGGCGCAGCTGCTCGTCGTGGATGTACGGGAGCACCTGGCGGTAGACATGGATGAACCAGCGTTCCCCGGCCGGGAGCAGCAGATGGAGCACGTTGATGGTGTGCGTGGTGAACGGATCGCCCGGCACCCAGTGCAGGGGAGTCCTGTCCCAGGCGAAGGACACCCGACGGGCCTTGAGGTGGGCCCGCTCCGAGGCCACCGCCGCTGGCTGCGTGTTAGACATGTTGTCAATGTACTGAGGGGTAGGGCCGGGCAACAGGGGCGTGCACGCCATGAATTCCCGAGCCCTTCGCCGACCGGCCGCACAACCGCCGCGCCCCGGTGCTCAGCGCAGCGCCCCGGCCCGGCTGCCGTCCGCCAGCCGCCCGTTCAGCTGCGCCCGGTCGCCGGCCCCGGCCCGCACCGCGAGCAGCCGCCCCCGCACCCGGGCCGTCACCCCGCCGGACGTGGTCAGCGACGCGAACTGCCCACTGCCAGCCGCGAGTACGTACCACCGGCCGCCGCGCGACTTCCACAGCACGCCCGCCAGCACCTGGGGAGCGCGCGCCCCGCACTCCGGCGTGTTCTCGGCGCGCGCCGCGACCACCCCCGGCGGCCCGCTCCCCGACGACCGCCCGGACGGGGCCTGGAACTGGGCGAGGGTCCTGCTCCCGGTGCCCCGCCAGGTCTCCGCCCGGGTGCACACCCACTGGGCGGTGCCGTCCCCCTCGGGCAGCGGCTGCTTCGCGTACACCCATGAGTTCACCTCGCGCACCCCGTGCGCACGTACGGCCGGCAGCAGACAGGCGGTCCGTGCCCAGCTCGCGTACTCCGCGCGCCCCGAGACGTCGTGCGGCCGCGCCGGCGGGCCCGAGGTCAGCCGGGCCGGGGCGAGTTCACCGAGATCCGTCACCAGCCGCACCGCCCCGGCGTCGGCCAGCTCGACCGCGTACCAGGACCGGCAGCCGGGCGCGGTCGCCGGACCGGGCAGCGGGTCGGTCACCCCGTCGGGGGAGCGGTGCAGCGCGCGCGGCTCCCGGTCCGGCGCGAGCAGATCCCGTACCCGCACCCGCCGCACCCAGGGCGCCGTCAGATAGCGGACCGAGCCCCCCGCCCGCTCCACGACCAGGGCGCCCGCCGACGTCACGTCCGCCCCGTCGACCCGTGCGAAGTCGAGCGCCGCGCCCTTCGACGGATCGGCGTCACGGGGCTCCGCGTACCGCACGACACGCAGCCCGTCGTGGAACAGCACCACCGCGGACGGGCCGACCTCGCCCGCGTACAACAGCTGCGGCGCCCCCATCGGCGGCCCCGCCGGCGTCCCCGGCGTCGCCGACGTCCGCACACCGCCGCCCGGCCGCGCCCACACCCGCAGCGCCCGCCGCAGCAGCCGGGTGTCATCGGTACGGTCGCCCCGGGTGGGCCAGGCGGTGAAGTCGGTACGCGGCGAGCGCTGCCAGAACGCCGCCGGCACCCTTCGCAACGCCCCCGGATCCAGGGCCTCTTCGGCGGCCGGATTGCGCGCGTACAGGGGCGCGGACAGGGAGCCCCGGCTCCAGCCCTCACCCGGCAGGCCCAGCAGCGCCCCGCACACGAGCAGGGCGGCGAGACCGGCCAGCGCCGCCCGGAGGTATCTTCGGCGGCGCGCCAGATCAGGCGGACGGGCCTGGAGCGAGCAGGGGTCGAACTCGGGCGATGCCAGCAGCGCGTAAGCGGCCGGCACCCCGTCCGCCTCCATCAGCGCCGCGTGCGGGTCGGCCACCCCGGCATCGGACAGCACCCGCCGCACCTCGCAGTCCGCCAGCCCCTCCAGACCGCGCAGGACGAACGCGGCCCGAGCCGCCCCGCTCACCGCCGACAGCCGCTGCTCCAGGGCGAGTTCGTCGGCGCCACCGGAGTGCGGGAACAACCGGAGCCCCCACGTCAGCGGGAGGAGCGGCGGGAACTGGGCGCGGCGCGGCAGGTGCCGCAGACGCACCGGCCGCCCCGCCGCCAGCGCGTTCCGCAGCACCTGCCGCCGGACATAGGCGTACCCCGGATCGGCCGCCTCCGCGCGCCCCGGACGGCGCGGCAGCGGCACCGCACCGCCGCCCACGGGCCCGGCTCCGCGCGCCGCCTGGAGGGACCGCTGGGCCAGCGCGTGAGCCGTGAGGACGCGCCGGTCGCGGCTCAGCGAGTGCGGCAGGACGAGATAGCCGAGCCGGGCCAGCCGCGGGTAGTGCTCGACGAGCGCGGCCTCGGACTGCCCCGCATCGGCCCGGGCGGAGGCTGGCGGTACCTCTGACAGTGGACGCACGTTCAGCAGAACGAGCGAATCGTGCGATGGTCACTCCGGGAGCTGTGCGGGCCCGCCCCTCGCCCCCGAGCCCTTCTCGCGTTCGGCTGCCAGGACCCGGCCCGGAACGGCACGATGGCCGGATGGTGAAGCGGAACGGTACGCGAAGGGCGGCGCGGCACGCGTGGTGCGCCGCCGTCGTCGTGGGCCCGGTCCTGCTCGCGGGATGTGGCGGCGGCGGTGACGGGAACGACATCCCGCCGACCGCCACCGGCACACTGGAGGAACTCGCCGCACAGGCGCACTGCGAGCCGAAGCTCCAGACCGACGCGCAGGAGCTCCGGCAGGCCAACTGCGCAACGGCTGACGGGCGTTATGTGCTGGCCACGTTCGCGACCGACCGCGGCCAGCGGGAGTGGATCAACGAGGCCAACGACTACGGCGGCTCGTACCTGGTCGGCCGCAGGTGGGTCGCTGTCTCGGATGCCGCGGTGATCGCGGCACTGCGCGGCCGGCTCGGGGGGACGGTGGAGACTGCCTCGCCGCACCACTCGGGAAGCGGTGGCGACGGCGGGAACGAGGCAGGACACTCCGGTCACCCGGGGAGCTGACCGCGCAGGCGCTGCGGTGGCGAGGGGCGGTGCGGCGCATCGCTGTGGGGGTGGTTCCTCAGCGGCACTTGCGCCCGCCGTTGACGCAGCTCACCACCTTCCGCATCAGCTTGTCGTCGAAGACGTTGATGAAGTCACCGTGGTCGGTGACGGGTTTGTGCAGTTGCTCCGGGAAGGAGTCGACGGCGAACCCGGGGCCCGGAGGTACGTCGTAGACGATCCGCTGGACCAGCTGCGGAATGGCCCGGAAGCCGTTCGGGCACCTCCCGTCGTCCTGCGCGAACGCCACATGGGTGCGGTGGTTCGCGCTGTCGGTGTTCTGCCCGTCCCAGCAGCTCTGGAAGGCGAAGGAACGGACGACCTGGCTGTCCTCGGGGCAGATCGGGTACTTGTCCTTGAGCTGCCGGTCCTCGAATCCGGTGCAGCTCCAGGAGGCGTTGGCGTTCGCGTCGCCGTTGGTGAACGCCTTGGCGTCGCCGGTGATGATGCGCAGGAAGCGCGGCATGGCCCTGACCTTCCCGGTGGGGTTCCCGACGAACTTCAGCGTCACCTGGGACGGCGTTTGGATCTCCCCGGTGTTCTGGTCCTTGCCCCCGCCGTCGGCTTCGGCGTCGCTCTCCGCCGCCCCGTTCCGCAGGCGGAGCACCGGCCAGTAGTACGTGGACCGGTCGCCCTGGTTGCGGCAGGTGGTGTCGCCGGCCGCCAGGTCGTCGTCGCCGGAGAAGGCGTCCGTGGCCTGGTTGCCTACGTAGTCGTGCATGTGGTGGGCCCCGTTGGCGACACCGGGGGCGGCGATGACGTTGTCCGGATTGAACTTCCCGTTCTGGTTGCGCCCGCACTCGGTGGTGAAGGTGCCGCGCGAGGCGCCCCGGAGGCGGGCCGGCTTCTCGACGTTCGGCTGGACGGACCGGATGTCGACGAAGTCGGAGTCCTCGGGACCGTTGCCGCCCTGACCGGCGTCCTGGCCCTGGTCGTCGCCGCCTTCGCCTTCACCGCCGCCGTCCTCGCTGCCGTTGCCGGTGGAGCCGTCGTCCGTGGGCCGGTCCGTGGGCTGGTCCGTGGGCCCGGCCGTGGGTTCGTCCGCCTCGTCGTCCGCGCGCAGACTGCACGGGGCCAGCGAGCCGAGCCCATCCGGACGCTCCGCTCTGCGGCCGATCGCGGTCGCGATGCGGTCGATGCTGGCGGTGCGCCGGGCCTCCAGCGGGCCCAGCACGGCGTTCTGCGCGAGCTCCGGGTCGCGGGCCATCCTGTCCCGGCGGTCGGCGAACTCCCGGTAGGCGTCGGTGATCTGGGTGTCCATGGTGGCCAGTTCGCGGTCGACCTCCGCCCGGGCCGGGCCGGGGACCTCGGGGATCTCGTTGACCACTTCGGGGCAGTCGATGGTGGAGACCTGGCGGACCGGCTGCCAGTTCCGGTGGGAGGAGCCGGCCGCGCCCTCGCCCGCAGAGGCGTAGACGTTGACCGCGGCCAGCCCACCCCCGCCCAGGATCAGTGCGGCCGAGGCGATGATCGCCCGGTTGGCCAGGGTGGAGCGTTTCTTGCGCGATGTGCGTCCCATGGAACTCCTCGGACTCCTCAGGCTTCGCGGGGGAGAAGCGTGACGTCCCATACGGCGTCGGCGCGCGAACCGTTCAACGGGAGGCGGAATTCCTGACCGGGGCGGTAGACAAGTGTCAGGAGAACTCGGCCAGTTGAGGGTCGATCGGCGAGTCCGTCAGCCGGTTGGCCAGGGTCGACATGGTGTAGGTGCCGATGCCCAGGACCACCTCCAGCGCGTTGCGGTTGGTGTACCCGTGCGCCAGGAACGACCGCAGGGTGCGCTCGTCGACGGCCCCGCTCGTCGCGAGGACGGCCAGGGTGAACTGCCGCACCGCTTCGAGCCGTTCGTCCGGCAGCGGCGTCCCGTCGCGCAGAGCGGCGATGATGCCCGTGTCGGCACCGAGAGCGGTGAGCCGTGCGGTGTGCATGGCCACGCAGAGGTGGCAGCCGTTGCGGGCGGCCACCGTCATGATCAGGGTCTCCCGGGAAAGCGGGTCCAGGGTCGTCGACTCGAAGAGCGCGCTCATCTTCAGGAAGCCGCCGAGAAGCTCCGGGGACGAGGCGAGCCGGGTCACGGCGACAGGCAGGTAGCCCTGCTTCTGCGCCACGGCCGTCATGGTGGAGCGGGCGGCGGCGGGAGCGGACTCAAGGGTGTGGTCGGGGAAAACCGTGGCGGACATGGAAGACCTCTCGCGATAAACTCGACAACGTGATTGACGAAAAGGTAAACCAGGTTGTCGAGTTTCGCAATGGCTGAGCGCCCGGACGGCGCCCCCGTCGAGGTGGGAGTGGGCTTCGAGCTGCCCGTTCTGCTCTTCGGCGGCTTCCGTTCGATCATCGGCGCCCTGCATGACGAGCTGGCCGAGCACGGCCACCCCGACATGAGTCCCGCGTACGGGTACGCACTGCAGGCGGTGGGCCGGGGCGGGTCGACCGCCAGTGAGATCGGCCGGCGGCTGGGGGTGTCCAAGCAGGCCGCCGGGAAGACCGTCGAGAAGCTCGAAGGCCTCGGTTACGTGGAGCGTGTCGACGATCCGCAGGACGGCCGCCGCAAGCTGGTCCGGCTGTCCCCGCGCGGGCTCGACATGCTGGTGCGGTCTGCCGAGGGCTTCGACCGGCTGCGCGCCGAGTGGATGCGGGTGCTCGGTGCCGAGCGGGTCCGTGCCATGGAGGCCGATCTGCGCACCATGGCCGCCGCGGACGCGTTCCGGCTCGATATGGCCGCTTGGTTCAACGGCTGAGCGAGTGGGTGAGGGCTTGGACTTTGTGAACGAGAGATAGGACGTATCAAGCGCCAACCCTTCCTGTGGGGCACATCATGCGGCAGCATGCACGCGTCGGCACCCGAAAGACCCGACCACTTGTGGTCGTGAATGGGAGGGAACCATGGCACGACGCACCCATGTGCTCAGTGCGCTCGCACTGGCGGCGGCCGCCGCGCTCATCCCCGTACAGGCCACGGCGCAGCAGCCCGCACCCCAGCGGTCCGCATCGCCCGCCGCCCCGTGCGGCGCGCCCGTGAGACCCGCGTCGCAGATGACGGTCGAGTCCTGCGACAGCCCCGGCCGGATCATCGAGAAGGCCGCGAACATCGTCCCCACGCCGGGCCAACTGGCCTGGCAGCGGCGCGAGGTCACCGCCTTCACGCACTTCGGGATGAACACCTTCACCGACCGTGAGTGGGGTTCCGGCACGGAGGACGAGAAGCTCTTCGCGCCGAAGAGCATCGACGCCGACCAGTGGATGCGCGTCTACAAGGCCGCCGGTGTCGAACAGGTCATGCTGACCGTCAAGCACCACGACGGGTTCGTCCTCTATCCGAGCCGCTACACCGACCACTCGGTCGCCCTCAGCCCCGGCAGCCCCGATGTCGTCGCCGCCTATGTGAAGGCCGCCCGCAAGGCAGGCCTGAAGGTCGGCCTCTACCTCTCGCCCTCCGACGGCGCCGAACTCCCGCACGCCTGGCACGCCGAGTGGGTCGAGAAGATCCGCGCCAAGCAGGCCGAGGGCAAGCCGCTGAGCCTGCCCGAGCGGATGGCGCTGGAGGACGGTGACCGCGCCCCCGCCGGCCAGGGCCGGTTCGGCAACGGCAGCGCAGTCACCGAGCGCACCATTCCCACCCTCGTCCCCGGCGACGACCGGGCCGCCCGCGTGAGGAGCGGCAAGCTGCCCACCTTCAAGGTGCGGGCCGACGACTACGACGCTTACTACCTCAACCAGTTGTACGAGATCTTCACCCAGTACGGCCCCGTCGAGGAGCTCTGGCTCGACGGCGCCAACCCGTGGTCGGGCTCCGGCATCACCCAGAAGTACGACGTCAAGCAGTGGTTCGACATGGTCAAGGCGCTCTCGCCGAACACCGTCGTCTTCCAGGGCCCCCAGGGCGTCCGCTGGGTCGGCAACGAGTCGGGCGTCGCCCGGGAGACCGAGTGGAGCGTCACCCCGCACACCACCGACCCGTGGACGGGGCTCGGCAGCCTCCCCAACGACTCGACGGACGCCGACATCGGCTCCCGGGCCAGGATCCTCGACCCGGCCGTCAACTACCTCCAGTGGTACCCGGCCGAGGCCGACGTCTCCAACCGGCCCGGCTGGTTCTACCACGAGGACGAACGGCCCAAGACCGCAGCACAGTTGATGAACCTGTACGAGAAGAGCGTCGGCCGCAACGCCTCGCTCCTCCTCAACGTCCCGCCGGCGCCCGACGGCCGGATCGCCGAAGGGGACGTCGCGTCACTCACCGCGTTCGGCGACGACGTGCGCCGGATCTACGGCGGTGACGTACGGACCCAGGGCCCGGCCCCGTACACCTTCGACCGGGTGGCCGTCCGTGAGGACATCAGGCACGGCCAGCGGGTCGAGCGGTTCGCCGTGGAGGCCCGGATCGACGGGGCCTGGCAGCGGATCGCCGAAGGCACCACCATCGGCAACGAGCGCATCCTGCCGCTCCCCGCGGCCGTGACCGCCACCTCGGTCCGCGTCAAGGTGCTGGAATCCAGGGCGAAGCCGTACCTGGCTGCCACGACGCTGCACCTCACCACCGCACCGGCCGGTTCCTGACCGGCCACGAGCCCGCGCATCCGGGCCGGCCCTGACCCGGCCCGGATGCGCGACGCCCCGGCACGCCCTACCCCTGGTCCAGATACGCGAGCACCGCGAGAACACGGCGGTTGTCGTCGTCGGAGGGCGGCAGGTCCAGCTTCCCGAAGATGTTCGAGGTGTGCTTGGCCACCGCCCGCTCCGTGATCACCATGTGTGAGGCGATCGCCGCGTTCGAACGGCCCTGGGCCATCAGTTCCATGACCTCCCGCTCCCGCGGCGTCAGCCCGCCCATCGGCTTGTCCTGCGCGCGCCGCGACAGCAGCTGCGAGATCACCTGCGGGTCCATCGCCGTGCCGCCCGCCGCGACCCGCCGAACCGCGTCGATGAACTGGTCGGCGTCGAAGACCCGGTCCTTGAGCAGGTAGCCGATCGCCCCGTTGCCGTCCGCCAGCAGCTCGCGCGCGTACAACTGCTCGACGTGCTGGGAGAGCACGAGCACCGGCAGCCCCGGCCTGGCCCGGCGGGCCGCGAGGGCGCACTGCAAGCCCTCGTCCGTGTGGGACGGCGGAAGCCGGACGTCGACCACGGCGACGTCCGGCTTCAACTCGGCAAGGGCCCGGGTGAGTTCGGGCCCCGTCTCGACGGCGGCCGCGATCTCGAAGTCGTACGCCTCCAGCATGCGCACCAGGCCGTCGCGCAACAGGAAGAGATCTTCGGCTAGGACAACTCGCAAGGGATCTCCATGGTCACCATGGTGGGACCGCCCGCGGGGCTGCTGACGGCCATGATGCCGTCGAATGTACCGAGTCGGCGTTCGATGCCGCTCAGGCCCGAGCCCTTCCCGGTCGCCGCACCGCCCTTCCCGTTGTCCGTGACCGAGATCCTCAGCATGCCGTCGACATGGTTCAGGTCCACCCAGATCCGGTCCGCGCCCGAGTGCTTCGCCGCGTTCGTCAGGACCTCGCTGACCGCGAAGTACGCCGCCGACTCGACCGGGGCCTCGGCCCGGCCGTCCAGCTCCACGTCCACCTCGGACGGGATCGGCATCCGCAGCGCCAGCGCCCTGACCGCGTCCCCGAGACCGCGCTCGGCGAGAACCGGCGGGTGGATGCCCTGGACGAGATCGCGCAGCTCGGTCAGCGCCTCGGCCGAGGACGCACGGGCCATCGCCACGAGCTTCTTCGCCTGGGCCGGGTCCTTCTCGATCAGCGCCTCGATCGTGCCGAGGTTCATGCCCATGGCGACCAGCCGGGCCTGCGCCCCGTCGTGCAGATCCCGCTCGATGCGCCGCAGTTCGGAGGCGGCGGTGTCGACCGCCTCGTGCCGGGTCTCGGTCAGCCGGTCGATGCGCAGGGCCAGTTCCTGCTCGTGCGTGGGGGCCAGCACCGAGCGGGCGAGCACGAAGTGGGCCCGCAGCAGCCGCTCGCTGAGCAGTACACCGGCCGCGAAGAGCGCCACTCCGAGCGCCGCGGCGGCCAGCCCCGACGCCTGGCTGTCGACGGGCACGAACGCGTACCAGTACCGGTCGTCCGTGTAGACCCGCCACAGACCCGCCGCCAGGACGAAGCCCTCCACCGGGTAGATCATCAGGGCCGCCGCCAGGGTGGCCACCACGTAGCCGGCGGTCATGTCGACCATCAGCCACTGGATGTCCCGCCAGGTCGCCGGGTCCTTCAGCATGAGTGTGGTGCGCTCCACCTGCCCGGTGAACCCGCCGCGCACATCCTTCGGCAGTGGCCGGTACGGGACGGGGATGCGGACGTCCGACCAGGTGATGGCCAGCAGCCGGCGCTGATTGGCGTGCCGGCGGACCGTCGTCAGCACCCAGGGGGTGGTCACCAGCCCGATGCCCAGCAGGATGAAGGCGATGGAGAGCACCGTCAGCACGAACAGGGTGAGCGATCCCGCCAGCGAGGCGACCGACAGCAGCAACCCACGCCCCGCGGCCAGCAGCGCGCCCCTCACCCGTCCCCGTGTCGCGTTCATCCTGATCCCTCTTCCCTCTCCGGGCCGGTCCCGTCCGGCCTGATCCGCCGGACGCGCCCTGGCCGGGGCCGCCGTGCCGGCCCCGGTCCGTACACAGTCTGACCCGGTGGCCCCTGTGGGCGTCAGCCGTTTCGCCACCCGGCGGGGGTGTACCTACCACCACCCCCGCACCGACGCCCTACGTCACGCCGAGTGGGGGCTTCGACGGCTGGGGCGGCGGGCCCGGAATTCCTAGATTCGTGGTGTCCGGTCCGACGCCTACACAGGGGGCGAACAACACCATGAGGCCCAACCTCGCGGCACGTATCGGTGTGTGGAGCACACACCATCGCAAGACAGCCGTTCTCGGCTGGCTGCTCTTCGTCGTACTCGCCGCGGGCATCGGCGGCGCGTCGGGGATGGTCGAGATGACCAACGCGGAGAACGGGGCGGGCGACTCGGCGCGCGCCGAACAGATCCTCTCCGACGCCGGCCTCAGCCACCGCGCGGGTGAGCTGGTCATGGTGTCGTCGACGAAGCCCGACGGCTGGCGGACGGCGGCCGGCGAGCTCACCGCGGCCATCGGCCGGACCGGCGAGGTGGCGGACCTCGCGGCTCCGGTCCCGTCCAAGGACGGCAAGGACGCGCTGATCACCTTCGAGATGAAGGGGGACGCGGTCACCTCCGCCGACCGGGTGCAGCCCGTCCTGGACGCCGTGGCCGGCGTCCAGGAGGACCGGCCGGACGTCACCGTCCGCCAGTTCGGCGAGGCCAGCGCCGGCAAGTGGCTCGGCGACCTGCTCTCCGACGACATGAAGAAGGCCGAGTTCACCGCCGTACCCCTGGCGCTCGGCATTCTGCTGGTCGCCTTCGGGGCCGTCGTCGCGGCCCTGCTGCCCGTGGGGCTCGCGCTGACCGCGTGCATGGCCGCGTTCGGACTGCTCTCGCTCGCCAGCCACCAGCTGCACCTCTTCCAGACCACGTACTCCGTGATGTTCCTGATGGGCTTCGCCGTCGGCGTCGACTACTGCCTCTTCTACCTGCGCCGCGAACGCGACGAGCGGGCCGCGGGACGCGACGCCGAGACGGCGCTGCGCATCGCCGCGGCGACCAGCGGCCGGTCCGTGCTCGTGTCCGGGCTGACGGTCATGGTCGCGATGGCCGGCATGTTCCTGTCCGGCCTGATGCTGTTCAAGGGCTTCGCCCTCGCCACGATCATCGTGGTCTTCATCGCCATGATGGGCTCCGTGACGGTCCTGCCCGCCCTGCTCTCCTGGCTGGGCGACCGGATCGACGCAGGGCGTGTGCCGCTGCTGAACCGGCGCGACAAGCGCGGCGGGAAGGAGAGCGGCAGGATCGCCGGCAAGCTGCTGCGGCCGGTCCTGGCCAAGCCGAAGTTCTTCGCTGCCGCATCGGTCGTCGTTCTGCTGGTACTGGCCGCACCGGCCCTCGGCATGAAGACCGAGTCGCTCGGCCTGGAGAAGCAGTTCGGTTCGGACTCCGCACTGTCCGTCGCCTACCAGCACATCAACGAGACCTTCCCCGGCGGACCCGCCCCGGCCCAGGTGGTCGTCGAGGCCGACGACATCGAGGCCCCCGCCGTACGCAAGGCGCTGGCCGGATTCGACCAGGTGACCGTCCACCGGGCGCAGAACGTCGCCGAGATCGAGGTACCGCTGCCCGGCGGCGAGGCGGCCCTGACCGAACTGAGGGAGGACCGGCTGCCGGCCGCGTTCGACGGCACGGGCGCCCGCGCCCATGTCACCGGTGAGGTGGCCGGGTCCGTGGACTTCAACGACCAGCTGAAGCGCGGCATCGTGCCCGTCTTCCTCTTCATCACCGCGGTGACCTTCCTGCTGATGCTGTTCTGCTTCCGCAGCTACGTCATCGCCGTGACCTCGATCCTGCTCAACCTGCTCTCCGTGGCCGCCGCCTACGGCGTGATGACGGCCGTGTTCCAGCACGGCTGGGGCGCCTCGCTGATCGGCTCGGAAGGCGTCGGCGCGATCGAGGCCTGGATGCCGCTGTTCGTCCTCGTCGTCCTGTTCGGGCTCTCGATGGACTACCACGTCTTCGTGGTCTCCCGGATCCGCGAGGCCCACAGCCGCGGTCTCTCCACCCCGGCCGCGATCGACGAGGGCATCCGGCGCACGGCCGGTGCGGTGACCGGTGCGGCCGTGATCATGGTGGCGGTGTTCTCGGTCTTCGGGACGCTGTCGATGCAGGACATGCAGCAGATGGGCGTCGGCCTGGCCGTCGCGGTACTGCTCGACGCCACGATCGTACGCATGGTCCTGCTGCCCTCCGCGATGGCGCTGCTGGGCGAACGGAACTGGCGCACCCCGCGCGTCCTGCGCCGCCTGCCGGAGATGGACCACGGCGAGCCGCAGCCGGAACCCGCCCGCGCGGCGGCCCCTGCGATGCACGGCTGACCCCGGACGAACGAAGTGGGCCCCGGCTGCGGTACGTTCCGCAGCCGGGGCCCACTTCGTGTGCGATCAGGGCGTGTACTTGTAACCGACGCGCCGCACCGTCTGGATCGACCGGCGGTGCTCCGCGCCCAGCTTGCGGCGCAGCCGGGCGATGTGGACGTCGACGGTGCGCCCGTCGCCCACATGCCCGTAGCCCCAGACCGTGGTCACCAACTGGTCCCGGGTGTGCACCCGGTGAGGGTGCGTGACCAGATGGGCCAGCAGTTCGAACTCCAGGTAGGTGAGGTCGAGCGTGTTCCCGTTCACCGCGGCCGTGCGCTGGACGGAGTCGATCCGCACCGGCCCCGTCCCGGCGTCCGCCGGCACCAGGTACTGGGCGGTCGCGGCCGCGATGGCCGACTGCTGATCGGCGGGGACGAGCACCAGGTATCCGACCATCGGCGGCCGGCCCGGCAGCGCCGGCAGGGTGTGCTGGGGCGCGGGCAGCCAGGTGGCGCCCGGAGTCAGGAACGCGGAGACATCGGCCGGCCGGACGACCTCGTCCGGAGCGACGGCGCGCAGCCGGTGACGGTTGGGGGAGGGGGGACGGGAAGAGGCGGTCGCAGCGGTCGCCGACGGCGCTGCGGTGGCAGCGGCTGCGGCGGAGAAGATACGGGTGTTCGCCATGAGGGTCAGCTCTTTCGCGCGAGGGAGTCGTCTGTGGACTGACTTGCTTCGTGCGCGCGGACCGAAGACCGGGGTGAGCGGTGTTAGAGGGCCTGCGCGTTCAACGCGCGGCAACACACCCGGTCGAAGTCGTGATGCTGACGGGAGGGCCAGAACGGCTCGAGGTCGCTGCGACCTGACGAGGAGTGCTGGATGCTGGCCATGACCCCATTGAACCAGAGAACGGGGCGTGGGAGCAGACCTCTCTCACCCGTCGATACGGCCCCTTTGCCATGGCCCCGCCCCGGGCTCAGCCCACCAGCCGTTTCCGCCAGTCCAGGCCCGCCAGTTCGATCGCCCGGTCCGGCGAACCGTCCCACTCCACGGTCAGTCCGGCTTCCCCCAGCACGGCCGCCACCTCCCGGCCCACAGCCGCAGCCGTCTCCGCAGACTTGTCGAACCCGCCGTAGTACAGGGTCAGTCCGTGCCCGGCCGCGGCGCTCTCCGTGCCCTGTATGTGGAAGAAGACGAAGCCCCGGGCGTCGTCCCGTCCCTCCGCGCGGATCTCACCCACTCCGCACGACCGGCAGCACGCGAAATGCTCCCGGGCGGTGATGCCCCGCCCGTCCAGCACGGCGAAGGCATCCCCCAGCCGGTCCGGATCGGTCACATCCGCCCACCGCCGCTGCTCTTCGACCCGCTCCAGCCACAGCCGCTCCACCAACTGCCGCGCCTGCGCGAGCGTCACCGGATGCACGCCGTCCTTCACCAGGTAGTCCTCGGCCGACTCGGCGAGATCCGCCACACTGCCGTACCCGCCGCGGAGCAACTCCCGTACGCGCTCCTCCAACTGCCCGCGGATGTCCGCCGCGATCTCCGGTACGGGCTCCGGCTCCGGCAGGCCGGCGCTCTCCCAGCCGATCCCCGTGTCCCACCCGGGCTCCTGGCGGGCCCAGCGCGCCATCAGGGCGGCGACCTGCCCGGGCGTCTCGACGAGGGCGCGGACATGGGTGGCGGCTCCGCCGGTGCGGTGCTCCACGTCGTACGCCCCGTCGACCTCGTGCCACACCTGGATGAACGTGCCCGGGATGTCCGGTATCCGCTGCACGACCAGGAAGCGGTCACCGGTCATGCCGATCCGGTGCACCAGGCCGCCGAGCTCCTGCTCCGAAACACGGGTGTGCGTCTGCTGGTTCTCGGTCGCGATCTTGATCTCGAGCATGCGACCAGCCTGGCACACCGCACTGACAGTGCCCCGGGCACGCGCAGGGGCGCCCGCCGGACCAACCGGTGGGCGCCCCTCGTGCGGACGGTCGCTGCTGCGGGATCAGACCTGGTCGGCCTTCTCCAGCGCGGTGCAGCAGGTGTCGACGATCAGCCGCGTGACGACGTACGGGTCGACGTTGGCGTTCGGACGACGGTCCTCGATGTAGCCCTTCTGGTCCTGCTCGACCTGCCACGGGATACGGACCGAGGCGCCGCGGTTGGAGACGCCGTAGCTGTACTCGTTCCACGGGGCGGTCTCGTGCAGACCGGTCAGCCGGTCGTCGATGCCCGCGCCGTAGTTCTTGACGTGGTCCATCGGCTTCGAGCCCTCGCCGAGCGACTCGGCCGCGGTGATGATCGCCTCGTAGCCCTCGCGCATCGCCTTGGTGGAGAAGTTGGTGTGCGCGCCCGCGCCGTTCCAGTCGCCCTTGACCGGCTTCGGGTCCAGGGTCGCGGAGACGTTGAAGTCCTCGGCGGTGCGGTAGAGCAGCCAGCGGGCGATCCACAGGTGGTCGGAGACCTCCAGCGGCGAGACCGGACCGACCTGGAACTCCCACTGGCCGGGCATGACCTCGGCGTTGATGCCGGAGATGGCGAGGCCCGCCTTCAGGCAGTTGTCGAGGTGCTTCTCGACGATCTCGCGGCCGAAGATCTCGTCCGCGCCGACGCCGCAGTAGTAGCCGCCCTGCGCGGCCGGGAAGCCGCCCTCGGGGAAGCCGAGCGGCCGGTGGCCGTCGAAGAAGGTGTACTCCTGCTCGATGCCGAAGATCGGCTCCTGGCCGGCGAACTGCTCGGCGACCGGACGCAGCTCGGCCCGCGTGTTGGTCTCGTGCGGGGTCATGTCGATGTGGAAGACCTCGCACAGGACCAGGATGTCGTCACCGCCACGGATCGGGTCCGGGCACGTGAAGACCGGCTTCAGCACCCGGTCGGAGGCGTGGCCCTCGGCCTGGTTGGTGCTCGACCCGTCGAAGCCCCAGATGGGCAGCTCGGCCACGTCGGACGACGGGGAACCGGGCATGATCTTGGTCTTGGAGCGGAGCTTGGCGGTCGGCTCGGTGCCGTCGATCCAGATGTACTCAGCCTTGAACGTCACGGAAGCCCATCCTTTGCGGGTGCTGCGGTCTATGCAGCGCAGCTTCGCAAGACGCGATTTCCCGACCGTTGCCCTCGTGTGAACCCCGTGTTACCGAGGTTTCCTGCGTAAGACGGCCCCGCCGTGGGGCGTCGGCTACCGGCCGCGGTTCCGGGGCGGAGCCCGGAAGCCGGCGCCCCGGATTCCGGTCGTCCTCAGGCCGGCGGTGTGCCCCGCGACAGCCGCCGGACGCCGGAACCGTCCCCGTCGTATACAGGGCCCGGGCGCCCCCTTCCCGTCCCGGTGGGACCGGTTCCTCTGGGCGGTCGGGCGCACCGGCACACTGGTCCCATGACGACACCCGCGACACCTCTGCGTATCGGCCTGGTCGGTACGGGCCCCTGGGCCCGCAACACCCAGGCCCCCGCCCTCGCCGCCCACCCCGGCGTCGTGCTGAGCGGGGTGTGGGGCCGCCGTGCCGAGGCCGCCGGGGAACTGGCCGCCGCACACGGCACCACGGCGTACACCGGTGACGCGGGCCTCGACGAGCTCTTCGCCGCGAGCGACGCCGTCGCGTTCGCCCTGCCGCCCGATGTCCAGGCACCCCTGGCAGCCCGGGCCGCAGCGGCCGGCTGTCATCTCCTGATGGACAAGCCGGTGGCCACGACCGTCGAGGGCGCACGGGAGGTGGCCGAGGCCGCCGAGCGGGCCAGGGTCGCCTCGATCGTCTTCTGCACCCTGCGATTCGCTCCGGAGACCGCGGACTGGATCGCCGAACAGGGCGCGACGGGCGGCTGGTTCACGGCCCACGCCGAGTGGATCGGCGCCCTGTGGGCGCCGGGCGAGGACAGCGAGTACGCCGCATCCCCCTGGCGCCGGGAGAAGGGCGGCCTGTGGGACGTCGGCCCGCACGCCCTCTCGGTCCTCATCCCGGTGCTCGGCGACGTCACCGACCTGACCGCGGTCCGCGGCCCGGCCGGCACCCACCACCTCGTCCTGCGCCACACCTCCGGTGCCTCCAGCACCGTGACGCTCACCCTGGCGGCGCCGGTGGCGGCGGCCGGGGTGGGGATCGAGCTCAGGGGCGAGCACGGCATCGCCGGTCTGCCGCGATGGGACGGCGCGGTCGGCGCGTTCGGCGCCGCGGTGGACGCGCTGACCGAATCGGTGCGTACGGGGGAGGCGCACCCCTGCGACGTACGGTTCGGGCTCCGGCTGACCGAACTGCTCGCGGAGGCCGAGGCGCAGGCGGGCACCTGAGCCGTGCGGGTCGGCCCGGTCGGCTGCACCCCGGCCGGGTGCGGGGCGCGGGCCGGCCCGCCGCAGCCCGGTCAGGCCCGGGACCTCCTCATGAGCGGTCCGTGCCCCCGGCCTGGTCCGGCTTTGCCGACACCGCGGCGTGGAAGCCGAGCAGAAACCGTCGTACGGCGGCGACCTCGACCTCGTCGAACCCCCGCAGCAGGGCCTCGGCGCTCCCGATCATCGGCCCGAACGCCGCCCATCCCAGTTCCACCGCCTGCGGGGTCACGGACAGCAGTACCCGCCTTCGGTCCCGGGCGTCGCGGGTGCGCGTCAGATGACCCAGGCGCTCCAGCCGGTCGATGAGCGAGGTGGTGCCGGCCGAGTTGAGCCCGAGCTCCGCGCCGAGCCGGCCGGCCGTGGCCCCGGTCCCGCTCCGCCCGGCGTCGAGCAGGCAGATCAGGGCTCGTACATCCGTCGGATGCATACCGTTCCGGGCCGCGAATTCGGCCTGACGCAGGCCGAATTCGACCGTGACCTTGCGCAGGAGATGGACGATCTCCCGCTCGGGACCCTGCTCGGCCATGGGTGACTCCTCGCCCTATTATCTCGCTCGGCGAGATAATATCTTCGGACGGAGTTCAGGGAGCATCCATGACACCCATCGCGTCCGCCAACGGTACGGCTGCCTTCCTCGCGGCCTACGACGAGGTCATCGCCACCCGCTGGCCCGCCGGCACGACCTCGACGCGGATCCCCACGCCGTACGGCACGACCCATCTCAACAGCTACGGCCCTGAGGACGCCCCACCCCTGCTCCTGCTGCCCGGCGGCGGCGCCACCTCCACCGTCTGGTCCGCCCAGGCCGCCGCTCTCGGCCGCACCCATCGGGTCCACGCCGTCGATCTCGTGGGCGAGCCCGGCCGCAGTGTGGTGGGGGAGCGCCCGATCCGCACCGTCGAGGACCTGTGCGACTGGCTCGATGCGGTGCTGGACGCACTGGACACCGGACCGGCCGCGCTGTGCGGTCATTCATACGGCGGCTGGATCGCCCTGCACCACGCTCTGCGCGCACCCCACCGCGTCCGGCGCCTGATCCTCGTCGCCCCGACCGGCTGCTTCGCCGGCTTCCGCGCCCAGTATCTGGTGCGCGCGATCCCGATGCTGCTGCGCCCCGACGCCGCACGGACGCGCGCCTTCCTCGCCTGGGAGACGGGCCATGTCCCGCTGGACCCGGTCTGGCTGCGCATGCGCGAAGCGGCGGCGGGCCTGCGCTGGGTTCGACCGGTCACCGGTCCGCGCCCGGCACCGGAGGCCCTGCGCGGGCTCGGTGTACCGGCCCTGGTCCTGCTCGCCGGACAGGGGCGGGCCCAGCAGGCGAGCCGGGTGGCGGGCGCGGTGGACCGGCTGCTGCCGCGGGCCGAAACCGTCGTGCTGCCCGGCGTCTCCCACCACGCGCTGCCGCTGTACGGGCCGGTGACGGCCGAACTCAACCGCAGAATCGGGGAGTTCCTCGATGCCGCGTCCGATGATTCCCGGTAGTCCCGGCACCGCCGTACGGGCGGTCCGGACCGGACCGGCGCGCGCTCAGCGACCCAGGGCGTCCCGGACCGCCTCGTCCGTGCGCGCGACCACGGCCGTGCCGTCCTCCGCCGTGATGATCGGCCGCTGGATGAGTTTCGGATGCTCGGCGAGGGCCGTGATCCAGCGCTCCCGCGCATCCGCGTCGCGCGGCCACTCCTTGAGCCCCAGTTCCTTCGCGTCCGCCTCCTGCGTCCGCGTGATGTCCCACGGCTCCAGCCCCAGCCGGCCGAGCACGGCCCTGATCTCGTCCGGCGACGGCACGTCCTCCAGATAGCGGCGGACGGTGTAGTCGGCGCCCTCCGCGTCGAGCAGCGTCAGGGCACTGCGGCACTTGGAACAGGCGGGATTGATCCAGATCTCCATGGGGCCAAAGGTACGCGATGGACCCCCGAAAACCCCTCTGGCCAGGGGCGATTGTCAGTGGGGGGCAGTAAAATGGGGGTAGTTCGTGAGGGTTCCACCACCGCGCCAGGAGGTTGCCAATGGCCGTAGCCGCAGTCACGACCAAGCCGCTCGACACACCCCTGAAGAAGAAGCCGCTCCCTGCCGGCCGTCCCCGTGAGTGGTACGTCTCCCACAATCGCCGGCTGAAGGCGATGCGTCTGGCGATCGCCCTGCTCGACACGGGCGTGTTCTACCCGTCGAGCGCGAGCAACGCCCGGATACGCACGACCGCCGAGCGCCTCGCCATCCACCCGCCGTCCGACACCACCTGCCGTATGGTCCGCGCGCTCATCCGCTACGGCCGCTGACCGGCCCGCCCACCATCCGTCAGGGACCGTGCCCCCGGGAGACCGGGGGCACGGTCCCTGTTCAGTACCCGTCGCAGGTAGCGGTGGCGAAGGCGCCCGAGGCCCTGGCGGTGCGGTGGGTGCCGTCGTCCACCGTCACCGAACAGGCCACGTCACCGCCCGACTTCCCCAGGCTGACCTCGAACGAACCGCCGCTCATGAAGCCCTTGGTGTCCAGTTCCCCGGTCCACGGCAGGCGCCTCAGGGTCAGCCGTGCGGTCGACAGCTCCTCGCCCTTCCACGTGCTGTAGGTGAGCGTCACGTCCTCGGCGGCGCCGGTGACCTCGTACCGGATGTGCACGGTGCGCGAACTCTCCGCGGAGACCTCACGGGCCAGCACGGCTGAGACCGCACCGGCCCCGAGCGCGAGCACCACGACGATCAGCAGCAGCACCCACGGCCACAGCCGCCGCCTCCTCGGGGGCGGCGGGGCCGGTGCGCCGGGGGCGGCCTGCTCGCTCATCCCTCCAGACTCGGTGGTCCGTGCTCCGTCCGCGACCCCACGTCCGCCACCCCCTCACCCGGTCGGCCTACACCGCATGCGTACTCCACCGCCGCCGCATTGACTTGGGCCGACGGACGAGTGCTGGGAGGCACGATGACGAGGCGAGGCGTACGGGGCGCGAGCGCGGTTCTGGTGGCGATGACGGTGGCGTTCACGGCATCGGCCTGCTCGGACGACGGGGACAGCGCGTCGAGCACGGTGTCGAAGGCGGCGTCGGCCGCTTCTTCGGTGGCCTCCTCCGTCGCCTCCAAGGGGTCCGACGTGGTCGCCTCCGCGACCGCCGCCGCCGAGGACAAGCTGAACAGCTTCAAGGACGGCGTGAACGCGAGCGGCGACGTCAAGGCGGGCGCCCCGGCCACCGACGCGGACGGCCGGGTGACCTCGAAGGTCACCGTGTCGAACGGCACCGACTCGACGCAGTCCTACGCCGTGCAGATCAACTTCAAGGACGCGGACGGCAATCTGCTCGACACGGTCGTGGTGTCGGTCGACGACGTGGCCTCCAAGAAGGCCAAGGACGCCACGGCCCGCAGCAACCGGAAGCTCGACGGCGACGTCAAGGTCGAGGTGGGCCAGGCGCTGCGGCACTGACCGTGCGAGTGGCCGCCCCTCGTACCGACCGTGCGAGGAGCGGCCACGGATCGCGTTGAGGCACCCGGGCGGGACGAGGCCGTACGGACGGTGACGGCGACGGTTCCCACCGGTCCGCGCGCACTCGTACCCGGCCCTCCCGGCCCTCCTGGCCGTACCGCGAAGCCGGAGCCGGCGCCGGGATGCGAGCTGATGGGCCGGTGGCCCGCCGGGCGCCGACGGCCGGGCCGAAGGCGCGGAAGCCAAGGGTGTGCCCGGCCCTCGTTCCAGCTGCGCATCCGCTGCTCGCCGATAGTCCGACGCCCTGTGAGACAACCTCCGCGGCATCGGCGACCTGACCGGCACGCACACGGCCGGCGACCTCGTCCGGCTCATCCGAACGGCCCTCGCGCCCGGCCTGAGGGCCGGTGGCTGTCGCGGCAGTGCATGATCGGAACACCGGCCCCGCCCGAGCGGGACGCAGACCGAACGCTCGGGCCCGACACACGGGAGAGCACCCATGCGGATTCACCTGACCAGCGTCTTCGTCGACGACCAGGACAGGGCCCTGCGCTTCTACACGGACGTGCTGGGCTTCGTGAAGAAGGCCGAGGTCCCGGTCGGCAAGGACCGCTGGCTGACGGTGGTCTCGCCGGAGGACCCCGACGGCACCGAACTCCTCCTGGAGCCGGACGGCCATCCCGCGGTGAAGCCGTACAAGACGGCTCTGGTCAACGACGGCATCCCGGCCGCCTCCTTCGCCGTGGACGACGTTCACGCGGAGTTCGCCCGGCTGCGCGGCCTCGGAGTCCGCTTCACCCAGGAGCCGATGGAGGCGGGCCCGGTGACGGTCGCGGTCCTGGACGACACCTGCGGCAACCTGATCCAGATCCTCCACAGCCGGTGACGGCGGGCAGGACGTAGCCGGGCCGGCACCGTTGTCGGAGCCGTGCGCGTTCACCGGACCTGACCGCCCGCCGGGCCGGCGGTCCCTGCGGGGGCGAACGGGCGAGGGCCGCCACCCCGGTCATGGGATGGCGGCCCTCGCCCTGCTCAGAACTGCTGAGCCACCTGCTGCCTAGAGGTCGAAGTACAGCTCGAACTCGTGCGGGTGCGGGCGCAGCTGGATCGGGGCGATCTCGTGCGTGCGCTTGAAGTCGATCCACGTCTCGATGAGGTCGGACGTGAAGACGCCGCCCGCCAGGAGGTACTCGTGGTCCGCCTCGAGGGCGTCGAGCACGGCCGGGAGGGAGGTCGGGACCTGCTGGACGTTGGCGTGCTCCTCGGGAGCCAGCTCGTAGAGGTCCTTGTCGATCGGCTCCGGCGGCTCGATCTTGTTCTTGACGCCGTCCAGGCCGGCCATCAGGAGGGCCGAGAAGGCGAGGTACGGGTTGGACGACGGGTCCGGGGCGCGGAACTCGACGCGCTTGGCCTTCGGGTTGGAGCCCGTGATCGGGATGCGCATCGCGGCGGAGCGGTTGCGCTGCGAGTAGACCATGTTGACCGGGGCCTCGAAGCCGGGGACCAGGCGGTGGTACGAGTTCACCGTCGGGTTGGTGAAGGCCAGCAGCGACGGGGCGTGCTTCAGGATGCCGCCGATGTAGTAGCGCGCCATGTCCGAGAGGCCCGCGTAGCCCTGCTCGTCGTAGAACAGCGGGGAACCGCCGGCCCACAGCGACTGGTGGACGTGCATGCCCGAGCCGTTGTCACCGAAGATCGGCTTCGGCATGAAGGTCGCGGTCTTGCCGTTGCGCCACGCGACGTTCTTCACGATGTACTTGAAGAGCATCAGGTCGTCGGCCGCGGCGAGCAGCGTGTTGAACTTGTAGTTGATCTCCGCCTGGCCGGCGGTGCCGACCTCGTGGTGCTGGCGCTCGACCTGGAGGCCGTTCTTGTCCAGCTCCATGGAGATCTCGGCACGCAGGTCGGCGAAGTGGTCCACCGGCGGGGTCGGGAAGTAGCCGCCCTTGTAGCGGACCTTGTAGCCGCGGTTGTTGTCCTCCGACCCGGTGTTCCAGGCGCCGGCCTCGGAGTCGATGTGGTAGAAGGACTCGTTCGCCGAGGTCTGGAAGCGGACGTTGTCGAACACGTAGAACTCGGCCTCGGGGCCGAAGTACGCGGTGTCGGCGATGCCGGTCGAGGCGAGGTACGCCTCGGCCTTCTTGGCGATGTTCCGCGGGTCACGGCTGTACTGCTCGCCGGTGATCGGGTCGTGGATGAAGAAGTTGATGTTGACGGTCTTGTCGCGGCGGAACGGGTCGACACGGGCGGTCGACAGGTCGGCGCGCAGGGCCATGTCGGACTCGTGGATGGCCTGGAAGCCGCGGATCGAGGAGCCGTCGAAGGCGAGCTCCTCGGTCGGGTCGAAGACCGCCGCCGGGATGGTGAAGTGCTGCATCACACCGGGCAGGTCGCAGAACCGGACGTCGATGAACTTGACGTCTTCGTCGGCGATGTACTTCTTCACGTCGTCGGCGTTCTGGAACATCCAACTCCTCCTACTCCCGGCCCGGGAGGGACGGGGTTGCAGCTCGTTGTGTGGCCAGTGCGGTGGCACACGCTGGACCCGACCATAGGCAGACCGGATTTCTCAAGCATGACCCATTTGTTTCGCCGAAGTTAACCGGGCCGGGTGTGAGCGGCACCTCATGTGCGCGGCGACGGCCGGTTCCCGGCACGTTCCGGGCCGGTTTCGGTGCGATGTCCCCGACGGTCCCGGCCCCCGCCCGGCGGGGCGCGGGAGCGGGCGCAGTACCGTGGTCGGGTGGACAATAGGCAAGCAATCGGATCGTGGCTCTCCGGGCCGCGCGCGGCCGCCGAGGAGATGGGCGCCGACTTCGGCTACCGGGGCAAGCGGCTCGGGCTTCCCGAGCAGGGGCCGGGGGCCATGGCGCCGCTCGGACGGCGTTTCGGCGCGATCTTCGTGGACTGGGCCCTGTGCATGCTGATCGCATACGGGCTGTTCGCTCGCGGTGACCAGCAGGCGACCGGGAACTGGGCGCTCGGCGTCTTCCTCGTACTGAGTGTGCTCACCGTCGGCACCATCGGCTGCACACCCGGCAAGCGCCTGCTGCGTATCAAGGTCGTCGCCGAGGACGGCGGGCGCCTGGGGTTCGGGCGGGTGCTGGTGCGCAGTGTGCTGCTGTGCCTGGTGATCCCGGCCCTGGTCTGGGACCGCGACGGCCGCGGGCTGCACGACCGGCTGGCCCGCGCGGTTCAGATCCGTATCTGAGGAACGCGCGCGACGGGCGGAAGAACACGAAACGAAGCAGCACGAAGCAACGCAGCACGAAGCGAAGCAGCACGAAGCAAGGCGGCACGAAGCAAGGAAAACCAAAGAGGGCGGGTCGCGAACCGGTGGTTCGTGACCCGCCCTCTTCGTGCGTTCTCTCAGTCCGCTCAGCGCATCTTTCCGCCGCGCGGCATCCGCATGCCCTTCGGCATGGGGCCCTTCGGCAGTGGCATGTTGCTCATCAGGTCGCCCATGGCGCGCAGCCGGTCGTTGGCGGCCGTCACCTGCGGGCCGGTCAGGACGCGCGGCAGCTTCAGCATCGTCGTCCGCACCTTCTTGAGCGGCACCTGACCCTCGTCGTTGCCGACGATGATGTCGTGCACGGGTACGTCGACCACGATGCGGGCCATCTTCTTCTTCTCGGCCGCGAGCAGGCTCTTCACCCGGTTCGGGTTGCCCTCCGCCACCAGCACGATGCCCGCCTTGCCCACGGCACGGTGGACGACGTCCTGGCTGCGGTTCATCGCGACCGCCGGCGTCGTGCTCCAGCCTCGGCCCACGCGGTCCAGCACGGCCGCAGCGGCGCCCGGCTGTCCCTCCATCTGCCCGAAGGCCGCCCGCTCGGCACGCCGCCCGAAGACGATCGCCATCGCGAGGAGGGCGAGCACGAAGCCCAGGATGCCCAGGTAGACCGGGTGGCCGATCAGGAAACCGATCGCGAGGAGGACACCGAAGGTGACGATTCCCACACCCGCGACGACAAGCCCGATCTTGGAGTCGGACCGCCTGGTCATCTTGTAGGTCAGGGCGATCTGCTTGAGCCGCCCCGCGTTCTCGGCGCTGTCCGCGCCTTCAGTGGTTTTTGCCTTCCTCGCCATGCAATGAAGTTTACGTGGCCTAGGAACGGTGGTCGGCCACGGCCTCCAGTACGTACTCGGACTCGACCCGGTCCTTGGCCCGGCGGCGGTCCTCGAGGACGGCCGTCCAGGCGTTTCGGCGGGCGGTGCGCTGGCCGCTGCTCAGCAGCAGCGACTCGACGGCGCGGAGGGCGTCGGTGACGGACGGAAGGGCGGTGGCGCGTACCGGCACGGCCTGCATCGTGGAAGTCCCCTCGGAACGGATGCGCTCACCGGGCGGTGCCCGGCGGGCGGAGTGTGCTGCGCGGACTGGATACGGGGCGCAGGGGCGACGCGGCCGCGAGAACCACTGCGCTGCCTGTATCCAGGGTCACTGCTTGGTGTTACCAGCGCGTGACCGGTCGGTCAAACACCAATGAAACCTTGATACGGGCGTCGCGCACGCCGACGCGGCCCATCCGCGCCTCGGACCTGCGAGGAGTGGACGGGCCGCGTCGAACGAGCTATTACTGCTCAGTAGCTTCTTGTGCCCGGATTCACACGGGCGCTGCTACGCGGTGGGCGCCGGGGCCACCGCACCACGCCGCTCCATCGCCTGCTGGAACAGCCGGCCCGCGCGGTACGAGGAGCGGACGAGAGGTCCGGACATCACACCGGAGTAGCCGATCGCGTCGGCCTCCTCCTTGAGCTCCACGAACTCGTGCGGCTTCACCCAGCGCTCGACCGGGTGGTGGCGCGGCGTGGGCCGCAGGTACTGCGTGATCGTGATGAGCTCGCAGCCCGCGTCGTGCAGGTCCTGGAGTGCCTGGCTGACTTCCTCGCGGGTCTCGCCCATGCCGAGGATCAGGTTGGACTTGGTCACCAGACCGGCCTCGCGGGCGCGGGTGATGACCTCCAGGGAACGCTCGTAGCGGAAGCCGGGCCGGATCCGCTTGAAGATCCGCGGCACCGTCTCCACGTTGTGGCCCAGCACCTCGGGGCGCGAGGAGAAGACCTCGGCGAGCTGCTCGGGCTCCGCGTTGAAGTCGGGGATCAGCAGCTCCACCTTGGTGTAGCCGTCCTCCCGCTCCGCCGTCTGCGCGTGGATCTGGCGGACGGTCTCCGCGTACAGCCAGGCGCCGCCGTCCTCCAGGTCGTCGCGCGCGACGCCCGTGATGGTGGCGTAGTTCAGGTCCATCGTGACGACCGACTCGCCGACGCGGCGGGGTTCGTCCCGGTCCAGCGCCTGCGGCTTGCCCGTGTCGATCTGACAGAAGTCACAGCGCCGGGTGCACTGGTCGCCGCCGATGAGGAACGTGGCCTCGCGGTCCTCCCAGCACTCGAAGATGTTGGGGCAACCGGCCTCCTGGCACACCGTGTGCAGACCCTCGCTCTTCACGAGCTTCTGCAGCTGGTTGTACTCGGGGCCCATCTTCGCCCGGGTTTTGATCCACTCGGGCTTGCGCTCGATGGGGGTCTGGCTGTTCCGGACCTCGAGGCGCAACATCTTGCGCCCGTCGGGTGCGACAGCGGACACTCCGGCACTCCCCTTTGCTTTCGCTGCATTGGATTCTTCGGCGAACACCAGGGTACGCCCGTAGTTCAAACGGCTTTACGTCTGCCCAACCTGTGGCCGGCAGGGCCTATTCCCGCGGAGGTGTTCCGAGGGTCAGGCCGTGGCCACGACATCGTTCGTACGCTCGATGGTGCGCGGCGCGAGTTCGGCGTTCTCCAGGACGTCCCGGAGGTGCTTCTCGACGACCGGGAGCACCTGGGCGATGGTGAGGTCGCGGCCCAGTTCGTACGCGAGCGAGGTGACGCCCGCGTCCCGGATGCCGCAGGGCACGATCCGGTCGAACGAGGTGTTGTCGGGGTTCACGTTGAGGGCGAAGCCGTGCATGGTCACGCCCTTGGCGACCCGGATGCCGATCGCGGCGAGCTTGCGGTCCTCGCGGCGCTGGCCGGCGTTGGACGGGGCGTACTCGGGTCCGTTCAGCCGGGCGTCGAACTCCTCGTCCTGGAGCCGTGGGTCGAAGTCGAGCGAGAGACCGCCGATCGCCGGGCGCTGCTCGACCGGGTCGCCCAGGACCCAGACACCGCTGCGGCCCTCGACCCGGCTGGTCTCCACGCCGAACTCGGCGGCCGTACGGATCAGCGCCTCCTCCAGCCGGCGGACGTGTGCGACGACGTCCACGGGGCGCGGCAGCTTCTGGATCGGGTAGCCGACCAGCTGGCCCGGACCGTGCCAGGTGATCTTGCCGCCGCGGTCCACGTCGATGACCGGGGTGCCGTCCAGCGGGCGCTCGCTGTCGGCGGTGCGCCGGCCGGCCGTGTAGACGGGCGGGTGCTCCAGCAGCAGGCAGGTGTCGGGGACGGTGTCCTCGAACCGCGCCGCGTGCACCTCGCGCTGCTTCTGCCAGGCCTCCTGGTAGTCGACGGCTTCCTCGCCGAATCCCAGACGGACGAACCGAAGCTCAGTCACGACAGCAGCCTCTCTACTTGCGGTGCCGGGGCCGGGGGTGTCCCGTCACCATGCACCGAATCGCGCCTCCGGCCACTGTACGACCGGTGCCGGAGCGGGGGCCCGGCAGGTGGTTCCCGTCAGCGCCGCCCTCAATCCTCACACGATCGGATGAATGTGATGCGAAGGCGGCCGGGGTTGCCCCGGAGGCCGCTAAATTCGCGCCGTTCCCTCGGGCCCGGCCCAGCACCGCGACGCCGTGGGGAGCACAGAACAGTCCCTGAGGGGCTGCCCGCCCGGCCCCGTAGGCAGGAGACCGTACAGCTGATGTCGGAACGACCTCCGCAGCGCACCCCCAACCGCCGACTCGCCTCACTCATCACCGAAGCCGGGTTCTCCAACGCCGGCCTCGCCCGCCGGGTGGACCAGCTCGGACTCGAACACGGCCTCGACCTGCGGTACGACAAGACCTCCGTGACCCGCTGGCTGCGCGGACAGCAGCCGCGCGGCACCACGCCCGCGCTGATCGCGGAGGTCTTCACCAGGCGGCTCGGCCGCCGGCTCTCCGCGCAGGACCTGGGACTGGACGCCTGCGCGCCCGTCTACGCGGGCCTGGAGTTCGCGGCCACGCCCGCCGAGGCGGTCGACATCGTCAGCGGGCTGTGGCGCAAGGACTCCGGCAGTCATGTGGAGCTGCGGAAGATCGCCTTCACTCCGGCGGGGCTGGTCGTCCCCAGCCGGGACTGGCTGATCGGACGGGCGGACGAGTGGGTGGGACGGACCGGGGACGGCGCCGCTGTCGCGGGCCAGGCCGCCAGGGCGCACGCCGGGCCGCGCCCGGCACCCGGCGCCGCCGGGACACACGGCGGCGCGGCGCAAGGGCCGTACGGAGGCGGGATCGGTTCCGGAGGGGGGTCCGTGCCCGGGGTGCCCGAGCAGGGCGGCGTGCCCGGGCCCGGTGTCCGGCACGGCTTGCGCGGGCCCACCCCGTCCCGGCCCGCCGGACCGCACGGGCCGGGCGGCTCCCCGCCCGCCCTCGCGGCCGGGCCGGGCGGCGTCCCCAGGCAGCGGCAGACCGAGCGGGGCTCCGGGCAGAAGGTCAGCAGCGGTGACGTCGCCGCCCTGCGCTCGGTCGCCGAGCTCTTCCGCACCCTGGACAACGCCTACGGCGGCGGCCACGCCCGGCAGGCCCTCGTCCGGTACCTGGAGCACGAGACGGAGCCGATGCTGCGCGGCACGTACGGGGAGGCCACCGGGCGGCGGCTCTTCGCCGCCGCCGCCGACCTGACCCGGCTCGCGGGCTGGACCTCGTACGACATCGCGGCCCACGGGCTCGCCCAGCGCTACTTCGTCCAGGCGCTCCGGCTGGCCCAGGCCGCCGGTGACCGGGCCTACGGCAGCTTCGTCCTGATCACGATGAGCCGGCAGGCCGTCTACCTCGGGCACGGCCGGGAGGCGGTCCAGCTGGCACGGGTGGCCCAGCAGGGCGTCGGCTCTTCCGCGCCCCATGCCGTCCTGGCCCTGCTGCACGCGGTCGAGGCACGCGGACACGGGGTCCTCGGCGATGCCAAGGCCTGCGCGGCCTCGCTCACCCGGGCGGAACGCGCCCTGGAGGCCTCCCGCCCCGGCGACGAGGTGCCGCACTGGGCGCGCCATTTCGACGAGGCCCAGCTCGCCGACGAGTTCGGGCACTGTTACCGGGACCTCCAGCAGTACCGGGTCGCCGCGCAGCACGCGGAGCGCTCGCTCCAGCTGCGCGCCCCCGCGTACGCCCGCAGCCGCCTGTTCTGCCGAGTGGTGCTGGCCTCCGCGCGGCTCGGGCTCGGCGAGCTCGACCAGGCCTGCCGGCTGGGTGCGGAAGCCGCGCAGCAGGCCGCCGAGATGCGGTCGGTACGCGCCACGGAGTACGTACGGGACTTCGAGCGGCGCCTCGAACCCTTCCGGGACGCCGCCGCGGTCCGCGGCTACCGCGAACGGGTGGCCGCGCTGGGCTGACGGGAGGCCCTGGGACCTCCCGTCAGGGTCAGGCCGCCTCCGGGAGCGCCGCGGTGCCCCCGGAGGCCGGCTGCACCCCCAGGTCGGTGAGGATCGCCCCGGCCGCGCGCCGTCCGGAGGACAGGGCCCCCTGCACCGATCCGGTGTCGCGGTGGTCGCCGCACACGTACAGCCCCGCGAGCAGCCGGACCGGGCGCTGCGGGTCGTGCGGGGGCGCCATGGCGGGCACCGCCTCCGGATCGTGGTGGGCCGCCAGCAGCTCCCAGTCGTCGGTGGGCATGCCGTACAGGGCCGCGAGATGCGTGCGGACCGTGCGGTCCAGATCGGCCGGCGGCGTACCGAGCACCGTCGAGCTGATCAGGACCCGGCCGTGCGGGGCGCGCGACGGGTCGACCTCGCTCATCACCGCGGTGTGCGCGACCGGACCCGAGCGGTCGGCGTCCAGGAGCAGCGAGGCGCCGGTCGGCGGGGGAGCGGGGGCGGTGTGGTGGAGCACCGTCACCGGGTGGAAGGGCGGCACGCGCAGGCCGGGCAGCAGCTCGGCCGCGGCGCCCGCGCCGGTCGCCAGCAGCAGGGAGCGGCAGCCGATCTCGCCGTGTTCCTTGGTGCGCACCGCGGTGATGTCCGCCGATGTGACGTGCACGCCCGTGCGTACGGTGCCGGGCGGCAGGGCGGCCGCGAGCAGATCGGGCAGCGTGGCCGAACCTCCCGACGGTACGCAGAGCCTGCCGCTCGCGTAGCCGCGCAGCGCGAGATCGGCGCACCGGCTCGACGTGCCGAGCGCGGGGTCGCTGAGCAGCGCCGTGAGCAGGGGGCGCACGAATCCGTTCAGCGTCCGGGCGGACAGGCCGCGGCCTGACAACGCGTCGAGCGCGGCGCGTTCGGGCCGGGCCAGGACGCGGGCCCGGGGGGTGGCCGCGAGCCGGGCCAGCGCCACCCCGAGCCGGGCGTGGTCGATCGCCCCGCCCATGGCCCCGGTGAGGCTCCCGCTCAGAGGGGCCCGGGGGGCGCTTGCGAGGGCGCGCGCTGCCTTGAGTGCGCCCCGTGCGCCGCGTGCGCCCCGGGGACTGCGTATCTCCCCGGTCCGGTACCGGCGGCCCTCGCTGTGGACGAGCACGCCGGGATCGAAGTTCCGCAGGACGAGTCCGTCGAGTCCGGGCGTCGCGTACAGCTCCGGATACGAGGTGTTGAGAAGTGGTCCCAGGTGGTCGAGCCGGAACCCGTCCACCTCGTCGGTCATCATCCGGCCGCCGACCCGGGGGCCGGCCTCCAGGACGCTGACGCTCACTCCCGCACTGGTCAGTAGGTGGGCCGCTGACAGGCCGGCGATCCCGGCCCCGATGATGACGACGTCCGCGTGGTGTGCCGTGCTGAGCACGTGCCCCTCCCCGAGTCGGCGCAACTGGTGGGAGGCTCTTGCCCTCAACCGGCCCCCGGAATGCGCGAGTTCGCCACGAGGCTAGGAGGGTGGCGGGATTCCGCGCAGTCGCGCGCGGGCCGGGGCACCGGTGCACGGGGTCGCACGTCCGTCCGAACGGAGCGACGGAGGACGGCTCCTGGGCGGCGGGGTCAGCGCAGAGCCGCCCGGATGGCGGCGTCGATCCCGGGGAAGGCGAACGCGAACCCGGAGTCCAGCAACCGTCCCGGCAGCACCCGCTGACTGCCCAGCACATCCTCGGAGAAGTCGCCCAACGCGATCCGCAGCGCGGGCGCGGGAGCGGTGAACAGCGTGGGCCGGCGCAGTACCCGGCCCATCGCCGCCGTCACCTCGCCGTTGGTGACCGGGGCCGGACCCGTCAGATTGACCGGTCCGGACAGCTCCGGGGTGTCCAGGGCGTGCCGCAGCGCAGCGATGTGGTCGTGCAGCGCGATGAAGCTCCAGTACTGCCGGCCGTTGCCGAGCCGGCCGCCGAGCCCCGCGCGGAACAGCGGGAAGAGCCGGGCCCAGGCACCGCCCTCCCGGGCGACGACCAGTCCGGTGCGCGCGTGCACGGTCCGCACCCCGGCCTCCTCCGCGGCGGCCGTGGCTTCCTCCCACTCCACGCACACCGACGGCAGGAACCCGTCGCCGGGCGGCGCGCCCTCGTCCACCGAGCGGTCCCCGGTGTCGCCGTAGAAGCCGATCGCGGACCCGGACAGCAGCACGTTCGGCGGGACGTCCAGTGAGGCGACGGCCTCGGCGATCGCGGCCGTGCCCAGGACCCGGCTGTCCCGGATCTCCCGCTTGTACGCCTCGGTCCAGCGATGGTCGCCGACCCCGGCCCCGGCGAGATGGACGACGGCGTCGCAGCCCACCAGACCGGCCACGTCCACGTAACCCCGCTGGGGGTCCCACTCCACCTCGTCGCCCGACCGGGCGGGCCGCCGGACCAGCCGGACCACCTCGTGCCCGTCGGACCGCAGCGAGCGCACCAGCGCCGCTCCGATGAGTCCGGTCGATCCGGTCACGGCGATACGGGAGTGCGGCACGGGTCGCGGCATGGGTCCATCCTGCCCCACATGCCGCAGGCGACGCATGGCACAGTGACGCGCATGGCCGAGTCCCTCCCCCTTCCAGTGCCCCTCGTCCGCCCCGCGGTCCTCGACGACGGCCCCGCTCTCACGGAGCTCGACCGGAGCACCTGGTCGACGCTGCACGCCGTGCAGCCGCGGCCGCAGCCGCCGTACGCGCCGTTCTTCGACGACCGGCACCTGCCGCAGGACATCCTGGTGGCCGACGCGGTGAACCCGGCGGGCGCGACGGTCATCGCCGGGTACATACGCGTGGTGCCGCCCACCCCGCTGTCCTGCAACGCGCACGTCCGGCAGATACAGGGCCTCGCCGTGGCCGCCTGGGCGCGGGGCCGCGGCACCGGCCGCACGCTGATCCGCGCGGCGTGCGGGACGGCACGCCGTCAGGGGGCCAACCGGATCACCCTGCGGGTACTGGGGCACAACGCTCCCGCCCGCGCGCTGTACGAGTCGGAGGGGTTCACCGTCGAGGGCGTCCTGCCCGGCGAGTTCTTCCTGGGCGGGCGCTACGTGGACGACGTGCTGATGGGCCGGCCGCTCGGCCCGTGACCGGCACCGGGCCGGCCGCGCCTCAGCCGGCGCCGAACCGCTGCCACAGCTCGGGCAGCCGCGCGGCCAGGACCGCGTCGTCCTCGAAGCCGAACGGGGTGCCCTCCGGCTCGGCCGGCTGCGGCGGCAGCCCGAGGTCCGGCGCGACCACACCGGTGAGCTGCTCGTACGCCTCGTCGGCTGCGTAGCCCAGTTCTTCCGCGTCCCCGTCCAGCTCGTCGTCGAAGTCGTCGAGGAGCTCGGCCAGGCTGTCCGGATCGTGCACCGCGCCCTCGAAGACCTCCCGGCCCTGGCCGATCAGCCAGCAGCGGAAGTAGTCGAAGGCGTCGTCGCCGGCCCCGCCGAGCAGCACGGCGGCGGCAGCCCACAGGTCCCAGCGGTACGCACGGTTGTAGCGGGCCTCGAAGTGCCGCGCGAAGTCCAGCACGGAATCGGGATCGAGCTGCACCAGCCGTTCGACGAGCAGGTCGGCATGGTCCTCGGGGTCGCCGTCGGCGGCCTCGCGGGTGCTGTCGATGAGCTCCCAGAATTCCGTCTCGTCCATCACGGGTCCAGCATCTGCCCCCGGGAGGGCCGATGCACGCCCAGACGCCGAAATGAAGCCTTACGGCCTCACATAGAGCGAGTGGAGGGCTTCGGCGGCCGCCGCGAACCTGCCGCGCAGCGTGGCCGGCTCCAGGATCTCCAACTCCGGCCCCAGGGCCAGCAGCTGACCGAACGCGACGTCCAGGGACTCGACCGGCAGGGTGACCGTGACCCACCCGTCGGCCCCGGGCGCACCGGCCCCCTCCAGAGCGTCCCGCGCCGCGACGCGGTCCACGGCGTGCGGCAGCCGGCGCACCCCGGCCTCCGAGAGCCGCAGCGTCACCTCGGCCCGCAGGAGCGACCGGGCGAACTGGGCCGCGCGTTCGTCCCAGAACGCGGGCAGGTCGAAGCTCTCGTCCCGGACGAACCGGGTGTCCGACACGGTCACGGCCGTGAAGCGGTCGATCCGGTAGACCCGGAAGTCCTCCTCCGCACGGGCGCAGAGATACCAGACCCCGGCTTTGAGGACGAGGCCGTACGGGGCCAGCTCACGCTCCACCTCGGTGTCCCGGCCGGCCCGCCGGTAGTGGGCGCGCACGGTCCGGTCGTCCCACACCGCCTCGGCCACGGCGGGCAGGAGCTCAGGTGTGACCGGTTCCTGGTACCAGCCCGGAGCGTCCAGATGGAAGCGCCGGGCGGCGCCCGCGGAGGCGTCCCGGAGGGAGGGCAGGAGGGCCGCCGACACCTTGAGCCGGGCGGCGGACGCGGCGTCGGCCAGCCCCATCTCGCGCAGGGCGGAGGGCAGGCCGGAGAGGAAGAGGGCCTCGGCCTCGTCACGGGCCAGCCCGGTGAGACCGGTGCGGTACCCGCCGACGAGCCGGTACCCGCCGGCACGGCCCCGTTCCGCGTAGACGGGGATCCCGGCCTCGGAGAGCGCCTGGGCGTCCCGGGTGACGGTCCGCTCCGACACCTGGAGCTCGTGGGCGAGCTCGGCGGCGGTCATGGCGGGGCGGGACTGCAGGAGCAGCACCATTCTGATGAGCCGGGCAGCACGCATGCGGCCATTGTGGCCGCGGCAGGGGGCGCGTGTGGCCCGGGCCCGTCGAGCCTCGGCCTCAAGCGCCGGCCGGGCTGGGTGTGGCCTCACGCGCCGGCCGGGCTCAGAAGATGGCCTCACTCGCCGGCCGGGCTTGAATGTGCGCCCGGGCGGGGTTGGAAGTGCGGCTCGACCGGGCTGCCATGCGCACAGCAGCTCCACATGGCAGCACTCCGGCGGGCAGAGCAAGCCCGTCCGGCGATCGAGGACGAAAGCCTGCGCCGGAGTGGGGCGGACGCATGCGGAGGACGGGGCGCGGGAAAGACCCGTGCCCCGTCCTCCGGGCCGTCAGAGCCCGTACCGCTCGCGGGCTTCCTTGACCGCCGACGCCGGCACCTCGCCGCGGCGGGCCAGCTGGGCCAGGGCCGCGACCGTGATCGACTGGGGGTCGACGCCGAAGTGGCGGCGAGCCGCGTCACGGGTGTCGGAGAGGCCGAAGCCGTCCGTGCCGAGCGAGGTCCAGTCCTGCTCCACCCACTGGCTGATCTGGTCCGGCACCTGGCGCATCCAGTCGCTGACCGCGAGGACCGGACCCGGTGCGCCTTCCAGCGCCTGGGTCACGTACGGCACCCGCAGCTCACCGCGGAGCAGCGCCTCGTCGCACTCCAACGCGTCGCGGCGCAGCTCGCCCCACGAGGTGGCGGACCAGACGTCGGCCGTGACACCCCAGTCCGAGGCCAGCAGTTCCTGGGCCTCCAGGGTCCAGTGGATCGCCGTACCGGAGGCCATCAGCTGCACGCGCGGGCTGTCCGCCTTCGCGGGCGTGCCCTCCTTGAACCGGTAGAGGCCCTTGAGGATGCCCTCCTCGATGCCTTCCGGCATCGCGGGCTGCGGCTTCGGCTCGTTGTAGACCGTCAGGTAGTAGAAGACGTTCTCGGCGTCGGGGCCGTACATCCGGCGCAGACCGTCCTGGACGATCACCGCGATCTCGTACGCGAACGCCGGGTCGTAGTTGAGCGACGCCGGGTTCGTGGACGCGATCAGGTGAGAGTGGCCGTCCGCGTGCTGGAGACCCTCACCCGTCAGCGTCGTACGGCCCGCCGTGGCGCCGACCACGAAGCCGCGGCCGAGCTGGTCGCCGAGCTGCCAGAACTGGTCGCCCGTGCGCTGCCAGCCGAACATCGAGTAGAAGATGTAGAACGGGATCATCGGCTCGCCGTGCGTCGCGTACGACGTGGACGCGGCGATGAAGTCGGCCATCGCGCCGGCCTCGGTGATGCCCTCGTTGAGGACCTGGCCGTCCTTGGCTTCCTTGTAGTACATCAGCTGGTCGCGGTCGACCGGGTCGTACGTCTGACCCAGCGGCGAGTAGATGCCGGCCGACGGGAACAGCGCCTCCATGCCGAAGGTGCGGGCCTCGTCGGGGACGATCGGAACCCAGCGCTTGCCGGTCTCCTTGTCCCGCATCAGGTCCTTGGCCAGGCGGACGAACGCCATCGTGGTGGCCAGTTCCTGCTTGCCGGAGCCCTTCTTCAGCGCGGCGAACGCGCGCTCCTCGGGCTGCGGCAGGGCCACCGCGTGCACCCGGCGGGCCGGGGCGGGGCCGCCGAGGGCGGCACGGCGCTCCTGGAGGTAGCGGACCTCGGGGGAGTCGGCGCCCGGGTGGCCGTACGGCACCAGGCCCTCGTCCAGTTTCGAGTCCGGGATCGGCAGCTCCAGCAGGTCGCGCATGGCGCGGAACTGCTTGCCGTCCAGCTTCTTCATCTGGTGGTTGGCGTTGCGCGACTCGAAGCCCGGGCCGAGCGTGTAGCCCTTCACCGTCTGCGCCAGGATCACCGTCGGCGCACCCTTGTGCTCCAGCGCCGCCCGGTAGGCCGCGTACACCTTGCGGGCCTCGTGGCCGCCGCGCGAGGTGTGGAAACACTCGGCGATCTTCGCGTCGGTGAGCAGCTTCGCCAGCTCGGCGAGCGCCGGCTCGGTGCCGAAGAAGTGCTGACGGATGTAGGCGACGTCGCGCGTGGCGTACGTCTGGAACTGCGCGTCCGGGACCTCACGGAGCCGGCGCACCAGCGCACCCGTGGTGTCGAGCTGGAAGAGCTCGTCCCAGGCGGTGCCCCAGAGCGTCTTGACGACGTTCCAGCCGGCGCCGCGGAAGGCGCCCTCCAGCTCCTGGACGACCCGGAAGTTGGCGCGGACCGGACCGTCGAGGCGCTGCAGGTTGCAGTTGATGACGAAGGTCAGGTTGTCGAGCTGCTCACGCGCCGCGAGGGCGAGGGCGGCGGTCGACTCGGGCTCGTCCATCTCGCCGTCGCCCAGGAAGGCCCAGACGTGCGAGTTCGACGTGTCCTTGATGTTGCGGTTGGCCAGGTAGCGGTTGAAGCGCGCCTGGTAGATCGCCGAGAGAGGGCCGAGGCCCATCGACACGGTGGGGAACTCCCACAGCCAGGGCAGCCGCCGCGGGTGCGGGTAGGACGGCAGACCGTCGCCGCCCGCCTCCTGGCGGAAGTTGTCGAGCTGCTGCTCGCTGAGCCGGCCGTCGAGGAAGGCGCGGGCGTAGATGCCGGGGGAGGCGTGGCCCTGGATGTAGAGCTGGTCGCCGGAGCCGTCCCCCTCCTTGCCGCGGAAGAAGTGGTTGAAGCCGGTCTCGTACAGCCAGGCCGCCGAGGCGAAGGTCGCTATGTGGCCGCCGACGCCGAAGCGGGAGCCACGGGTGACCATCGCGGCCGCGTTCCAGCGGTTCCACGCGGTGATCCGCGATTCCATCTCCAGGTCACCGTCGAAGGCGGGCTCCGCGGCGGTGGGGATGGAGTTGACGTAATCGGTCTCCAGCAGCTTGGGCAGCGCGAGACCGGCGCCCTCGGCGTGCTGGAGCGAGCGGCGCATCAGATACGCGGCACGGTGCGGGCCCGCGGCCTTGGTGACGGCATCCAGGGAGGCCGCCCATTCAGCGGTCTCCTCCGGGTCGCGGTCCGGGAGCTGGTCGAGCTCGCTCGGAAGCTTTCCTACGGGGTCGGTCATGATCGCCGCCTTCCGGTGAGGAGGGGGGTGGAGAAGTCCCTGACTGGCAGGACAGGGCGATGGGGCCGGTGGGCCCGCGGAGTGAACTGTAAGGCTCCGATCGATGATCGATCAAAGGATGAAAGGCAAAACTTCTCGATATGAAGAAAGTGGCATGGGGTGCCGCGAAACGGGGCACGGAGTGACGGGATATAACAGTCAAAAGGGGCGCTCATCTGCACAGGCGAGCGACCCTCGCCACACATGCGCACCGCAGTGCGCCCTGGCCTCAGGCGTATGCCGCCCCGGCCTCAGGCGCGCGGCGCGCAGCCGAGCACATGCGCCTTGACCAGCACCCCGATGTCCGGGTCCTTCCGCAGGAACGCCTCGATGAGCGCCTCGTGCTCCTCGGCGTACGACTTCTGCACCGTCCCCAGCCAGCGGATCGAGAGCGCCGTGAACACCTCGATGCCCAGGCCCTCCCAGGTGTGCAGCAGGACCGCGTTGCCGGCCGCCCGGACCATCTCCCGGTGGAAGCCCACCGTGTGGCGCACCTGCGCCTCGCCGTCGGCCAGCCGGTCCGCCTCGTACAGCGCCGTCACGTGCGGGGCGAGGAGCGAGCAGTCCTCGCCGAGCCCCGGGGCCGCCAGCTCGGCGGCGATCTGCTCCAGGCCGGCCCGTACCGGGTAGCTCTCCTCCAGATCGGCCGCCGTGAGGTTGCGGACCCGGACGCCCTTGTTGGGCGCCGACTCGATCAGCCGGAGCGTCTCCAGCTCGCGCAGCGCCTCGCGCACGGGCGTCTGGCTGACTTCCAGCTCGGTGGCGATGCGCCGCTCCACGATCCGCTCGCCCGGCTTCCATCGCCCGCTGACGATCCCGTCCACGATGTGCTCGCGGATCTGTTCGCGCAGCGAGTGGACGACGGGCGGGGTCATGAGTGGCTCCTTCGGGGCAAACCGGTGCTGCCTGCACCAACTCGGCGGCCGGAGCGACCGGTGGTGTCTAGACAATACGGCGGCGCCCCCGTCCGGGAGTGTTCCGGACGGGGGCGCCGCTGGTGAGGCTTGTTACAACTGCGGTGCTCAGAGGCCGAGCTCGACCTCGAACTCACCGGCCTCCAGGATCGCCTTGACCGCGGTCAGGTAACGGGCGGCATCCGCGCCGTCCACCAGACGGTGGTCGTAGGAGAGCGAGAGGTACGTCATGTCGCGGACGCCGATGACGGTGCCCTCCTCGGTCTCGATGACCGCGGGACGCTTGACGGTGGCGCCGATGCCCAGGATGGCTGCCTGGTTCGGCGGCACGATGACGGTGTCGAACAGCGCACCGCGCGAACCGGTGTTGCTGATGGTGAAGGTGGCCCCGGACATGTCGTCCGGCGTCAGGCCGCCACCGCGGGCCTTGCCGGCCAGCTCGGCGGTCTTCTTCGAGATACCGGCGATGTTGAGGTCGCCCGCACCCTTGATGACCGGGGTCATCAGACCCTTCTCGGCGTCCACGGCGATGCCGATGTTCTCCGAGTCGAAGTACGTGATCGTGCCTTCGTCCTCGTTGATCCGGGCGTTGACGACCGGGTGGGCCTTCAGCGCCTGGGCGGCGGCCTTGACGTAGAACGGCATCGGGGAGAGCTTGACGCCCTCACGGGCCGCGAAGCCGTCCTTCGCCTTGTTGCGCAGCTTCATCAGCTTGGTGACGTCGACCTCGACGACCGAGGTCAGCTGGGCCTGCGAGTGCAGCGCCTTCATCATGTTGTCGCCGATGACCTTGCGCATGCGGGTCATCTTGACCGTCTGACCGCGCAGCGGGGACACCTCGAGCTTCGGCGCCTTGGAGGAGGCGGCCGGAGCGGCGGCGGCAGCGGGGGCCGGAGCGGCAGCGGCGGCCTTGGCGGCCTCCGCGGCGGCGACGACGTCCTGCTTGCGGATACGGCCACCGACACCGGTGCCCTTGACCGCGCCCAGGTCGACACCGTTCTCGGCGGCGAGCTTGCGGACCAGCGGCGTGACGTACGCGCCGTCGTCACCGGAGGTCGCGGCGGGAGCGGCCGGGGTGACCGGAGCCGGAGCTGCGGCGACGGGCGCCGCAGCGGCCGGGGCCGGAGCCGCGGCGGGCGCGGCGGGAGCCACCGGAGCCGGGGCCGGAGCGGCCGGCGCGGGGGCGGCCGGAGCCGGAGCCGCGGCAGCGGGTGCCGGGGCAGCGGCCGGAGCCGGAGCGGCAGCAGCCGGAGCAGCGGCCGGAGCCGGAGCGGCAGCAGCCGGAGCAGCGGCCGGGGCGGCGCCGGGAGCACCGATGACGGCCAGCTTGGCGCCGACCTCGGCGGTCTCGTCCTCGGCGACGACGATCTCCAGCAGCACGCCGGAGACCGGGGCCGGGATCTCGGTGTCGACCTTGTCCGTGGAGACCTCGAGGAGGGGCTCGTCCTCCGTGACCTCCTCGCCGACCTCCTTCAGCCAGCGGGTGACGGTGCCCTCGGTGACGCTCTCGCCGAGCGCCGGAAGGGTTACGGAAACCGACATGGTTTCAGTTGCTCCTAACGAAAATGCGGAAGTGGTCGGTCGTCGCGCCCGGTCGACTGATCAGTCGTGGGAGTGCAGGGGCTTGCCGGCGAGGGCCAGGTGGGCCTCGCCCATCGCCTCGTTCTGCGTCGGGTGGGCGTGGATGAGCTGCGCGACCTCGGCCGGCAGCGCCTCCCAGTTGTAGATCAGCTGGGCTTCGCCGACCTGCTCGCCCATACGGTCACCCACCATGTGGACGCCGACCACGGCACCGTCCTTGACCTGGACGAGCTTGATCTCGCCCGCGGTCTTGAGGATCTTGCTCTTGCCGTTGCCCGCGAGGTTGTACTTCAGCGCGACGACCTTGTCCGCGCCGTAGAGCTCCTTGGCCTTGGCCTCGGTGATGCCCACGGAGGCGACCTCGGGGTGGCAGTACGTCACCTTCGGGACACCGTCGTAGTCGATCGGGACGGTCTTCATGCCGGCCAGACGCTCCGCCACGAGGATGCCCTCGGCGAAGCCGACGTGCGCCAGCTGAAGGGTCGGGACCAGGTCGCCCACGGCCGAGATCGTCGCAACGTTCGTCTGCATGTACTCGTCGACGAGGACGTAGCCGCGGTCCATCGCGACGCCCGCCTCCTCGTAACCGAGGCCCTGCGAGACCGGGCCGCGGCCGATCGCGACGAGCAGCAGCTCCGCCTCGAAGGTCTTGCCGTCGGCGAGGGTCACCCGGACGCCGTCCTGGGTGTACTCGACACCCTGGAAGAACGTGCCGAGGTTGAACTTGATGCCGCGCTTGCGGAACGCGCGCTCAAGAAGCTTCGAGCTGTTCTCGTCCTCGACCGGGACCAGGTGCTTCAGGCCCTCGACGATGGTGACGTCGGTGCCGAAGGACTTCCACGCCGATGCGAACTCGACGCCGATGACGCCGCCGCCCAGCACGATCGCGGACTTCGGGACCCGGTCCAGCTTCAGCGCGTGGTCCGAGGAGATGACGCGGTTGCCGTCGATCTCCAGGCCCGGGAGCGACTTCGGCACGGAGCCGGTCGCCAGGAGCACGTGGCGGCCCTGGATGCGCTGGCCGTTCACATCCACCGAGGTGGGGGAGGAGAGCCGTCCCTCACCCTCGATGTAGTGCACCTTGCGGGAGGCGATGAGACCCTGCAGACCCTTGTACAGGCCCGAGATCACGTCGTCCTTGTACTTGTGGACGGCCGCCATGTCGATGCCCTCGAAGGTGGCCTTGACACCGAACTGGTCGGCCTCGCGCGCCTGGTCCGCGATCTCACCGGCGTGCAGCAGGGCCTTCGTGGGGATACAGCCGTTGTGCAGGCAGGTGCCGCCGACCTTGCCCTTCTCGATCAGAGCGACGTCCAGGCCCAGCTGCGCTCCGCGCAGGGCCGCGGCATAACCGCCGCTACCACCGCCGAGGATCACTAGGTCGAAAACGGTGCTGGCGTCGTTCGCCACGTCACGTCCTCCATGCATGTGCGCCGTACGCCGGGCCCCGTCATCGGGGTGTGACCGGCCGGTCGGCTGGTGTTCGGCCGCTTTTGTCATTCGGCCCTGTGGTGGGGGCCCTGTCCTGCCGAGAACCCATCTTCGCACTTGTTGACGGTGGGCGGGACGCGGGGCCCGTGTCTGGGACGGATCATCGTCCGTCCCAGTGGGTTACCGCTGCGTAGGGACAGGCCGATTCCGTCTGGTTTCGTCGAGAGCGAAACCGCCCGGGCCCTGCCGCGGTGCCGTGGGTGCAACACGTACGGCCCCGGACGTATGCCCGGGGCCGTACATCAGCTTCCGGCTCAGCCGAGGTCTCCGGCCGCGGTGCGCTCCGCCAGCTTCACCAGGGTGCGGACCGCGGATCCGGTCCCGCCCTTCGGCGTGTAGCCGTACGGGGCGCCCTCGTGGAAGGCCGGGCCCGCGATGTCCAGGTGCGCCCAGGCGATGCCCTCGCCCACGAACTCCTGAAGGAACAGACCGGCCACCAGGCCGCCACCCATCCGCTCGCCCATGTTGGCGATGTCGGCGGTCGGGGAGTCCATGCCCTTGCGGAGGTCGGCCGGGAGCGGCATCGGCCAGGAGGCCTCACCGACCTCCTCGGCGATCTCGTGGATCGAGGTACGGAACGCGTCGTCGTTCGCCATGATGCCGAAGGTGCGGTTGCCCAGGGCCAGCACCATCGCGCCGGTCAGCGTCGCCACGTCGACGATCGCGTCCGGGGTCTCCTCGGAGGCGCGGGTGAGCGCGTCCGCGAGGACGAGCCGGCCCTCGGCGTCCGTGTTGAGGACCTCGACGGTCTTGCCGCTGTACATGTGGAGCACGTCACCGGGGCGGGTGGCGTTGCCCGACGGCATGTTCTCGGCCAGCGCCAGCCAGCCGGTGACGTTGACCCGCAGGCCCAGACGGGCGGCCGCGACGACGGACGCGAACACGGCGGCGGCGCCGGCCATGTCGCACTTCATCGTCTCGTTGTGGCCGGCCGGCTTCAGCGAGATGCCGCCCGAGTCGTAGGTGATGCCCTTGCCCACGAGGGCCAGGGTCTTCTCCGCCTTCGGGTGCGTGTAGGCGAGCTTCACCAGGCGCGGGCCGCGGGCCGCGCCCTGGCCGACGCCGAGCAGACCGCCGTAGCCGCCCTTGACGAGCGCCTTCTCGTCGAGGACCTGCACCTTGATGCCGTGCTCCTTGCCGGCGGCGGTGGCCACGGCGGCGAAGGACTCGGGGTACAGGTCGTTCGGCGGGGTGTTGACCAGGTCGCGGGCGCGGTTGATCTCCTCGGCCAGCGCGACGGCGCGCTCGGCGGCGGCCTTGAAGGCCTTGTCACGCGGCTTGGCGCCGAGGACGGCGACCTCGCCGAGCGGCAGCTTCGGGCCGTTGGCCTTGGCGTCCTTGGGGGCGAGCTTGTTCTCGCCGCCCTGGTAGGCGGTGAAGGCGTACGCGCCCAGCAGGGCGCCCTCCGCGATGGCCTCGGCGTCCTCGACGGAGGCGATGGGCAGCGCGAAGCCGGCCTTCTTCGAGCCGGCCAGCGAGCGGGCGGCGGAGCCCGCGGCCCGGCGCAGCGTCTCGGCGTCGTACGCGCCGTCCTTCTCTGGGACCGGGCCGAGTCCGGCCGCGATGACGACCGGGACCTTCAGGCCGTCGGGTGCGGGGAGCTTGGTCAGTTCGCCCTCGGCACCGGAGGCGCCCAGGGTCGCCAGGACGGTGGCGAGCTTCCCGCCGAACGCCTTGTCCACGGCCTCGGCGCCCGGTGCCAGGACCAGGTCCCCGGACTTGGAGCCGGCGGCCTTGGCGACGCCGACGACGAGCGCGTCGGCGCGCAGCGTCGCCGCACCGGCAGTGCTGAGAGTGAGAGCAGTCACGGTGGTGAAATCTCGCTTCCGTTGAGTTCTTTTTCGGCCTGTGCCGGTCGAGGGGGTGGCCGACCGGGCCCGGCGCATCGTAGACGCCGCCGCGATGTGCCGGGAATGAGCCTACGCGCGCCTTTGCTGCCCGATTACGGCGGCGGGCCGTCAGTGCGCCGCGGCGCACGTACGGTTGTCACGCCGGGATGATCATCCCGGCGGAACGGACCGCGACCGCACAGGCGTTGGCGGACGTCCTGCGGATGGATCCAGGGGGAGCGATGGACGACCGGATGGCCGCCCGGGTGAGCGGCCGGCCGAAGGCGCTGCCCGCCACCGTACTGATTCTGTTGGTGATGCTGGCCGGCTGCACCTCGGCACCGGGGCCCGCTCCCTCGCCCGCCCCCTCCGGGCGGTCCGCCGCGGCGCGCTGGCAGCCGGAGCCGGGCACCGACTGGCAGTGGCAGCTCTCCGGCCGGCTGGACACGTCCGTGGACGCCCCGGTGTACGACATCGACGGCTTCGACCACGAAGCGGCGCAGGTGGCCGAGCTGCACCGCAAGGGGCGCAAGGTCATCTGCTACCTGTCCACGGGGGCCTGGGAGGAGTTCCGTCCGGACGCGGCGAGGTTCCCCACGGCGGTCCTCGGCAAGGGCAACGGCTGGAAGGGGGAGCGCTGGCTCGACATCCGGCGCACCGACGTCCTGGAGCCGCTGATGGAGAGCCGGATCTCCATGTGCGCGAAGAAGGGCTTCGACGCGGTCGAACCCGACAACATGGACGGCTACCGCAATCCGAGCGGCTTCCCGCTGACTGCCGCCGACCAGCTGCGCTACAACCGGCTGGTCGCCCGCATCGCCCACCGCCACCACCTCGCCGTCGGCCTGAAGAACGACCTGCCCCAGATTCCCCAGCTGGTGGGCGACTTCGACTTCGCGGTCAACGAACAGTGCGCCCAGTACGAGGAGTGCGAGGAGCTCTCCCCGTTCATCGAGGCGGGCAAGGCGGTCTTCCACGTCGAGTACGAGCTGCCCGTGGCGCGGTTCTGCGGGCAGTCCCGGCAGCTGGGGCTGAGCTCGCTGCTGAAGAAGTACGAGCTCGGCGTCTGGCGGGAGCGGTGCCCGGCGGCGGGAGCCTGACGGGACGTCCGAGGGGGCTCAGCCGAGGGCCAGCCCCACGAGCGTCACCGTCGCCGCCGTCTCCGCCAGCGCGCCGAACACATCGCCGGTCACTCCGCCGAAGCGCCGCACACAGTGCCGCAGCAGCAGCTGGGCCACCGCGAGGGCGGCCAGGGCGGCGAGGGCGTACCGCAGGGCCCCGTACCCGCCGAGCAGCGCTCCAGCGCCCGCGCAGGCCGCCACGGTCAGGACCGCGGCCGCCACCGCGCCGGCCGCCGGGACCGTGCCCGCGACCGCGGCACCCAGCCCTTCCGGGCGGGCCGCGGGGACGCCGGGCCGGGAGGCCAGCGTGAGCGCGAGCCGGGCGACGACACCGGACACGGCGGCCGCCACCGCGCCCTGCGCCCAGCCCTGCGCGTACAGCTGCTGAAGGACCGCCACCTGGGCGAGCAGGACGAACAGCAGGGTGATCACACCGAACGGCCCAATGTCCGACTGCTTCATGATCCGCAGTGCGTCGTCGGCCGGCTTGCCGCTGCCCAGGCCGTCGGCGGTGTCCGCGAGACCGTCCAGGTGCAGCCCCCGGGTGAGGGCCGCCGGGACGGCGGCCGAGGCGACCGCGGCGAGCAGCGCCCCCGAGCCCAGCAGCAGCAACAGGGTGCCGGGCACCGCCGCGAGGACCCCCACGGTGAGGCCCGCCAGCGGGGCGCACAGCATCCCGGTCCGGGCGGTCTCGCGGTCCCAGCGGGTGACGCGGACGGGGAGCACGGTGAGGGTGCCGAAGGCGAAACGCAGGCCGTGGCTGTTCAGGGAGGTCACGGCGCGCAGGCTAATCGGTGGGCGGGGCCGATAGATTGTCCGGAACGTCATATAGCGGAGCAGAAGCGACTTATCGGGAGTGGGTGGGATGGGTCACTGGTTCGATCGGAACATCGTCGAGCCGGGGAAGCTGCCCCTGCTCCTGGCGCTTGCCGCCTTCGTCCTGACGTTCGCCATCACCCGGGTCATCACCCGGATGATCCGGGCCGGCAAGGGGCCCTTCGGCAACATCACGCCGGGCGGGGTCCATGTCCACCACGTGGTGCCGGGCGTGGTGCTGAGCGTGGTCGGCGGGTTCGGCGCGGTGGCCAGCGGGAAGCACGGCTTCGCGGCCGGGGCCTTCGCGGTCGTCTTCGGCGTGGGCGCGGGGCTCGTGCTGGACGAGTTCGCCCTGATCCTGCACATGGACGACGTGTACTGGACCGAGCAGGGCCGCCAGAGCGTGGAGGTCGTGGTCCTCACCGCGGCCCTGGTGCTGCTGGTGCTGGGCGGGTTCTCCCCGCTCGGCGTGGACGACCTGAGCGACGATCAGCAGCAGGGCAGGCTCGGTGTCGTCCTCACCCTCGTCGTCAACTTCTGCTTCGTGCTCATCGCGCTGTTCAAGGGCAAGGTGCGGATGGCGGTGCTCGGCACCCTGGTTCCGTTCGTCGCCCTGGTCGGGGCGGTCCGGCTGGCCAGACCGGCCTCGATGTGGGCCAAGCGGTTCTACCGCAACCGGCACCGGGCCCGCTCCCGCTCGGTGTTGCGTGCCTACCACCACGACGTCCGCTGGGCCGGGCCGCGGCGAAGGTTCCAGGACCTGATCGGCGGCGCACCCGACCGGGTCCCCGCCCGCTCACCCAAACCCTGACGGCACCGCCCGCGCAGGGCCGGCACCGCGCACAGCACGAGTGCCGCCGCGATGGCCACCAGGTGCTCCCTGCCCGCCAGGTTGTCCTTCACCGCGACCTCCACCACCATCGCCACGATCACCAGCCCGCCCGTGAACCGGGCCCGGTAGGCGAAGCAGACGCACACGGCCATGGCGACCACGGCCGCCGATGGCCCGGTGTCGACGACCTGCGCGTCGGAGCCGGGCAGGCCCGGGAACCCGTCGGGGCCGACCGCGACGCCGATCCGTGCGTACAGCGTCCCGGCCAGCGTCGCGACGTACGCGATCAGCAGCGTCCGCCACCGGCCCAGGCAGATCTCGGCGATCCCGAACACCAGCAGCACCTGCGCCAGCGCACCCCAGACCGGCAGGTCGAGCGCCGGGACGAAGAGGGACAGCGGGGTACGCAGCAGAGCCGCCCAGAGCGGATCATCGGCCCGCACCGCCCCCAGCGCCTGCACCGGCCCGTACCCCCAGGACCTGTTCTGCACCACCTGGAGCAGTGCCGTCAGACAGACCGCGGCCAGGGTCATCGGGACGGCCCGCAGCCGCTCGGTGGCGACCGCCGTGCGTACGGCAGCCCACAGCGGACCCCACTCCCGGCGGACCGCCCGCCCGAGCGGCCGGACCCGTCTCATGCGCGAGGTCCGAGCTTCGAGCGGTGCAGCCACTTGGGCAGTCCCGGCGCCTCCAGGAAGCCTTCGGCGCGCCCTGCGGCGATGCCGATGCGCGGCAGGTCCGCACTCTTCTCGAAGAGCAGGTAGCGCGGTTCCCAGATCGGCCGGTACTTGGCGTTGGCGCGGTAGAGCGACTCGATCTGCCACCACCGGGAGAAGAAGCTGAGCAGCGAACGCCACAGCCTGAGCACCGGCCCGGCGCCGAGCCGTGATCCGCGCTCGAAGACGGAGCGGAACATGGCGAAGTTCAGCGAGACCTGGGTGACGCCGATCTTCTCGGCGCGTTGCAGGAGTTCGATGACCATGAACTCCATCAGGCCGTTCTCGGCGTTCCGGTCACGGCGCATCAGGTCCAGCGAGAGGCCGTGCGGACCCCAGGGGACGAAGCTGAGTACGGCGCGCAGCGCACCGGCTCCGCCGCCCTCGACGGGGGTCGCGTCACGGCATTCGAGCATGACGCACTGTCCGTCGGCCGGGTCGCCCAGCCGGCCCAGCGCCATGGAGAAGCCGCGTTCGGTCGCGCCGTCGCGCCAGTCGTCGGCCCGGCGCACCAGTTCGGCCATCTCGGCCTCGGAGATGTCCGCGTGGCGGCGCACCGTCACCTCGTAACCGGCCCGCTTCACCCGGTTGTACGCCTGGCGGACGGTCCGCATCGCCCGCCCCTCCAGGGTAAACTCGGCGGTCTCCACGATCGCCTCGTCGCCCAGCTCCAGGGCGTCGAGGCCGTGCCGGGCGTAGACCGTGCCGCCCTCCTCGCTGACCCCCATCGCCGCCGGGATCCAGCCGTGCGCGCGTGCCTCGGCCAGCCAGGGGCCGATCGCCCCTGGCCAGGCCTCCGGGTCGCCGATCGGGTCGCCGGAGGCCAGCGAGACGCCGCCGACCACCCGGTAGGCGACGGCGGCCTTCCCGGTCGGTGACCAGACGACGCTCTTCTCGCGGCGCAGCGCGAAGTAGCCGAGGGAGTCCCGTTCGCCGTGCCGGACGAGCAGGGCGCGCAGCGCCGCCTCGTCCTCGGGAGTGATCGGGTCGACCGCGCGGCGGGCCCGGAAGGCCGCGTACACGACGGCGATGAGCAGCAGTGTGGAAAGGATGTTGATGACGACGTTCACCCAGCCCGGCGTGGTGATGCCGGGGAACCGGGAGTCGTCGGCGGCGACGGAGACCAGACGCAGCGCGCCGTAGCGCCAGCGGTCCAGGAACGTCGAAAGACGCTCGTCGTGCGCGGTGTTGGTGAGCGTGACCAGACCGGCGGCGATCAGCGAGGTGACCAGCAGCCCGCCGACCGCCACCAGCGCGGCCAGCTTCGGGTTGGACCGGTCGCCCTTCGCGTAGAACTCCCGCCGGCCGAGGGCGAGCGCGAGGACGAAGGCGGCGGTCAGCGCGAGCGAGATCCAGTTCTGCGGATACCGCCGCACCTCCGGGAAGCCGATCACCGCCGCGAAGAGCAGCAGGGTGAGGCCGCTCAGCACCATGTTGACGATCCACGCGGCCCGTTTGCGCCGGCGCATCGTGACGGCGAGGAACAGGGCGACGACTCCGGAGGAGAAGCCGGCCGTGAGCAGATAGGGCGTGAAGTAGTTCTCGGTGTTGTGGCGTCGGAGGTCCTGGCCGAAGGTGACCCAGACGGCGCTCAGGAAGTTGACGAACGACACGACGCGCAGATACCAGATGGCGAAGGCCGCGCCCCGCCGCGACCGGTCGGTGCTCTGCGGCCGGACGGCAGTCCGGCCGGATTCCTCGCTGGCCAAGTAGACCTCTCCCATGAAAAGCGATCATATGGGGCATCGCGTTTCATGAAAGGGGCCGCGCTGCGGCCGGTGTCCGGACGGCCGCAGCCCCGTCGGTCAGCCGCCGCTCGTCACTCCCCGGCCGGGGAGGCCACCTCGTCGGCCGTCTCGCCGCCGGACGTCTCCTCGTCGTCCTTCGCGTCGTCCTCGTCGGCTGCCGGCGTACGTTCGGGCAGCTCGGCCGCCAGCGCGGCCGCGGCCTGGACGAACGGGAGCGCGAGCAGCGCCCCGCTTCCCTCACCGACGACGACGCCGTGGTCCAGCAGCGGGTTGAGCGCCATCCGGTCCAGGGCCTTCGCCTGCGCCGGCTCACCGCTCAACTGCCCCGCCAGCCACCAGTCGGGCGCCCGGAACGCGGCACGCTGCCCGACCAGCGCGCACGCCGCGGAGACCACCCCGTCCAGGATCACCGGGAGCCGGCGCACCGCGCACTGCAACAGGAAGCCGGTCATCGCCGCCAGGTCCGCGCCGCCCACCTTGGCCAGCAGTTCCAACTGGTCGCCCAGCACCGGCCGGGCCCGGCGCAGCGCGTCACGGACCGCCGCGCACTTGCGCATCCAGGCCAGGTCGTCGATGCCCGCACCGCCGCGCCCGGTGACCACGGAGGCATCGGTGCCGCACAGCGCCGCGATCAGCGTGGCCGCGGCCGTCGTACCGCCCACGCTCAGATCGCCGAGCACCACCAGATCGGTGCCCGAGTCGGCCTCCTCGTCGGCGATCGCCATGCCGAGGCGCACCGCCTGCTCGGCCTCCTCGACCGTCATCGCGTCCTCGACGTCGATCCGGCCGCTGCCACGCCGTACCCGGGTCCGGACGACCGCTTCCGGCAGCAGCCCGGGTTCGCAGTCCAGCCCGGCGTCGACGATCCGCACCGGCACGGAGAACCGGCGGGCCAGCACGGCCAGCGGCGTCGCACCGTCCAGCGTGGCGCGCACCAGCTCGTGCGCGGTGCCGGCCACGCGGCCGGACACGTCCAGCTGCGCCACCCCGTGATCACCGGCGAACAGCACCACGCGGGCCTGCTCGATCGCTCTGACCGGTACGGCCTGCTGGGCGGCCGAGAGCCATTCCCCCAGCTCGTCGAGGCGGCCGAGGGCACCCGGCGGCACGATGAACCGCTCCCGGCGTTCCTCGGCATCGCGCCGTACACCCCCGTCGGGGCGTTCGATCAGGTCGGAGAAGTCGTCCAGATTCACGGGGGTCTGCCTCGCGGGTCGATACGTGGTGTGGGCCGGGGAGCCGGCTCCCCGCCGAACAGTACCTGCCGCGATTTCCGGCCCTCCTCAGTGCGGCGTACGGTCCCCGAACCGGAGTTGGGTGATCGCGGGCGTCAGGGTCCGCACTCCGGGGAGCAGGTTCTGGATCCGGATCAGCTCACCCATCGCGCCCCGCCCGCGCGGCAGACGCAGGGCCCGCACCTCGGTGATCCCCGGATGCGCGCCGCGCAGCTTTTCGCGCTCGCCGGGGTCCATCGCCCAGCGCATCGGCGGAATCGTCATGGCACCCACCTTCGAGGTGCCGGCCACCGTGCCCCGCGCGAGCCACCGGCCCATCGAGTCCAGGACGAGGATCCCGCCGGGCAGCCGTGCGGCGCAGGCCGCCAGGATCCCGCGTACCTCGGCGGGCCGCAGGTACATGAGCAGACCCTGCGTCGTGACGACCACACCCCGTCCCTCCGGGTCCTCGATCTCGTCCAGCCAGGAGAGATCCGTCGCCGAACCGGACAGCGTCCGCAGCCGGTCCGAGGGCGGCAGCAGGGTGCGGCGCAGGGTGGCGACCTCCGGCAGTTCCACGCTCAGCCAGTTCAGCCGGCCGTTGTCGACCCGCCAGAAACCGGTCTCCAGGCCGTCGCCGAGCGCGACCACGGTGGCCTCCGGGCGGTCCGCGAGATACTCCTGCACGGCCAGGTCGAAGCAGCGCGAGCGCAGCGCCTGAGCCTGCGAGTGGAAGGCGTTCGGGACCCCGAACCGCTCCTCGAACGGGTAGTCAAGGTTCGCCAGCAGCTGGAGCGCCATCGGGTCGTCCAGCACCGGATAGCGGCGGCCCGCCTCGAACGCCCGGTTGTGCAGCGTCCACAACAGGGTTTCCGGAACCCCGTCCAGCATCGGCCGTACACGTGCCATCTTCCGCTCCTCCTGTTTCCGTTCGGTGGCGGCTCCTTCAGCCGCGCAGCGTCAACGCCTGCCCGGCCACCACGAGCAGTACCTGCTCGCACTCGTCGGCGACCGCGGCGTTCAGCCGGCCCAGCTCGTCCCGGAAACGCCGTCCCGCCGCGGTCCCGGGTACCACGCCCGAGCCGGTCTCGTTGGTCACCGCGACGACGGTGCGCCGCGTCCCGCGGACCGCGGCGACGAGTTCGGCCGTCCGCTTCCGCAGCGTGCTCAGACCACCGCCTGCCCACGCCGCGTCGTTCCAGGCGTCCACCCGGTCCATCGCGTCCGTCAGCCAGAGCGCCAGGCAGTCGATCAGCAGTGGCGGCCCGTCCGAGGCCAGCAGCTCCACCAGCTCACAGGTCTCCTCGGTGCGCCAGGCCGCCGGTCTGCGCTCCCGGTGCAGTCCGATCCGGGCCGCCCACTCCGTGTCGCCCTCCCGGCTGCCGCCGGTCGCCACGTACACGACCTCGGGGTAGGTCTCCAGCCGCCGCTCGGCCTCGACCGACTTCCCGGACCGCGCGCCGCCGGTGATCAGGGTGCGCCGGGGGACGTCGGGTTCGGCGTGGTAGCCGCCTACCGTCAGAGTCGTCCCGTCCGGCACGGCCCGGGCCCCGCCCGCGGAGAGCCGGCGGTCGAGCTCGGGGCCCGGCGGCGCGTCGTGGTCCAGATGGACGGCGATCACCTCGGTGGCCGGCCCGATCGCCTCGACCGCCCGCAGCCGGGCCACTGCGTCGGGCCGTCCCACGACGTCGGCGACGACCATGTCGTACGGCTCCGCCATCCGGTCGGCGAGACCGGCCGGTGCTGCGCCGGGCGGCAGGTAGAGAAGCCGTTCGCCGTCCGGCGAGGTGACCTCGTAGCCCGTGCCGGGCGCGTCCATCGGGACGGCCCGCACCCGGTGTCCGCTGATCAGCGTCAGCACCCGCCCGTCCGGGACCCGGCCGGCCGAGGGCAGCCCGGCGGGCAGTTCGACGGCGGGCCCGTCGTGCGGATGGGTGAGCAGTACCTGTCGTACGCCCGTGAGCGAATGCCCCGCGCGGGCGGCGGCGAACACCGCGCCGGGGGTCAGATCGAGCAGCAGGGCGTCGTCGACCAGCAGGGCGGTCGCGGCCCGTGCCCGCGCCCCGCGGGCGGTGGCACAGGCGGCGCAGGGGCAGTCGGGCCGCGGCAGCCCGTCGGGGGCTCCGGTGCCGAGCAGAGTCAGATCCACGCTCCGATCCTCCCGCGTCCCCGCACTCGGTGCGCGACGTGGGGGTGACCTGCCATGCGCGGGCCCCTTCCCGCCCTGGTCGTAAGCACTAGGCTGCGGACGGAACAAAGTGACCCAGGAGGCGGACATGGCGTGGACGTGGCGGTTCGAGAAGTCCGACGGTACGGAGACGGAGCCGGCCCTGCAGCCGGAGGAATTCACGACCCAGGGCGACGCGGAGTCCTGGATCGGTGAGTACTGGAAGGAACTCCTCGACGGCGGGGCGGCCCAGGTGACGCTCTTCGACGACACGACGAAGATCTACGGCCCGATGAGCCTCCAGGCCGAACAGAGCGAGCCCGAGAGGGCCCACGCGGTGGACTGGGCCGTGGTGGACGAACCGCCTGTGGCTCCGTCGTCTCAGATCTCGCCGAGCGTGACCTCGGCCGTCTTCTCCGCATCGCTGCGCAGATACGTCACGGTGACCTTCTCGCCCGGCTCGTCCGAGGCCAGGGCCTCCGACAGGGACGTGATCGTGGTGACGGATGCGTCGCCGACCTTGGTGATGATGTCGCCGGCCCGCAGCCCCGCCTTCTGCGCCGCGCCGCCCCCGGCCACACTGACGATCGCGACGCCCACCGGCTTGTAGCTGTCGTCGACGACCGTGCGGCCGGTGATGTTCAGGGCGGCCCGGCCGGAGTCGGTGACCTTGCCGCTCTTGATGATCTGGCCGGCGACCGTCTTCACCATCGAGGCGGGGATCGCGAAGCCGATGCCGGGCGCCGCGCTGTCACCCATCTGGGGGTCCGTCGCCGCCAGCGTCGGGATGCCGATGACCTCGCTGTTCAGGTTCACCAGCGCGCCCCCGCTGTTGCCCGGGTTGATCGCCGCCGAGGTCTGCACCATGTTCGCGATGGTCGCGCCCGTGCCGCCGCCCGCGCGGCTCTCGCTCACGGTCCGGCCGAGGGCGGAGACGATGCCCTGGGTGACGCTGCTGGACAGCCCGAGCGGTGAGCCCATGGCCAGCACGATCTGGCCGACAGCGACCTTCTCCGAGTCGCCGAACTTCGCGGGCTTCAGCCCGTCCGGGACATCGTTCAGCTTGATGACGGCCAGGTCCTGTTCGGGGTAGGCGGCCACCAGTGAGGCGCTCATCACCTTCTCGCCGTTCGCCACGGTGACCTTGAAGGTCTTCTCGTCACCGACGACATGGGCGTTGGTGACGATGTGGCCCTTGGTGTCGTAGACGATGCCCGAGCCCAGACTGTCGGAGGCGTCGATCTGCACCACGGACGGAAGCACGTTGTTGATGACGGTCTGGTACGCGCCCTGCAGATCGCCGGTGGCCTTCGAGGCCGAGCCCTGCTGGGCCGATCCGGACTTCGTCGCAGCGGCGTTCGAGGCGTTGGAATTCGAGTCGGAGCAACCGCTCACCAGCGCGATCGCACAGACACCTGCGGACAGGGGCAGCAGCAGTCGGCGCACACCGCTGCGGGAGTGAAAGGCATCCATGTCCGGATTATTACTTTTAACCCGGTTAGCGGCCTGTTGGGTTCACCCGGCAGGGGAGCCCCGGCCGAGGAGGTCTCCCGCCGGGCGGATTCAGCCCCGCACCCCGCACAGGTGGAGCAACGCGGCCACTGAGCGGTACGGATCCGTCCGTCCCGCCCGGTCCTCCGCCGCGAGCACCCGCTCCAGCTCCGCCGCCGACGGCAGCTCCACGTCGTTGCCCACGTTGTCCGTGAAGACCCGCACCCCGTACCAGGCGCGCAGCGGCGCCGCGATCCCGGCGAGCGTGGCAGTGAGGGCGTCGAGCCGGTCCGCGCGCACGGAGAGCCCGAGGCGGTTGGTGTACCGGTCCGAGTCGAACGCGGCCAGGGCCGCGTCCCAGTCCCCGGCGGTCCCGGGCCGCATCGCCAGCGCGTCGGCGTTCCGCACGAGGAGTGACAGCAGGCCGCCCGGCGCCAGCATCCTGGCCAGACCGGCCACCATGGCGTCCGGTTCCTGGACATACATCAGCACGCCGTGGCAGAGCACCACGTCGAAGCTCCCGGGCAGGAAGTGGACCCCGGTGTCCTGGCCGTTCCCCTCGATGAGCCGGACCCGCTCACGGATACCCGCCGGTTCGCCGCTGAGCGCCTCACGGGCGACCCGCAGCATGTCCGCATCGGATTCGAGGCCCGTGACGGTGTGGCCGGCCCGGGCGAGGCGCAGGGCCTGAGTGCCCTGGCCCATGCCCACGTCGAGGATCCGCAGCCGCTGCCCGACGGGGAAGCGTGCCGCGATCTGTTCGTCCAGCTGTCGGGCGACCAGCTCCTGGCGCACGGTGTTGCGCAGTCCGCCGAGCCCCTTCAGCCACGCCGGCGAAGCCCCGGAGAACCCGGAGACCGCATCACCCGGCCGGCCCGCGGACACGCCGCCGGCCGAACCGGAGAGATCCGTACTCAGGGCCGCTCTCCGCGCTTGACCTGCGGCTTCGGCAGCCGGAGCCGACGCATCTGGAGCGTACGCATCAGCCCGTAGGCCACCGCGCCGCGCTTGGGCGTATCGGGGAAGCGCTCGTTCAGCTGCTTGCGCAGACGGAACGTGAGCCCGATCGAGTCGACGACGATCAGCACGATCACGCCGAGCCAGAGCAGCAGCGAGATGTTCTGGATGCCCTGCACCTGGATCACGCTGAGAATCAGGATGACCACGGCGAGCGGCAGGAAGAACTCCGCGATGCAGAACCGCGAGTCCACGAAGTCGCGGACGAAGCGGCGCACCGGGCCCTTGTCACGGGCCGGCAGATAGCGCTCGTCGCCACTGGCGAGCGCCTCGCGCTGCTTGGCCATGTCGACGCGCCGCGCTTCGCGCTGGCGCTTCATGGCCTCCTTGCGGTCGAGCGGCGCACCACTGGAGGCACGACGGCGCTGCGACTGGGAGTCGCTTCGCTTGGGGGTGGGGCGACCCTTGGGAGCCTGCGGGTCGCGGGACGTCTTGGAGAGGTCCGCCGTCACCTTGTCGGTGGGGGCCTTCTCTTCCTTGGAGCGGCTACGGAACACAAGGCCCAAGGGTACGGGGTCGATCGCCACGACACCGGGCCGGCCGGGAACGATCCGGCAACGGCCTGCGTCCTTGCTGGTGTCCGAGCCGGGCGATACGGGCGTCATCGGCTGTTTCCCCGACCGTCACCTACTCCCTGGGCTGGAGCGGTCACCGGGGGCAGTCGTCCTTGGGGAGGACCCCATCGCTGCTCGAACAGTGCGGTAATAGAGACAGGGCCCGTACTGTGGGTTCTGTCGGAGTGCTGGTGACCGGTTGAGTCAGAAGGGGGCGCGCGAAGCCCATGAGCGGTGTCATGAAGCGTATGGGGATGATCTTCCGCGCGAAGGCAAACAAGGCCCTTGACCGGGCCGAGGATCCGCGCGAGACCCTCGATTACTCGTACCAGAAGCAGCTGGAGCTGCTTCAGAAGGTGCGCCGCGGCGTCGCCGATGTGGCGACTTCGCGCAAGCGCCTGGAGCTGCAGCTGAACCAGCTGCAGGGCCAGACGTCCAAGCTGGAGGACCAGGGCCGCAAGGCGCTCGCGCTCGGCCGCGAGGATCTGGCCCGCGAGGCGCTGTCCCGCCGCGCGGCCCTCCAGCAGCAGGTCACCGACCTGGAGACGCAGCACACCACGCTGCAGGGCGAGGAGGAGAAGCTCACCCTGGCGGCCCAGCGGCTGCAGGCCAAGGTCGATGCCTTCCGTACGAAGAAGGAGACCATCAAGGCCACCTACACGGCGGCCCAGGCCCAGACCCGGATCGGCGAGGCCTTCTCGGGCATCTCCGAGGAGATGGGCGATGTCGGCCTGGCCATCCAGCGGGCCGAGGACAAGACCCAGCAGCTGCAGGCACGCGCCGGCGCGATCGACGAGCTGCTCGCCTCCGGAGCCCTGGACGACCCGACCGGCACGGCGAAGGACGACATCGCCGCCGAGCTGGACCGGATCTCCGGTGGTACGGATGTGGAGCTGGAGCTGCAGCGCATGAAGGCCGAACTGGCCGGCGGCTCCACCTCGAAGCAGGCCATCGAGGGCGGCCCTCAGGACGCCGCGCAGCAGCAGGACCGGTCCCGGTCCCCGCACAAGTTCGACAAGGAGTAAGGCGGCGTCATGATCGTACGGATCATGGGGGAGGGCCAGGCAGTCCTGGCCGACAGCCATCTCGCCGAGCTCGACAAGCTCGACGACGAACTGCTCGCCGAAATGGAGCGAGGCGACGGCCCCGGCTTCCGCTCGACGCTCCACGCGCTCCTCGCCAGGGTGCGCGAACTCGGCACGCCCTTGCCGGACGACTCCCTGGAGCCGTCCGAGCTGATCCTGCCGTCGCCCGACGCGACCCTCGAAGAGGTCCGCGCCATGCTGAGCGACGACGGTCTGATTCCCGGCTGACCGGCCGACCGGCCGACGACCCGACCGGCAGCGCAGGCACCCGCACCGCTGTGCCCCGTGACAGGCCCCGGCCGCTCACGGGGCACAGTGCTGTGAGGTCCCTGCCGGTTCTCCTGCCGCGCGGCCCGACTTCCTCGCGACACGCCGTAACGTAGCTTGACGTGACCACCCTCGGAACCGGGGTTCTGCGCATCCGGAACTGGCTGCGCGACCATCCCCTCGCGCTGGACGGCGCGCTCGCCCTGGCCGTGTTCGTGGCCATGGTCGTCGGATCGTTCGTCGACCCGGGCTCGCATCCCCGGCCCACCTTCGGCACCCGTGTGCCCGCGGCCGGCAGCGTGCTCCTGATGGCGCTCGGAGCCCTCGCCCTGGTCTGGCGCCGCCGCCGGCCGGTGGCCGTGCTCGGTGCCACCGGTGTGCTCGCCGTGGTGGAGCTGCTGACCGCCGATCCGCCGGCCCCCGTGGTGATGAGTACCGTCATCGCGCTCTACACCGTCGCCGCCCGCACCGACCGGCCGACGACCTGGCGGGTCGGGCTGCTCACCATGGGTGCGCTCACCGCGGCCGCGATGCTCTTCGGAGCGGCGCCCTGGTACAGCCAGGAGAACCTCGGGATCTTCGCCTGGACCGGGATGGCGGGCGCGGCGGGGGACGCGGTCCGCTCCCGGCGGGCGTTCGTCGACGCGATCAGGGAGCGTGCCGAACGGGCCGAGCGGACCCGGGAGGAGGAGGCCCGGCGCCGGGTCGCTGAGGAACGGCTGCGGATCGCCCGCGACCTGCACGACGTCGTCGCCCATCACATCGCCCTGGTCAACGTGCAGGCCGGGGTCGCCGCCCACGTCATGGACCGGCGCCCCGACCAGGCCAAGGAGGCGCTCGCCCATGTCCGGGAGGCCAGCCGCTCCGCGCTCAACGAGCTGCGGATCACCGTGGGCCTGCTGCGCCAGTCCGGCGATCCGGCGGCGCCGACCGAGCCCGCCCCCGGCCTCGCCGTCCTCGACGCGCTCGTGGAGACCGTGCGGCGGGCCGGGCTGCCCGTCGAGGTGGCCTGCGCGGCGAAGGACGGCCCGCCACTGCCCGCCGCCGTGGACCTGGCCGCGTACCGGGTGATCCAGGAGGCGCTGACCAATGTGGGCAAGCACGCGGGGCCCGGGGCGAAGGCCGAGATCAGCGTCGTACGGGTCGGGGCCACGGCCGAGGTCATGGTGCTGGACAACGGCCGCGGTACGGCCGCCGGTACGGGCGGCGACATCGTCCGCGGCGGCCACGGCCTCCTCGGCATGAGGGAGCGGGTCACCGCTCTCGGCGGCACCCTCACCGCCGGACCCCGTTACGGCGGCGGCTTCAGGGTCCATGCGATCCTGCCCCTCAAGGCCCGGGACCGGGAGCCGGATCAGCCGGGCGCGGCGGGCCGCACGGGGGAGAACGTATGACACCGGCCATCAGGGTGCTGCTCGTCGACGACCAGGCGCTGCTGCGCAGCGCGTTCCGGGTGCTGGTCGACTCGGAACCCGACATGCAGGTGGTCGGCGAGGCGGCGGACGGGGCACAGGCCGTGGACCTGGCCCGCTCGACGCGCGCCGACGTGGTGCTGATGGACATCCGGATGCCCGGCACGGACGGGCTCACCGCGACCCGGATGATCAGCGCCGATCCCGAACTCGCGGACGTGCGCGTGGTCATGCTCACCACCTTCGAGGTGGACGAGTACGTGGTGCAGTCGCTCCGGGCCGGCGCCTCGGGCTTCCTCGGGAAAGGGGCGGAACCGGAGGAACTCCTCAACGCCATCCGGATCGCCGCGGGCGGCGAGGCGCTCCTGTCGCCCGCCGCGACCAAGGGGCTGATCGCCACGTTCCTCGCTCAGGGCGGCAGTGCGGGCGGGGACGGGCCGGGCGCCGCCGAGTACTCCGCGCGTCTGGAGGCCCTGACCGCCCGGGAGCGCGAGGTGCTGGTGCTGGTCGCGGGCGGGCTGTCCAACGACGAGATCGCCGAGCGGCTGGTGGTCAGCCCGCTGACCGTCAAGACCCATGTGAACAGGGCGATGGCGAAGCTGGGGGCGCGGGACAGGGCCCAACTCGTCGTGATTGCGTACGAATCGGGCCTGGTCCGCCCTCGGGTGGAGTGAGGGTGCAGCCGCGGCGTACTCCAGCTGCGGTATGCGCGGCATAAGGAAAGCGACCTGCGGCCGACGATTTCGGCCTGCGGCATGGGCGATCGTATAAGGGTCGACCGGCATGCCGGTCGGCCCGGGCCGGGTCTGTCCCCGAGTCACCCGCCCACCTGCCGCGTAAGCCACAGAAGAGAGACCTAACCCATGTCCTGGCTGTCCAGATTCAGCCTCGCGCAAAGGGCCCTGATCGGGCTGATGTCGATCGTCGCGCTCGTATTCGGAGCGATCGCGATCCCGCAGCTCAAGCAGCAGCTGCTGCCCACCATCGAACTCCCGATGGTGTCGGTGCTCGCTCCCTATCAGGGTGCGTCCCCCGATGTGGTCGAGAAGCAGGTCGTCGAACCGCTCGAGAATTCGATCAAGGCCGTCGACGGCGTCACCGGAATCACCTCCACCGCCAGCGAGGGCAACGCCGTCATCATGGCGACGTTCGACTTCGGCGACGAGGGCACCAAGCAGCTCGTCGCGGACATCCAGCAGGCGGTGAACCGCTCCCGCGCCCAGCTGCCCGAGGACGTGGATCCGCAGGTGATCGCCGGCTCGACCGACGACATCCCGACCGTCGTCCTCGCCGTCACCTCCGACAAGGACCAGCAGGCGCTCGCCGACCAGCTGGACCGCACCGTCGTCCCCGCTCTGGAGGACATCGACGGCGTCGGCCAGGTCGCCGTCGACGGGGTGCAGGACCTCCAGATCTCCGTCACGCCCGACGACACGAAGCTCGCGGCGGCCGGACTGAACGCCGGCTCGCTCGCCCAGGCACTCCAGGCAGGCGGCGCGACCGTCCCGGCGGGTTCCTTCTCCGAGTCGGGCAAGAGCCGCACCGTCCAGGTCGGCGGCGCCTTCACCACCCTGCGGCAGATCGAGGACCTGCGGGTCACCGGGCAGAACCCGGCATCCGGCAAGCCCGGCAAGCCGGTCCGGGTCGGTGACATCGCGACGGTGAAGCAGGAGCCCTCCACCGCGGTCTCCATCACGCGGACGAACGGCAAGCCGAGCCTCGCCGTCATGGCGACGATGGACAAGGACGGCAGCGCCGTCGCCATCTCCGACGCTGTCAAGGACAAGCTCCCCGACCTGCGCAAGGACCTCGGCGCGGGCGCCGAGCTGACCGTCGTGTCCGACCAGGGCCCCGCCGTCTCCAAGGCGATCTCCGGCCTGACCACCGAGGGCGCGCTCGGCCTGCTCTTCGCGGTCATCGTGATCCTGGTCTTCCTGGCCTCGCTGCGCTCGACCCTGGTCACCGCGGTCTCCATCCCGCTCTCCGTGGTCCTCGCGCTGATCGTGCTCTGGACCCGCGACCTGTCGCTCAACATGCTCACCCTGGGCGCGCTGACCATCGCGATCGGCCGGGTCGTCGACGACTCGATCGTCGTCCTGGAGAACATCAAGCGTCACCTCGGCTACGGCGAGGAGCGCCAGTCGGCGATCATCACCGCGGTGAAGGAGGTGGCCGGCGCGGTCACCGCGTCGACCCTCACCACGGTCGCCGTCTTCCTGCCCATCGGTCTGGTCGGCGGCATGGTCGGCCAGCTCTTCGGCTCGTTCTCGCTGACTGTCACCGCGGCCCTGCTGGCCTCCCTGCTGGTCTCGCTGACCGTGGTCCCCGTCCTGTCGTACTGGTTCCTGCGCGCCCCCAAGGGCAGCGCCGAGGACCCGGACAGGGCCCGCCGCGAGGCCGAGGAGAAGGAAGCCCGCAGCAAGCTCCAGAAGCTGTACGTCTCGGTGCTGCGCTTCGCCACCCGGCGCCGCATCACCAGCATCGTCATCGCCGTCGCCGTGCTGTTCGGCACCTTCGGCATGGTCCCGCTGCTGAAGACCAACTTCTTCGACCAGGGCGAGCAGGAAGTCCTGTCCATCAAGCAGGAGCTCACCCCGGGCACCAGCCTGGCGGCCGCCGACGAGGCGGCCCAGAAGGTCGAGAAGGTCCTCGCCGACGACAAGGGCGTCAAGGACTACCAGGTCACCGTCGGCTCGTCCGGCTTCATGGCGGCCTTCGGCGGCGGCACGGGAGCCAACCAGGCCTCCTACCAGGTCACCCTGAAGGACTCCGGGGACTACGAGGCCGCTCAGGACCGCATCGACGAGGCCCTCGGCAAGCTCGACGGCATCGGTGACACCACCATCGCCGCAGGCGACGGCTTCGGCAGCCAGGACCTGAGCGTCGTGGTCAAGGCCGCCGACGCGGACACCCTGAAGAAGGCCTCCGAAGAGGTGCGCACCGAGGTCGCGAAGCTCAAGGACGTCACCGACGTCCAGAGCGACCTGGCCCAGAGCATCCCGCGGATCTCGGTCACGGCCAACGCCAAGGCCGCCGACGCGGGCTTCAGCCAGGCCACGCTGGGCGCCGCCGTCGCCGGCGCGGTGCGAGGCACCCCGTCCGGCAAGGCGATCATGGACGACACCGAGCGTGACGTCGTCATCAAGTCCGCCCACCCGGCCACCACGATGGAGGAGCTGAAGAACCTCCCGCTCGGCCCGGTCAAGCTCGGCTCGATCGCCGACGTGAAGCTGGTTCCCGGACCGGTCTCCATGACCCGGATCGACGGCCAGCGCGCCGCGACCATCACCGCCAAGCCCATCGGCGACAACACCGGTGCGGTCGGCACCGACCTCCAGTCCAAGATCAAGGCACTGGACCTCCCGGACGGCGCCACCGCCACCATCGGCGGCGTCACCGAGGACCAGACCGACGCCTTCGTGAAGCTGGGCCTGGCCATGCTGGCGGCGATCGCGATCGTCTTCATGCTGCTGGTCGCGACCTTCCGCTCGCTCATCCAGCCGCTGATCCTGCTGGTCTCCATCCCGTTCGCGGCCACCGGCGCGATCGGCCTGCTCCTCATCACCGGCACCCCGATGGGCGTCGCGGCGATGATCGGCATGCTGATGCTCATCGGCATCGTGGTGACGAACGCGATCGTGCTGATCGACCTGATCAACCAGTACCGGGCGCAGGGCAAGGGCGTCGTCGAAGCGGTCGTCGAGGGTGGCCGCCACCGTCTGCGCCCGATCCTGATGACGGCACTGGCGACGATCTTCGCCCTCCTCCCGATGGCGCTCGGCGTCACCGGCGAGGGCGGGTTCATCTCGCAGCCGCTGGCCGTCGTGGTCATCGGCGGCCTGGTCACCTCGACGCTGCTGACGCTGCTTCTGGTGCCCACGCTCTACACGATGGTGGAGCTCTTCAAGGAGCGCCGCGCGACGAAGAAGGCCGCGAAGCGGGCCAGGAAGGCCGGCATCCCGGCCCCGGCCGCCTCGGAGGAGTCCTCCTCCGAGGAACCGGAGCCCGCGAAGGCCTGACCGGTCACGAAGGAAGGCCCCGGCACCCTCGGTCCGAGGGTGCCGGGGCCTTCCCGCGTACGGGTGCCAGCCCTTCCCGGGTGCGGGGAGGGGAGGGGACCTACGGCAGCGCCAGCATCCGCTCCAGCGCGAGCTTGGCGTACTTCTCCGTCTCCGGGTCGACCTCGATCCGGTTGACCAGGTTCCCCTCGGCCAGCGACTCCAGCGTCCACACCAGGTGCGGCAGGTCGATCCGGTTCATCGTCGAGCAGAAGCAGACCGTCTTGTCGAGGAAGACGATCTCCTTGTCCTCCGCGGCGAACCGGTTGGCCAGGCGGCGTACCAGGTTCAGCTCGGTGCCGATCGCCCACTTCGAGCCGGCCGGGGCCGCCTCCAGAGCCTTGATGATGTACTCCGTCGAGCCGACGTAGTCCGCGGCCGCGACGACCTCGTGCTTGCACTCCGGGTGCACCAGCACGTTGACGCCGGGTATGCGCGCCCGCACGTCGTTGACGGACTCCACCGAGAAGCGCCCGTGCACCGAGCAGTGCCCGCGCCACAGGATCATCTTCGCGTTGCGCAGCTCCTCGGCGGTGAGGCCGCCGTTCGGCTTGTGGGGGTTGTAGAGGACGCAGTCCTCCAGCGTCATCCCCATGTCCCGTACGGCCGTGTTGCGGCCCAGGTGCTGGTCGGGCAGGAACAGGACCTTGTCGCCCTGCTCGAAGGCCCACTCCAGGGCGCGCTTCGCGTTCGACGAGGTGCAGATCGTGCCCCCGTGGCGGCCGGTGAAGGCCTTGATGTCGGCGGAGGAGTTCATGTACGAGACGGGGACGACCTGCTCGGCGACGCCGGCCTCGGTCAACACGTCCCAGCACTCGGCGACCTGCTCGGCGGTGGCCATGTCGGCCATCGAACAGCCCGCCGCCAGGTCCGGCAGCACGACCTTCTGGTCGTCTGTTGTCAGGATGTCCGCGGACTCGGCCATGAAGTGCACACCGCAGAAGACGATGTACTCGGCCTCCGGGCGGGCCGCCGCGTCCCGGGCGAGCTTGAACGAGTCGCCGGTCACATCCGCGAACTGGATGACCTCGTCGCGCTGGTAGTGGTGCCCGAGGACGAAGACCTTCTCGCCCAGCTTCTCCTTGGCCGCGCGGGCGCGCTCCACCAGGTCCGGGTCGGACGGGGAGGGCAGGTCGCCGGGGCATTCGACGCCGCGCTCGCTCCTGGGGTCCGCGTCGCGGCCGAGCAGGAGCAGGGCGAGGGGCGTCGGCTGGACATCGAGTTCCTGGACGGGGTGGGCCGTGGTCACGTCACGCACCCTTTCTTCTCTGCGGGGGAAGCCTTTTCGTCGAATTGACGCTATCTATCATAACTGCTTCACGTCACTTTGACGATGCCGATAGCGTCGATGTGACGCATCCGCCCGCGCGGCCGGTGTGCGAGCATGAATGGAACAGGCAAGCGCTCGGCCCGGAATGAATCCGCGGCCTCGACGGTTGCAACGTCGGCAAGCAGTCTCCGTACAACCCGGGAGAGAAGCAGATGTCCGTATCGGACGAGACCACCACCGTGAGCGACGGCATCCTCCTGTCCGACGCCGCCGCAGCCAAGGTCAAGGGCCTGCTGGAGCAGGAAGGCCGCGACGATCTGGCACTGCGCGTCGCCGTCCAGCCCGGCGGCTGCTCGGGCCTGCGTTACCAGCTCTTCTTCGACGAGCGTTCGCTGGACGGCGATGTCGTGAAGGACTTCGACGGCGTCAAGGTCGTCACCGACCGGATGAGCGCCCCCTACCTGGGCGGCGCCTCGGTCGACTTCGTCGACACGATCGAGAAGCAGGGCTTCACGATCGACAACCCGAACGCCACGGGTTCCTGCGCCTGCGGCGACTCGTTCAGCTAGGGCGAACGCGCGGCGACGGTACGCCGCGTAGGTGCTGCAGGCGCCGCCCCAGAACGTCACCGAGAGCGTCCGCCCGTCGGCGCTGTACGACAGCAGCTTGCCGCCGGACTCCTTCGTGCCGTCGCCGCCCGGGGTCTTCTCCGACGGGGCGTCCTTCGTCAGGTACGCCGGATCCACCGCGACCTGGGTGACGGTGTCACCCGTACCGCCGGTGCCCGGCCGCACCGTGAAGATCCAGGACGGTACGAGCAGCTGCTTCCCGTCCACGTACCGGGCCGACAGTCCGAAGACCGCCTTGTCGACCGTCACCGTCGTCGTGGGCGGCTCCGCGCCGGTCCGTGTGCCGCAGCTCATGCCGGACGGCTTCTCGNGCCCTTCTCCAGGCCCTTCAACTGACCGCTTCCGCCGACCACTTCACCCTGGGGGTCGACCTGGATCCCGGTCGCCCAGCCGTACGTCGGCAGTCCGTCCACCACCGGGTCGGCGTTCACCACCCGGACCGAGCCCATCAACTGGCGGGCGTCGAGGGCTGCGTCGTCCTGGCCGACCGCCTTCAGTACCGGCACCGCGGCGGCCTTCGCGGCCTTCTCGCTCACCGGTGTCCCCGATCCGCCCGGACCCACGTGCTTGCTCGAACAGACCGTCGTGCTCTCGCAGTTGTCCGTGCCGCCGGTTCCGTACCGGGCGAACGTCCAGGTCCCGGGTGCCTGCTTGGGCCGAAACGGTGCCGCTCGCACGCTGGACCGCCGCCTTGCCGGGCCCGTCCGGCAGGGCGCCGGACGCGCGGTAGACCAGCCGGCCGCCATGCGGATCGGGCTCACCCGGCGCGATGCCCTCCGTCGGGGCCGACGGCCGGGGGGACGGCGTGGCGGGTCCGCCCGGCCGCTCGTCCAGGGAGAGGGGCGGGGGAGTGGCGCCGGAACCGTCCGAGGCGCTGTACTCGCCGCCACCATGGCCGTCCGCCGCCATCGCCCAGTACGCGCCGCCGCCACCGGCCAGCAGTACGGCCGCCGCCACCGAGGCCACGGCGAGGGGAGACCGCCGCCGGGGGCGGGTCACATCGTTGTCGGGTCGCTCGGTGCTCACCGGTTCGCTCCTTCGCCGTCGTACGCCAGGACCCTGTCGGGCCCGTCCCGTTGGTACGGAACACCGTTGGGACGGGACGAGGGCGCACCCGGTTCCCTCCGGGGGCGGCCGGCGCGGCGAGGGCCCGGTGACTCAGTCGCCGTACTCCGCCATCGAGTCGATCAGCCGGGCCGAGGCGGGCGGCACGTTCACGCCGTGAATCAGGGAGGGTGCCACGGGGGTGGGAGCGGTCCTCACGGGTACCACCCAGTGGGGTGCCATCCGTGCGCAGTCTCCACGCAACTCGGCCAGAGTGGTCTCGGACTCGCGCGGGGCGATGTTGTTCGACATATCGGCACCGTAGGCACCCTCGAGCTCAGGAGGAAAGCCCTACTATCGGGTAGTTTCTACCCTTCGCCTGATTGCCGGAAACGGGTAGCGTGGAGTGGCTCGGAAATCGGGGGTGGG